>NZ_CP081149.1:1300057-1625071 GCF_019665785.1 Deefgea piscis
ATTTGCTGAAGCAAAATCGAGTTTGAATGATGCTTTGGAATTTTATCCTTCAGATGCTTGGCTGTACCAAAGGCAGGCGAAGATGTATGCCAAGCAAGGTGATCTAATGCGGCAGTATCAGTCGCAAGGCGAATACTACGTTAGGCTACAAGAATATACTGCGGCATTTGAACAGTTTGAATTGGCACTAAAGCAGCCCGGCAATGATTTTTACCTGCTCTCTGGTATTGAAGCAAGGCTCAATCAATTGCGCCAAGAGCAGCAAGATGCACGCAAGAAAAAATAATCGGTTTGTCGTCACCATGCGATTTAAGGTCATCGTCGTCAAGCGCAGGGCTTGTTGATTTTGATCGAGCAAGAGAATTTACTGCAATGCCTATAAAAAGAGTACCAAGGTACACAACTGCTATGATGCGCATCGGGCTTTGCTTGATGTGCTCAATTTCAATTAAAAAGGATTTAGTATGAAACATTTACTCGCTGCGATGGTCTTACTTGGCAGTGCTATAAGCGTTAATGCGGCCACGGCGCCAGCCAGTGTTGAAACCACCCCAAGTGGGATTAAAATTACCACTTTAAAAGTGGGTACTGGGCCAGCACCTAAAGCCAGTGACACCGTGAGCGTGCATTATCGAGGCACTTTAGAAAACGGCACTGAATTTGATAGCTCGTATAAACGCGGCAAACCAGCGACGTTTCCTTTAAGTGGTGTCGTTCCTTGCTGGACTGAAGGCGTACAAAAAATCAAAATGGGTGGCAAAGCTAAATTAGTTTGTCCGCCACAATTGGCCTACGGTAGCCGTGGCATTCCCGGCGTGATTCCAGCCAATGCCACCTTGATTTTTGAAGTTGAAGTTTTAGAAATTAAATAATCAGTGTCGGCGACGTGTCGACATTTGAAATCATTGGAGTTGCTATGTTCAAATTTGTTCTTCCCGTCGCTTTGGTATTAGGTTTAGGTGCTTGTGATCAAGGCGCGCAATTGGCGCAGCAAGCCGCTTCATCCGTAGGCGCTATCGTCGGTCAAGAAATTAAAAATCAAGCCAATGCAGTGATTGACCAAACCGTGGGTGAAGCCAGTGAAGCATTGGCGCCATTTGGTATCAATGCCAGCCAAGTGAGTGGCGCGATTAAAGATAAAGCCGGTAGCTTAATTAGCCAAGCCATGCCGTCGAATGTGAATTGGACCGGATTAAATGCATTAGCCGGTAAAACGCCCAATGAAATCGGCTTATTTACCGCCGTAAGTCCGATTGATGCCCAGTTAAATACCTTGCTCGGTGAACAAGCGACAGCGTTTAAAGCGGCGTTAGCCGGTGCCGTGCTCAAAGAAGACAAAGTATTGTATTTACTCAGTGATAAGCCAGATCAAGCCACTTGGTTGCTGATTGACACCACCAATCGCAAGCTAGCGGCAGGGCAAATTGTGAATGGACAATTGAAAAATCATGCTTCTGCAGGCGAAGCGATTCAATTACCGAGTGAAATTACTGCCCTACAAAGTAAATTGCTGAAATAAACAGCAATCCATAAAAGCCTAAAAAACTGCCGAGTTAAGCCTCGGCAGTTTGTTTTTGTGCGACTGGCAACGTAGGTAATGGCATTAATTGATGCGCTGCTCTGGCGGTTTGGCAGGCTGGATTAGGTTGACCGGCTTCGTCATACACATAAAATTCACGACAAGTACTAGAGCGCTGGCTGTAAATACTGCAATGACTGCTTTTTCCAACCTCACCTTTAAAGCTGATGCACGTTACTTGTTGCTGATTGGTGCCTTTCATTGCTGCGTACACTGGCGAGATCATAATGATTTTATCGCTGGGGACGGCAAATTCACTGTCAGTAAAACTTCCTGCGACTTCTCCGGCGTAAAACGAAACCCGAAAATGATTGCAACACGCACCGCAACTGGCGCAAACATGGGTATTGTTATCGGGCATATCGATAAAAACTCGGCCGTCTTCTTGCCGTATTTTAATTTGTTGGTCTTGGCTATTCATGGTGGCTTTATAAGGGTATGACCATCCAGCGCATAATGGCTGTGGTGTTGCTGATTATACTGTTGTCATGCGTATTCAGGTTGGGTGCTTGAGTTACTAATTGCACGAAATTAGGCAAGCAAAAAAACGCCGCTAATCGCCATTGCGCAGTGCAATATCGCTTGCTGATTGGTAAAGGTTTTTTTTTCGACTACAGTTCTATTTAACTTGCTGAGTCAGTTTTTTGGAAGGTTTTGTTGGTTTACCACTTAAGCATTGGGAGCACAGCGCCATCATGCCTCAAGTCAATCATCATTATCATAACCCAGTGCTTGAGCACAGCGAAAAGCTCAATCAAAAATTAGTGCAGCTGCATGATCAAATTTTAGTTCGTATTCCCAATATCGATCGAATTGCCTGCGCTATTTATGAAGAAAAAGAAGACCTACTAAAAACATTTATCAATAGTACCCGCAATGGCAAAGCCATTAATAATTATCAATGTAAATTATCCACCAGCTATGAATTAAATTTACTCGCTAAAAATTCAGAATATCGGGCATTAAGTGAAATATCCGAAACAATTGGTACCGGTACCGCGCATTCTGATTGGCTATTAAAGCAGGGTTATCGTTCATCATTTACCGTACCAATGTATGACGAAGGGGTTTTTTTAGGGTTTATCTTTTTTGATTCATTACAGCCATCGGCATTTACGACGGCAGTACAGCGCGATTTAATCTTGTATTGTAATTTGATCAATATGTTGATTTCAAATGAGCTGGCTATTGTGCGTATTACACTGGCATCGGCGCGTATGGCGCGCGATTTTGCTAATCTACGTGATTTTGAAACTGGTGCACATTTAGAAAGAATGGCGCGTTTCTCGCGAATGATAGCCAAAAAAATTGCCGAAAAACATCAATTAAGCGATGAAACCATCGAGCATATTTTTATATTTGCACCGCTGCACGATATTGGCAAAATTGGTATTCCTGATCAGGTTTTACTTAAGCCTGGAAAATTGACTAGCGAAGAAAAGCTGATTATGCAAAGCCATGTGCAAAAAGGCGTTGCCGTGGTGCAAAAAATTATTGGTGATTTTGGTCTGCAGAAACTATCTGATTCGCAAGTACTATTAAATATCGTGCAATGTCATCATGAATTTTTAGATGGTAGTGGCTATCCCCAGCAATTAACTGCAAGTGATATTCCAATTGAAGCGCGTATTGTCACGGTAGCGGATATTTTTGACGCTTTAATTAGCCCGCGCCCTTATAAAGTGGCATGGTCAATGGAAAAAGCATGTGATGAATTAAATCGGATGGTACAAGCAGGGCAACTCGATGCCGATTGCGTTGCGGCCTTAGTTGAATTAAGCCATGAGTTCAGCGAGATTGCGCTCAATTTTCAAGATGATGTGTTGGCCGATGCGGCGCCAACAATACCGCAATATTCAATGTTATGATTTTATGCTGAGCCAGCCGGTTGCAGGGCCTGCAACAGGCTGGCGCTGCTACTTAAACTGCGAGCGCTGCGTTTTGTTTTTCGATTAATTGCTGGATGCCCAGTTCAGCCAAATCCAGTAATGCATTCATTTCTGCACGACTAAATGCCTCACCTTCGGCTGTGCCTTGGATTTCGATAAACTGGCCTGCTGCCGTCATCACCACATTCATGTCGGTCTCGCAGCCCGAATCTTCGATGTAATCCAAATCCAGTACTGGCGTCGTACCGACGATCCCCACTGAAATTGCTGCTACCGATTCACGGATCGGGCTTGAGGCCAGTTTACCCTCGGCTATTAAGCCATTGATCGCATCAGTTAGCGCGACAAATGCACCGGTAATACTCGCCGTGCGTGTGCCGCCATCGGCTTGAATTACATCGCAATCAATCGTAATTTGGCGCTCGCCCAAAGCTTTTAAGTCGACCACAGCGCGTAATGAACGGCCGATCAGGCGTTGGATTTCTTGAGTTCGACCACTTTGCTTGCCACTCGCGGCTTCACGGCGCATCCGGCTACCGGTCGAGCGCGGCAACATGCCGTATTCCGCCGTTACCCAGCCTTCGCCTTTGCCTTTTAAAAACGGCGGTACTTTTTCTTCAACGCTGGCGGTACACAGCACTTTGGTATTACCAAACTCAATCAATACACTGCCTTCAGCGTGGCAGGTGTAATTGCGGGTTAAAGTGACAGTGCGCAGCTCATTGGGCTGGCGTTGTGAAGGGCGCATGGGGATTTTTCCTAATGACAGATTAAATTGCGCACCAGTATACCGCAGCGCGTAGCCTGGGCGCTGACGCATCGCGGGCATTTTGGCGCAGTATGACAGCGAACTAGATTGGGCTATCATGGCTTACGATCATCAATCAATGGAGTGAGCCAAAATGAAAAACGTCGTCGGTGGATTTAGTCTGGGCACCCTCATCGCCGTTGCGCTGTCATGGAGCGCCAATCATTCCATTTTATGGGCGATTATTCACGGCTTTTTGAGCTGGTTTTATGTGATTTATTATTTCTTGTTTCGCTGATCGGGTGGTTGTGTAGGACAGGTTAGCCTGCGTAACCCGCCACTAGATGTTCAATGGATTAAATAATCATCAGCGCGGGTTGATAAAACTAAGTTGCCCTACAGGGCTAATGCGACTTAAGAGTTGTATATTGTGCAGTTTTATCTGTAGTTTGTAATGCTTTTGTTGTAAAAATGAAATTTTTAATTAAGATTTTGTAAATTAATATCTAATAAATATCAATATTAATCAACGCTAATTCATTGTTTCGCTTGCCATATATTTACAATTTAATAAATAATGGCATTTTTGTTTATTGAGCCGTCATCTTGAAATCACTTCTGATACTTTTCACGCTCCTTATGGCTACAGCTTGCACCACGGTGCCGCCGCAATCGAATCTGCAAATGGAGGCGATGGTTGAGCAGCAATTGACGCAAATTCCAGCGGGTGTCGAAGGTAAGAAAGAAGCCTTTTTATTGGTGATCGCTGGGTTTGATCAGCCTGCAGTGTTTAGCAATGAAATGAAGTTGGCCGCCAAGCAGTTGGGCAAGGTTTTTAATGCGCAATCGCGGACTTTGCTGCTGAGTAATTCGACACAAGATGCCGAGCAAATATCGCAAGTAACGCCGTTTCGATTGCAGAAGGCAATTGATAAATTTTCACAAAAAATGAATGGCGAGGAAGATTTATTGGTGGTCTACATCGTATCGCATGGTAGCCAAGATGGCGTGGCCTTAAAGCAGAGTGGCGTGCCATTGGTTTTGCTTTCTCCTTATCAGATGCAACTTGCTTTACTTGAAGCAGCGACACCGTGGAAAGCCGTCTTTATCTCGGCCTGCTATTCTGGTGTGTTTATGGACACCTTAAAAACCAGTAAATCGATGGTGATGACAGCGGCAGATGCCACGCACTCTTCATTTGGCTGTAATTTTGGTCAAAAATATACCTATTTTGGTAATGAATTACTCAATGGTCGCGATTTTGCTGCTCCAGTGGATTGGTATTCGATTTTTCAAGATACGGTTAAAAATGTGAAAGACAGGGAGCGAGGTCTGCACGTAGACCATTCGAATCCACAGTTTTGGATGGGGCCTGATTTTGCAAAGTATTTGGCGAGCTTTAATGCTGAGTCAATCATGCCTTCACAGTAAACCCATAAAATAGTTTGAACTGCGTTGTGTAGCGATACCCATTGCCGATATTGGATGATATCGCTTCACCCATTCTAGATTTTCGCTTGATACAAAAAACCACCCAAATTTAGGTGGTTTTTTTTGGTTTAAATTGAGCAATTCTTTGTCAAACCCCTGAGCTGAATATCGCTTACGCATAAACCTATCGGCGCTTAGAACTCAGGTAACAGTTTGCGCTTGCCATCGATTGTTATGACAAATAGAAGTAAATAGTTGCATTAAATTTGGTGAAAAGTATGAAAGTGTAAAAGTACACATTTGATAGAATTCGGCTTGTTGATTGGCATATTTAGCCTTTGATGTTGAGTTTAATTGGCAGCTAGCGCGGCTTTTAAAGCCCGTATCCCCTTAGAAAAGATTGGTTTTTCAGGGCGGTTTTGGCTGCTTTATACGCCTTACTGGTGTTTGAACATCCTGCTTGGGTGGTATCTCCAGTAAGTCATATCACTTTTTTTAAATATAAAGCTGAAATTGATGAAAAACTTATCTTGTTCTAAATGGCAAGGTGTCACTGCCAGTATGGTCTTAGTCGCGCTATTGTCTGCTTGTGGTGGCGGTGGAGGGCTCGACTTGGTGATTAATCCTACGCCAACCCCTGCGCCACCATTAAAAGCTTGGACTGGTCCAAGCCAATTTATGCTTACTCAGCCCGAAACCGGCAGTCGAACCACACAGTTATCTGTTGCAACTGCAGATGGTGCCGTTGACCTTGATGGCACTCGACGTAATTTCCAAGCCGCAGCAATGCCAGATGGCCAATTGGCCTTTAGTGCCGGACAACCATGGCAGGAAGACGCGAGCAAAATCGAGCGCGCGATGCAGGCAATCAACGGAAAAAAATTATTCACGGTGGATTATCCAGACGATAAATCGGTAAGTTTGATCGGTGGCGGCTTGGCGACTCAGGCAACGGCGGTACGCGATTTTATTGCGCTATGCACGCCGGGTAAGCAATATTTTCTACTGAATGCGGATGCACGAAGGATGTATTCAGACAGCTTGGCCCAGTTTAAAAACCAAATTTTGCAAGCCAAAAATTTTACCGCAAGTCAGTGTTCAGCATCATTGAGTGTTATGCAATTTGATGCCTCAGGCAATGTGACATTAAATAGCAATCAAAGTGGCAGCACGCCAGAAGTGATTAGCGCTAGCCAAATGCAATTGCTTGCAAATGGTGGTCATGTGCTTACTGCTGATGGTTTAGGTAAACGCAGCTTAATGTTTTACTCAATGACGGATACTGCTGGTGCTCGTATATTGATTCAGGAATTTGTGGTTTTTCCAAATCAGCAACAGAATTACATTCGTATCTGGTATTGATTAAACCTCGCTACCTTGGGCCAAGTACAGAGGTACCAAGCCCAATGTTGACCATGAGTTGGCTTATGCAAGCTCAGCACCAAAATAATAAAGCAAAAAAAACCGACCCTAAATAGGTCGGTTTTTTTTGCTTTAACATGCTGCGTATTTTTAGTTGAAAATCAAAACTCAAATCACTCTTCGTCAAACACTGCTGTTGTATATACCTCTTGCACATCATCCAAGCTTTCGAGTGCGTCGATCAATTTTTGCATTTTGATCGCATCATCGCCTTCAAGCTCAGTTTCAGCTTGTGGCTTCATCGTTGATTCGCCCATTTCGGCTTTAAAACCAGCCGCTTCGAGGGTTTCTTTGATGGTAACAAAATCGTAAGGAGGGGTGATCACTTCGATTGAGCCGTCATCATTGGTCGTTACATCGTCAGCACCGGCTTCGAGCGCGGCTTCCATTAACGCATCTTCATCCGTACCCGGTGCGAAAATTAAATAACCGCAATGTTTAAATTGGAACGATACGCAGCCGTCCGAACCCATATTGCCGCCGTATTTGGCAAAAGCATGACGAACGTCAGCCACGGTGCGCACTTTATTGTCAGTCAGACAATCGACCATCACCGCCGCGCCATTCAAACCGTAGCCTTCGTAGCGTGTCTCTAAATAGTCCACACCGTCGAGCGCACCTGAGCCGCGTTTGACGGCGTTTTCGATATTGTCTTTTGGCATTGATTGCGCTTTGGCTTTATCAATCGCCAAACGCAAACGAGGATTCATCAAGACATCGCCGCCGCCCATTTTGGCGGCCACAGTGATTTCTTTGATCAATTTGGTGAAAACTTGGCCGCGCTTGGCGTCTTGACGGCCCTTGCGGTGTTGAATATTTGCCCACTTGCTATGACCTGCCATGCTGCACCTGTATTTTTCATTGAGTCGATAGGACGATATTCTAGCACGGTCGTCGATGGCAAAAAATATCCGCAGACTGTCATTGCTTGCCATTTGATTGGGCGCAGAGTTTATGGTGCTGTATTGCCTTGGAGGAAGTGGCAGTGTCGTCTTTATACGACGCGGAATATAGCGATGCTGTATTGGAAATTACCAACCGTTGTCGGCATTTAGTCGCGCAAAGTGGGTATTTGCCTTTGAATTAACGCACTAGGGTTTTAATTTATATATCAGCGTTTTATTATTTATTTGTTTCATTGCATGTCAGCTTGATGTTTTGTAATTATATGTCTAGCATCTTCCAAAATTACATTTAAAAGTGAATATGATGCGAATGAATCAGGGGCAAAAATGGGCGTTGCGTTGTTCAGCAATGGGTTTGACGGCGTTATTAAGTGCTTGTGGTGGTGGCGGTGATGGCCCAGGGATTTTTGATGGTCCATCAGCCGATTTGGGCAATAAGCCAGCAGTCACACCTGCGCCAAGCACGGCGGTGGTGGCGCAAAAATGTTCAGTGAATAATCCTTACCGTTTTGACGATACGCCTTTGAGTACTAGCGGCACTTTGAATGATGAAAAAGCTTGGCTCAAAGACAATATGAGCAAAAATTACCTTTGGTATAAAGACATGCCAACGGTGGATGCTGCCGCACCTGCATATAGTAATGAATCCCAAGTGTTTGGCTCTTTATCCGCTTATTTTCAAGCTCTTAAAACACCGCTGCTGACGAGTTCAGGAGCTAAAGTCGACAAATTTAGTTTTATTGCAAGTACGCTTGCTTGGAATGGTTATGTCGACTCAGGTAAGGTGCTTGAATATGGTATTCAATGGCATGCCACCGGTGACAAAGCGCCGTTGGTGATTCGAGTGGCTTATGTTGAGCCCAATTCGCCAGCGGATCGTGCAGGCATTGTTCGTGGTGATATTTTAAAGTCTGTTGATGGCATAGCTGGCGATTTTAGCGTTGCGGGTTTGAATGCCTTGTTATATCCAAGCAATAGCGCGGCGCATCAATTTACTTTTGATCGCGCTGGTAACGTTAAGACGGCGACGCTGGCTGCAACTGACATCACGATTTCACCGGTGCCGATGAATAAAGTCATTGAGGTTGCCGGCAAAAAAACCGGGTATTTAATATTTAATAGCCACATTTCAACGGCAGAGCAGCCTTTAATTAATGCGGTGCAAAATTTCAAAGACAATAATGTCAGCGAGTTAATTTTGGATTTACGCTATAACGGCGGCGGTTATTTATATATTGCCAGCGAATTGGCCTATATGATTGCAGGGGAAAGAGCAACGCAAAATAAAGTATTTGAGCATTTGCAATACAATGATAAACGCCCTGTCGATACCGCCAATGGTGTGATACCGTTTTATAATTCCACTAGTAAAAGCCAATTCTTACCGACTTTAAATCTAAAACGGGTTTATATTTTGGCTTCAGGCAATACTTGCTCGGCGAGTGAATCGATTATTAATGGCTTGCGCGGTATTGATATTGATGTCCAAATTATTGGCAATACCACCTGCGGAAAACCTTATGGCTATATTGCTAAGTCCAATTGCGGTATTTCTTATTTCCCGATTGAATTTAAAGGCGTAAATGACAAAGGCACGGGTGATTTTACCGATGGCTTTGCGCCGCAGTGCAGCGCCAATGATGATTTTACTAAACCATTGGGCGACACCAGCGAAGGTCTACTTGCCGCCGCAATTTATCGTCAAGCCAATCCAAATTTATGTAAACCCGCGGCAGCCATGGCTTATTCGGGTACGGCCCGAATCGGGCAGGGTGCTTCGCAAGGCTTGGTGATCAAGCCTGAAATGCAAAACAATAAATATTGGACTGTTCGTTAAGCTAGCCAATACTAAAAAACGCCAAGACTGTGAAGTCTTGGCGTTTTTTTTATGCGCGCTTTCTGCTTTGCCTCAGGCCAAAGTCCGCGTAAGCCCAACGTCAACAGATCCTAGGGGGATTTAAACTGACGTCGCTTGTTTTTTGTCGCTTGGCCACTAGCATGGAGTATGTATTTCCATTGGTGAAAGCTAAATGAAATTAAAAAGTGTGTTTTCGTCTTGCGGGCTGGCTTTCTTGCTGGTTGCTTGTGGCGGCGGTGGTGGTGGTTCAACATCGGCAACACCGAGCCCAACGCCAAGTCCGGGTACGGCGATGGCGCAAAAATGTTCCCCCAATAATCCCTATCGGTTTGACGATACCGCTTTTAGCACCACCGGCACTTTGAATGACGAAAAAGCATGGCTAAAAGCCAATATGCAGGAAAAATATTTATGGTATCTAGAAATACCGAATGTGAATCCGGCGTTGGCGCAATTTAGCCAAGAAGCTAATCCATATGCATCGCTGGATAATTATTTCAAGGCGCTAAAATCGCCCAATTTAACCGCGTCGGGAGCAAAAAAAGATCAATTTAGTTTTACGGCTTTAACTCGCGATTGGCAGGGTTTTTTAGAAAGTGGCGCCGTTTTAAATTACGGTATTGAATGGCATTACAGTCGCAGCAGCGCGCCGTGGCAAATGACGGTGGCGTATGTGTCACCCGGCTCGCAAGCCGCGCTAGTGGGCGTGTTACGGGGGGATCAATTAAAAACCATTGATGGCTTGCCTGCCGACGGTACGGCCAGTAATCAAGCAGCGGTGAATGCTGCGTTGTACCCTAAAGCGGCGAGCTCACACACGATGGTATTTCAGCGCGGCGCGAATGTATTGAGTTTTAATGTTGTAGCCGATACGACTAAAACCATGCCGGTCTTGCCGGCACAGATTATTAATACCGCCAGTGGGCCAGTGGGGTATTTGGTGTTTAATTCGCATATTAGCAGCGCTGAAAAACCATTAATTGATGCGATTAATTTATTTAAAAACAATAATGTGCAATCGTTAATTTTAGATTTACGCTATAATAGCGGCGGTTATTTATATATTGCCAGTGAATTGGCGTATATGATTGCCGGGCCAAATCAAATTCAAAATCGGGTGTTTGATCGTTTGCAATTTAGTGATCAACGCCCCGCGCAAACGGCGTCAAATGTCATCCCATTTTATGCCACGGCACAATCCACACAATCGGGAATGGCGGGGCAGTTATTGCCCAATTTGAATTTAAAGCAGGTTTTTATTTTAGCTACAGAAAACACCTGTTCAGCGAGTGAAGCAATTATCAATGGTTTGCGTGGGATTGATGTTGATGTGCAAATCATTGGTAAAACCACCTGTGGCAAACCGTACGGCTTTATTGGTCAATCCAATTGCGGGATTTCTTATTTCCCGATTGAGTTTATTGGCAGTAATGCCAAAGGGTTTAGTGATTTTACCGAAGGGTTTGCGCCGCAATGCAGCGCCAATGATGATTTTAGCCGGCCTTTGGGCGATCTAAACGAAGGCCTGCTGGCGGCGGCTTTATTTCGGCGCAGCAACCCCAATTCGTGTAAGCCGCCGATTGCGCTTAATCGCTCTGTGGCGACGGGGGGCGCGCTCGGTGCCGCTGGTGCTGCGACTACCGACCCAACGGCGCATATTGCCAAACCAGAAATGCATAAAAATCAATACTTGGCATGGCCGAAATAAGCGCAGCGCTTAGTCCAATGGCGCTTACAGCTGAGCGGGAAAATAGCTTGGAGTGTCGCCGGCTTGCCAGCGCGGGTATTTTTGCATCCCAGCGGCAAAAAAATCATCCTGCAATACACGCGCTAACCACTGCTGTAGCAGTGGATTGGCGTGCTCTACAAACCACGCTCGATCCACCGCAGCAAATTGCCGAATAAACGGCGCAATGGCGGCGTCGCTCAGGTGAAACTCTGCGTCAATTAAGTAGGTATGTACCGCTAGCCTTTTACATAGATTGGTTTCCAGCCAATACATCGCATTTTCTTGATGCTGCTGGTGGCTCAATGCCAGATGCCGCTCGGGGTATTTGTAGGCGTCAAGCAAGGGCTTAAATTCGCTGTCGTGCTGCAAGATTAAAGCCATTTGCTCTGCAGCCAAGTCGCTGGGATGCCAAGCATGATCTTGGCCCAGCGCCCACAGCATAATCTCTAAGCTTTCGGTCATGACTTTGCCATCCGGCAGGCAGAGCGCCGGCACTGTGCCTTTGGGCGATACCGCCCACAATTCCTGTGGCTTATCGCGCAATACCACTTCACGGATTTCAACGCTGAGTTGGCAATGCCAAATCGCCCATCGGGCGCGCATTGCGTAGGGGCAGCGGCGAAATGAATACAAAATCGGTGAGTTCGACATGCTTAAATCCAGTGCGTGAGTTGCGCCAATAGGCCGCAGCTGAGCCAGCTCAAAGCCAATAAAGCCAGTGGTTTTACTGCGCGGTGCATGCACCATGCCACAATCAGTAGCAGCAATAACACACAGATGCCGCCCCACACCGGCGGCAATGCGCCGATGATGGCGCTACTGCTCGTACCGATGACTAGCCACGGCAAGGCACTGCAAGCGTATTGTTGCGCGCGGCTGGGCTCAGTTGCTGGAGCGAGATCGGGCAGGTTGATCAGTAACGGGGCTAAAAATTGTTGTGGTGCTTGAATCAGCCCTTTGATTAAAGCGCTCGATACCGTCGGCGTGACGCCGGCAGTGATGAGTAGGCCTTGCAAACCTAAGCTATCTTCCGCGCCGAGTGCTTCGCTGCTTGGCGCTGGTGCTGGGCTGCGATAAATACGAATGATTTGCCAAATTGCGCCGCCGATGGCCAAGCACCACGCGGCCAATTGCTGGCTGGCAGGGAGCCGATTAAAGCCGATAAGCAGGGCCAATACTCCGCCAATAATTAAGATCGCGTCATTGGTTTTGTGTTGCAACAAGCGCCAAAAAGCATCGCTCGCGGCTTGGTAGAGCGCCAAGCCTGTTAGACCTAATCTTTGCAGTATCGCTTGGCAGGCATTAATGCCAAAAACCTGCAGGGCAATACCTAAGATTTTTTCTTTTTTGCTGGCTGCATCGTGCGGGTAATTTTGCGCGATTTCTAACCAATACCATTGCCGCGCTGAGCCCGATTCTAAATCTGAAATCCGCCGCATTAAACCGCCTTGCTCTGCTGCCGTCAGCGGGGTTTTCATAGTGCAATCGGCCAAGCGTAATCGAGCACTAAGGCGGCAAAAATCAGCGCACCGATGCGATTATTGGCCAAAAAAGCCGCAAAGCAGGCGTCGCGCTGCCGACCACGAATCCGCCGATATTGATCAATAACGGCCAGCATCACCATGGCTAAACCGGCAAAATAAATCACTCCACGGCCAGTGGCATAACCAATACCCAACATACACAGAATAAAAGCGCCAAAGCACAGCATTACCGCTGCAACGTCAAAGCGGCCAAAGGTAATGGCTGAGGTTTTGATGCCGATTTTGAGATCATCCGGCTTATCGACCATGGCGTATTCGGTATCGTAAGCCACAGTCCAAAGTAGATTGGCCGCGACCAGCGCCCAAGCGATCAAGGGCACGCTGCCCGTTTGCGCGGCAAACGCCATTGGAATGCCAAAACTAAACGCAATGCCTAAATACGCTTGCGGGATGGCTAAAAACCGTTTGGTAAAGGGGTAAGATCCCGCCAAAAAAACCGCAGGAATGGTGAGTAATAAAGCCAAATGATTTAGTGGCAGCGCCACCAATAAAGCCAGTAAAGCGAGGCCAGCGGCAAAATACAGTGCGGCTTTGGGCTTGATTTCGCCTGTGGCTAAAGGGCGATTTTGGGTGCGTTCAACATGGCCATCAAAATCGCGATCAGCCCAATCATTCATCACGCAGCCACTTGAGCGCATCAGCCAAGTGCCAAGGCAAAAAATCAATAATAACGACCAATCGGGCCGACCTTGCGCGGCGATCCATAAGCCCCAGAGTGTGGGCCAGAGCAGTAATAAAGTGCCGATGGGCTTATCCATACGGGCTAAACGAATATACGCCGACCAGCGCTGCGGTTTGAAATAGGGCGTTGGCATTAAATGGGTTCGCAAGGTGAAGACAAAAGAAAGTCGCTTAAAAAAACTTCGGTGACCAAAAGCTGCGCCGCGCCAGAATAAAACACCGAACGTCGCGCCCATAAAGTCGCGGCTTGCCCGCCGACGGCGGCTTGGGCTTTTTGCCATAAAGGATGGCGCGGGCTGAGCTGACACCACGCGAGGGTCGAGCGACGAATGCACGGGTCGGCAAACAATAGCGCGCCTAAAGGGCGGCTGCCGGAGCGCTCAAATAAATGAAAGCCCGCGTGCAAATTGTCGCGGCAGGTAATGCTGTGGGCGAACACCAAGGGGCGGTCTTGGCTGCAGAGCAAGACTTCGCGTGTCGCGACGTGGCTAGCGCGCGGTAGCTTTAAAATTTGCGTTTCATCTGGGTGTGGGCGGCGAAAGCCTTGTTGTAAAACGCGCACGGTTAATTGCGGAAAATGCGCGATTAAACGTTGGGTTAATGAGCCGCGTTCGCTCAACCAAGGTCGCAACGGCCACGGCGCCAAGGCCAAGGGCGTATGCCAAAAAGCGGTATGCAGCATAGGGCACAAAAGGGGTTCATCAAAACCGAGCCATTATGCCATAAAAGCCCAGTTAGCCTGTTGGGCTGGCATTGCGCCGCTGGATTTGTCCACTGCAGTACATTGACCGTAGATCGGGCGTAGATTGGAACCTGCCGTGCGATTAAGACAAATCGCCGGTTGATTGAGACATTTAATCCATGTAAGCAAGTCCGTATGATCTGAGCAGAGTTTAAATTGCTGTATCGCTGATCGTAATGCCCCTTGTTAACCCTTCGAGCTTCATCATGATGAAATTACCGGTGTTATTTTTGAGTGCGCTGGCTTTAACTGCGCCAAGTTTTGCCGCAGAAAAATTAGTGTCTTATTTGCCGACTTGGCGTGATGCCAAGGTAGTGAGCCAAGCGGGCCAGCAACTGCCGGTGCTCGATTATGGCATTTTGTCATTTATCGAAGTGGACGCTGATGGCAAAGCGTTTCTTTCGCCAGCGGCTAAAGCTGGGGCGGATTTATGGCGTGCTGAGTTGGTTAAAGCCAAAAAGGTCAATCCCAAATTTAACTGTATGTGGGCTATTGGTGGCTGGACTGGATCGCGCAATATCGCCAAAACTGCGCAAACCGAAGCGGGACGCGAAAAACTGGTGCAATCGGCGATTGGCATTATGCGCGATTACCAATGCAGCGGTTTGGATTTGGACTGGGAGCATCCAGTCACCGGTGGCGATTACGCTAAAGACGCATCACCAGCGGATGCGCAAAACTGGGTGAGTTTAATTCGTGATTTGCGCCAAGGCTTAGATGCTGCGGGTAAAAAAGATAAAAAAGCTTACGTGTTAAGCGTTGCCACCCCCGGCAATAATGGCGGTTGGGTGATGCAAGGGTATGACTTAAAAGCCGCATTGCCGATGCTCGATTGGGTGTTTTTAATGGCCTATGATCGCGCAGGCGGCTGGAGTAAAACCGCGACCTTGCAAGCGAGTTTACATGCCGTGCCGAGCGACCCAGATGGTGGGGTTTTCTCCAGCAGTAAAGCGATTGAATATTATCTGGCGCAAGGCGCTAAGCCATCGCAATTAATGCTCGGCGTACCGTTTTATGCCCGTGGCTTAGGCAATGTTGCCGCAGGCCCCAATGGCGACGGTTTGGCACAAAGTATGTCGGGCCCGGGTTTGAATGATCAGGCGGAAGTCGGGGTGATGACATGGGGCCAATTGCAGGCGGCGCAGTTGCCAAGTCAAGGCTGGCAAGTGCATCGCAATGCTGAATCAGGGCAAACGCCGTATCTCTACCATGCTGACAAAAAAGAGCTGATCACTTTTGACGATCCAACTTCATTGGCCGAGAAGGTCAAATTTGTAAAAGACAAAAAACTCGGCGGAGTGATGATTTGGGAAATCACGCAAGACGATGCGGATTTTACTTTGCTCAAAAGCTTGCGCCGAAGTTTAAACGCCAAACCATTTAGCTGAGCGTTGTTGCTGATTGGCTGATTGGCTGATTGGCTGATTGGCTAGTTCGGCTGGTTCGGCTGGTTTGGATTAGGTTTGCGCCCCATTGTTTTCGATGGGGCGTTTTTTATTTCTAAGCGAGATTGGCGAGGTGCATTACTGGCGCGCAATCGGCGGTTTTAGTGCTTGGATTGGGCTGATGGCTGTTGTCAGAAATATTAAATTGTCATAATATGTTGCGATGCAAAATTCAAAACCAGCTTTCAAAATCGGTGTGCTCGATACCTTGCCTTTACAAATGGGCGTGGCCCCGTTTGCGCTCATTTTTGGCACTTTGGCCGGGCCAGCCGGTTTGTCGCCATGGGCAACCATGGCGATGTCGGTGCTGGTTTATGCCGGATCTAGCCAGTTTTTGGCGCTGAGCTTACTGGCTGTCGGCGCGGCGCTGCCGGTGATTATTTTTACCACGCTGATTATCAATTTGCGCCATGCGCTGTATAGCGCCAGCTTGCAACTGCCATTTGCCCATCTGCCATTTTGGCGGCGAGCGCTGCTGGCTTATTTCTTAACCGACGAAACTTTTGCCGTAGTGCAAAGCGCGGCCAGCCGCAAAATACGGCCACTGGATTCGGTGATGCTGGGCTCAGGTTTGGTCAATTTCAGCACGTGGGTTGTATTTACCGGTATCGGTATTGTGCTGGGCAACAACATTCCGCAGTTGCAATATTGGGGACTTGAATTTGCAATGGTGGCGACTTTTACCGGCATTGTGGTGCCGATGTTGGTGTCGCGCGCGCAAGTGCTGTGCGCGGTGGTGGCTGGCACGACGGCGCTATTGGCGCATGGTTTGCCGTATAAATTAGGCCTGCTGTTGGCAGTATTGCTTGGGGTATGGGCAGCAATGCGATTTAAGGAAAAGGCTTGATGGATATACTCACTACAATCGGTTTGCTGCTGGGCATGGCCTTGGTCACTTATGGATTGCGGGTGTCTTTTTTTCTACCCGGCGTCGGCGAGCGCTTTCCGCCGGTGCTACGCCAAGCGGCAAGCTATGTGCCGGTGGCGGTATTAACGGCGATTATTACCCCAGAAATTTTTGTGATTCAAGGGCATTGGCAAGCATTGAGCCCACAATTGGGCGGATGTATTGCCACCGGTTTGGTCGTCTGGCGCAGCAAAAAACTCATGTTGGGGATTGTGCTGGGTATGGCGGTGTATTACGCCTTGCGATTACTTTAGCGTTGGCGTTGGCGTTGGCGTACGGGTAGGCGTTGGCGTTGGCGTAGGCGTTTGCGTTTGCGGATAGCGCTAAGTCGCAGCTCGATGCGTGCGCCATTAAGCCTTAATCTGAAAAATTGCAGTCATCGTATTTATAAATCCGCCGGTACTTGCGGCAGCATTGCGCCGCTGGTCAAAATCCCCCAAGCCATCCAGCCGGCGATCAGCACATAAATGAGGCGCGGCAGCCAGGCCGCTAATTGCGTGGCGCTGTGGGCTAGATCGGCACTCTGTTGATTGGCAACGCGTTGCAGCATGTCGGGCAGTGTGCCGCTGGCTTCACCGGTTTCTACCATCGCGACCAACCGTGGATCGGCCAACCATGGCACGGCGCTTAAAGCCGCGGTGAGCGTTTGGCCGCGCTTTAATTGCCGTAATAATGGCTGAGTTTGCTGTTGCAAATACGCGCAGTTCAGCGTCGATTGTGCAATGGGTATGGCTGCAAACATCGACACGCCAGCGTGCAGTAGTAGCGCCAAACTGGCGATAAAATCATGTTGCTTGCTGCGTAAATACCAAGCGCCCAATAGCGGTGTTTGCAGCAGGGCTTTTACCAGCGTTGCTGAGGTATTGCGCTCAAACGATTGCAGTACCAATCTTCCAAGCCTATACATCAAGTAAATCAACAGCAGCGGCGTAATAACCCCCAGAGCATAGCCGGATAAACTGAGCGATCCCATTATCAAAGCGGGTAGTGGATTAATCAGTAGCGCCAGCAACAGGGTGAGGGCGGGCATGGCTAATTTGGCGCGAACTTGTTGGGTTAAACGGGCGATGAGTGCCGATTGCTCGGCTAGACGGCTATAGAGCAGGGCAGGGCTGCCGGCATGGCAAGACGCTGCGATGAGTGCCGCGTCCAGTGGATTAAATAGACCTGCCTGCACGCCCGCTTGGGCAATGGTTTTGCCACGTGCTAAGGCTTTACGCATCGCGGCTAACTGCGGCTGATAGCGCGGCGCTAGATTTAGGCTGGCTAAAGCATGGTCCGTCGGCAAGCCGGCGCGCTCGAGCACGGCCAATTGGCTGAATAAATCAGCACGAACTGCATGCGGTAGTGGCGAAAATGAGCTCATAGGCAGGAGTATTGCTGATTGAGCTTAAAAAGGCGAGTGTGGGGCCTGTCAGGTGGTTGACAATCTGACAGGCTTGAGTTGCAATAGACGCTCTTGAACGACAAGAGAGGCGCCTTGCCCAGGTCGTACTACCGCAGAGATCAAGCTCTGTGTGCGCTAGGCGCAGTTGGCTTACCCCAATTGAACCACGCTGCACCATCGGTGGTATTAGGGGGAGCAAGGCCGAAGCGATTGGGGACTTGACTCCTCAGTTGCTGGTTACAGAGGCTGAATCCTCTGGACTGTCAGTGATCAAAGCATCGATTGCTGGAGTGCTCTTGGTGATGATTTCATTGTCAGCTGGCGCGTTGCCAGCGCATCATTGCCGCACTTTTCCTCTCTCCAATCGTCTTTTATTGGAGATCACCATGACTGTTACCCAGACCCCACTTTGGACCGCACTGATTACGCCGATGCAAGCCGACGGCTGCGTTGATTTTGCGGCGTTAACGCGCTTATTGCATGAGCAAGCTGCAGCCGGCAATGGCATTACGCTGCTCGGCTCAACCGGCGAAGGCGCGAATTTAAGTTTGGCCGAGCGCCAAGCGATTATCGAGCATGCGGCTCGTTTGCAACTGAATGTGCCGCTCATGGTTGGCGTAGGTGGTTTGGATTTGGCGAGTCAATTGGAATGGTTGGCTTTTTGCGAAACGCAGCCGGTGTCGGCATATTTATTGGTCACGCCAATTTATGCCAAGCCCGGCGCTCAAGGTCAGCAGCGCTGGTTTAAAGCCTTACTCGATGCGGTGAGCAAACCATGCATGTTGTATAACATTCCATCGCGCTCGGGCGTGGCTTTGGCCGAAGCTGCGATTGCGGCCTTAATTGGCCATCCGAATTTTTGGGCGGTAAAAGAGTCTGGTGGCAATCCACTGCGCTTTGCTGAGCTTAAATCGGCGTTTCCGCAAATTGCCTGGTACTCGGGTGACGATGTGTGGTTTGCCGAACATGCCTTATTGGGTGCGGCCGGTTTAGTCTCGGTAGCCAGTAATGTTTGGCCGCAGCAAGTGGCCGATATCGTGGCGAAAGGCTTGGCGGGCGAAGCCATTGGTGCGGTATTGCGCGAGACGGCGGAGAGCTTATTTGTAGCGCCAAGCCCGATTCCGACTAAAGCTTTAATGCATTATCAGCAGCGCATTGCCAGTAATGTATTGCGCTTGCCATTGTGCGCCGAGGATTTAGCCTCGCTGGCGCCTTTATTGGCGGCGGATTTGCAATGGGCGGCGGCTTAAACGCGAACGATTCATCGATAGTAATAAAAAAAACCGCCAGCAAAAAGGGCGGTTTTTTTGTGCTTGCTGCTTAACTTAGACCGCAGACTCATCCAACTCGGGCAGGGCGACTTGGTTGTCGGTGCTAAATTGGTAGTCTTTAAACACGTGCTCAGCAGTGAGCAATTGATAACGACCATCGGCCAATTGATTGGTGGTGTCTTTAAGGCGGTAGGTAAAGTGCCCACAAGTCCAGCAATCAAAGTTACGCATGTGCGTGCATAAGCAAGTTTTTTCATAAACGTGAATTTCAGAAATCTTTTTCGCGTTTGGATTTTCTTCGATGACTTTGTTATACGCTTGAATGTAAGAGCAGTTGCCGCTGGCATCGAGCAAATAACCATAGGCTTCACAATTTGGGCGAATACCAGAACCAATGGCGGGGGTGTTTTTCAACATCCGCATTGGGTAGCCTGTTGGTGAAATCTGATTCACTTCGATCAGTTCTTCGTCGGCTTTAAAGTATTCTTGCTTCACATCGTCCGGCAGGCCGCATTCTTTGGTCACGGTAAAGCGCGTTGCCACTTGTACGCCGCCAGCACCCATTTCTAAGAATTTAACCGCGTCGGAACCGGTGAAAATGCCACCGGCTGGAATCACCGGCATATTCTCGTAGCCTTCTTTTTGTACCCAAGCGAGCACTTCGGCGACGATGTCTTCAAGCTTAAAATCAGCCCAATCCATACCAAAGCCTAAATGGCCTCCAGCTAATGGGCCTTCAACCACGACAAAATCGGGTAAACGGCCGGTACGTGCTGATTTTTTGATAAACAGCTGCAGTGCCCGTACCGACGAAACAATAATCCCCAGCTTGGCAGTATGAAAGCGCGGATGGTTTTCAATCAGCGCAAAAGAGCCTAAATGCAAACCGGCGGCTAAGGTAATGCCGTCGATGCCGGCATCAAGCGCAGCATTCATTCGCACGCGCAAGGTTTCTTTTGGGCCGTTCATCGTCAACTTTTCCATACAGTTGATGAAGATCATGCCATTGCCCTGCTTACGCGCCATGGTGGCTTCAACGTGCAAACGGGTGGCGTTGGCCAACTGTTCTAAATCGAATTGCACCACGGCTTTGTCGCTATTGGCTACATTGAACTTGTATTGCTTGAGTTTGTCTTTGACGTATTTTGTGTTGTAGCGACGATCGGTGACGGTATTAATCATCGCGTCGGAGATATGCCCGATGCCGCCAAGACGGCAGGCTTCTAGTGCTAAATCGGCAGTGGAGATATCCACACCCATGCCACCGATCATAATCGGCACATACTCTTCTTTACCAAATTTCAGACGAAAATCATCAACACGCTTCATTAGATCGTTCCATTCTTAAGCTGGTTTTAAGGCCAGCTCAATGATGAGTAAAATTTTTCAATGGCGAATGATAACGTGTAAAAGGGGTTTTTGGCTTGTGTCAATGATGACAATACGCAAGATTTTGCCAAAGGCGACATTGTGTAACACTTTTTTCTTTCAAGATTTAATTGTTTTTGTCTTGGGTATTTCTTCGTTTGTCAGTAATTGGCTTGGTGGATGTAAAGAGAATTTCAAATCTAAATCATTTAGAATGCCCTATTCGCAAAAAAAGGACCTGCTATGTCGCAGTTGCACTGGTTTTCACAACTTGCTGCCGAACTCGCCGAGCGAAAATCAGCGCATTTATATCGATCGCGCCGGGTGCTGACTTCGCCACAAGGCGCACATGTCACGGTGGCGGATCGAGTGTTGTGTAATTTTTGCAGTAATGATTATTTAGGCTTGGCCAACCACCCGCAATTGATCGCTGCCGCCCAAGTGGGCGCGACGCGATGGGGTGTTGGTAGTGGCGCTTCGCATTTGGTGGCCGGGCATTTTGCCGTGGAGCAGCAGCTTGAAGAGCGCTTGGCGGCGTGGGCGAATAAACCGGCGGCGATCACCTTGTCGACTGGTTATCTGGCCAATTTGGCGGTGATTACTGGCTTGATGTCGCGTGGCGATGCGATTTTTGCCGATAAGCTCAATCACGCCTCGCTCAATGATGCGATGGTGTTGTCGCGCGCTGACGTAAAACGTTTTGCGCATGGCGATCTGAGCGCTTTAGCGCGGCAACTAGCTGCATCCAAAGCTGCACGCAAAATGATTGTGGTCGATGCGGTATTTAGTATGGATGGCGATATTGCGCCGTTGGCCGAAATGCTTAAATTGGCCGAGCAATACGACGCGCTACTGTATGTCGATGACGCGCATGGTTTTGGCGTATTAGGGAATGGGCGCGGTACTTTAGCCGAGTTGGGTTTATCGTCGCCACGAATTATTTATATGGCGACTTTGGGTAAGGCTGCTGGTGTTGCTGGGGCGTATATTGCGGCAGAGCAGGTGGTGATTGATTATCTGGTCAATACCGCCAAGCCGTATATCTATACCACGGCTGCGCCGCCTTTAATCGCGGCGGCGATGCATGCCAGTTTGGATTTGATTGAGCACGATGTGGCGCGGCGTGAGCGTTTGCAGCAGCATATTGCGTATTTCCGCCAACGTCTGGCGAATGCTTGTACTTTATTGCCATCCAGCACGGCGATTCAGCCGATTATTTTGCCAAGCAGTGAAATTGCGGTACAAGTGTCTGCGGCTTTATTTACCGCTGGATTTTGGGTGGCGGCAATTCGCCCACCAACGGTGGCCACGCCGCGTTTGCGGGTGGTGCTCAGTGCTGCGCATACGCACGAAGAAGTCGCTGCATTGTGTGAGCAGTTGTTGCTGATTTTGGCGGCGTTGCCTGCGGCCGATTTAACGCCTGCGGCGGGTTCAATAGATTAAGGCGTTTTTATGCTCAAACTCAATCTCATCGGCCCTGGTCGTTTGGGGCAAGCTATGGCGCGCTTGGCGCAATTGTCGGGGCAATATCAGATTGCTGGCGTGTTGGCGCGAACGCCCGCAGCGCAAAAGGCGCTGGATTTTATCGGCGCAGGGCAGGCGGTAGCCACGCTATCGGCCTTGCCCGCCGCCGATTTATGGCTGATTGCCGTACCTGATTCGGCGATTGCTGCGGTGGCCAGTGAGCTGGCTCAGGCAGGTGTGATTGCTGCGGGCAATGTCGTTTTTCATGCCAGCGGCGCATTAGACGCGCAGCAGCTGGCGCCACTTCGCGCGCAAGGCGCGGCGCTGGCGAGCGTGCATCCGGCGTTTTCTTTTGCCGATCCAGCGCGAGCGGTGGCGACTTTTGCCGGCACGCTGTGCGCGATTGAAGGCGATGCGCTCGCGTCTGAGCGCTTGCAAGCGTGGGTCAGTGATTTGGGCGGGGTGCCTTTTGCGCTACAAGCTGGCGGTAAAACGGCGTATCACGCCGCGTTAACGATAGCTGCTAATTATCTGGTGACTTTGGCCGAGGTGTCACTGCAAACGGCTAATCAAGCGGGTATAGCGCCAGAGATGGCGCAGCGCTTGGTGTTGGGGCTGATGCAGCAAACTTTAAATAATATCGTCGCCATTGGGCCTGCTGCAGCACTGACTGGGCCGATTGCTCGCGGCGATGCGGCGACCGTGGCGCAGCACTTGGCGGTTTTACCAAGCCAGTACCGGCCCTTGTACCAAGTTTTGGGGCAACACACGCTATGCCTCGCCGGTGAGCGTTTAAGCCCGCAACAGCAGCAAGCGTTGGCGCAATATTTACATAAGCAATGAAGTGTTGGATGGGTATATGATTGTAGGCTATAAAATTAAAGCACTACATAGATATACCCAATTATGGGTGATATGTCAGTCCTAATTGACTTGGAATAATTGAATGTGGATTGAAACGCGGGGCCAAGGGCCTGATGTGGTTTTGTTGCATGGATGGGCGATGAATAGCACGGTATGGAATTCGATAGCCGATGCTTTGGCGCAAGATTATTGCGTGCATTTAGTCGATTTACCCGGCCATGGTGCGTCGCCGGCCGAAGTGGCATTAAGCTTGCCAGCGATGGTGGCTGCAGTGGATGCGGCGTTTCCTTGGCCGGTGCAAGTGATCGGCTGGTCTTTGGGCGGCGCGGTGGCGGCCGCTTGGGCGATGAGTCAGCCGCAAAAAGTGAAGTCCTTGAGCCTCATCGCATCCAGTCCGTGCTTTATGCAACAAGCCGATTGGGCCAGCGCGATGCCAGCCACGGTCTTGGCGCAGTTTGCCGAGCAATTGCAACAAGATTGGCAAGGTACACTCAAGCGTTTTATTAGCTTACAAGCAATGGGAGACGCCAGCGCCCGCGCGGTGACGAAGGAATTACTTGCCGATTTATTTAAGCACGGTGAGCCCAGCTTAACCGCGCTGAGTGAAGGCTTGGCTATTTTGCGCGATACCGATTTACGCGCGCAAATTAGCCAAATTGATTGCCCGGTGCTGCTGCAATATGGTGATCGAGATACTTTAACGCCTGTCGCCGTCGCCCATTGGCTGGCCAGTCAATTGAGTGATGTGACGTTAACAATTCATCAAGGCGCAGCACATGCTCCGTTTTTATCGCATCGCGACGCATTTTTGGCGACGCAGTTGGCGTTTCTGGCTAAAAACTAATCGTGGTGCTCGCGCCATGACGGTGTCAACGGCGCGAGCGGGCTTTTTAAAGCTTGAACTGGGTAACGAGCTCATCTAATTGGACGGCGCTGCGTTTCAGGTCGAGCGATAAACCGGCATTGGCATCCGCACTCTGGCTATTGTCCTCGGCCAGCCGCGCAATGCGCTCAACACTTTGTGCAATGGCGTGGCTGGCGAGCTTTTGTTCGGCCATGGCTGTATTGATTTCAGCAATGGCATTCAGCTCTTCGCGGCTGCTGCTATTGATATTACTGAGCGCCTTGCTGGCATCGCTTACGCGTTCGCTACCGCGTGCCATTTCTTCGCGGGCGATGACCATGCCTTTGACCGCTTCGTCGGTGTCTTTACGAATAGTGGTCACGAGCTTGGTGATTTCGGTGGTCGATGCGCTGGTGCGCTCGGCTAGTTTACGCACTTCATCGGCCACTACGGCAAATCCTCGGCCTTGCTCACCAGCACGCGCGGCTTCAATGGCGGCATTGAGCGCCAATAAATTGGTTTGATCGGCGATTTCTTTAATGACTTGCACGATGCTGCCAATTTCAGTGGAATGCACTTGCATATTGTCGACTTTACCGCCCAAGTCTTGCAGATTGTCAGAGAGGTCGGTGATCTCATGCAACACCGATTGCATCAGTGTTTGACCTTGCTGTACATCATTTTGCGCGGCTTGCGCTTGCAGTTCTGATGAGGCCGCGTGCTCAGAAACCGTGGCAATGCTCACGCTCATTTGCTCCATGGCCGCCGCCATTTCACTGGATACATTGGCTTGATGGTGCGAGGCTTGCACTACTTGGTCTGAGTTTTGATTGAGTCGATCCGCAGAGTTGGAAACGGCATTGGCATTTTGGCGAATCTGGCCGATTAAATGTCGTAAGCTGATCGCCATAATGTTAAAACTTTCGCCGACATCGGCGAGTTCATCTTTGATATTTAGATGAATCGTTCGGCTTAAATCGCCACTGGCTAGCAACTCAGCTTCTAAGCGCAATTGATTGACCGAACCATGAATAGATAAATACGCCCCCACCAAGAGATAGGCACCTAAAGCCAGCATGATAAGTGCAAGGCTCAGCACAAAATTGCGCTGTCCCATAATTCGATGTTCTCTGGCGGTTAAGGCGGCCTCTATTTCGGCAATCACCTGAACAGAAAATTGATTGAGTGCATCGATATTGCGAGTGAGCATTGTAAAATGGGCGGCAGGGTCGACATTAATCTCGGTGTTGGCAAAGCGGGTTTGTAGATATTGGGCATTTTGATGAAGTTGCTCTCCGGATATTTTTCCTGCTGTTTTGAGTTTTTCAACCGAGGTGCGATTCAGTTTGCTATTGATCTGCTCAGCAGCCTGTTGCGCTAAGACTGCCAGCGTACTCATTTGAATGGCGTCTTCTGGCGTAGCGGTTTTTGCGGTGGCCAGCCGAGTACCAATGCCGCGTGCTTTGGCTAGGGTTTCTGTTACAGGAATTAAATCAGCAAAATAGATATCTTGCAGATAGTAGCTATCGCTTTCGGGGTCTAAGGACAGGCTGGAGTTGTGTGCGATATCGCCCAGTAGAGCGATGCTGCGCGCAATTGCGCGACTGTGTTGCTGGAAATTATCACTCGATTGCTGCCACTGTGTGAGCAAAGGGGTGATCTCGGCTTCAAGTATTTGCCATTTTTCGGGGATATCTGCTAGCGGTGTGGCTACGAGCTGTGTTTTGACTTGATCGATGGCTGTTTTTAGTTTTTGCTCTGACTCGGTAATGGCCGGTGCAAAATCAGTTTTCCCTTGCAAAAAAGCCGTAGTCAACCCGCGGTGGCGCTGCAATTGATTGACGACATCGCGCATTACATTGGCGTACTGTAAGCCGACGCGTTCGTTTTCAATCGTACTGAGCTCATTATTAAAATTCACCACAATTCGATTCAGCATAAACACGGTTGGAATCGCCAAAATGCAGGCAATCAGAATAAATTTTTGAGCAAAGCGTAATTTTGAGACTAAGGCAATCGCCGGTGAAAATAGTATGTGCATGACTGATATCTCGATACAATCGACAGTCCACTATAAGAAGTAATTTTCAAGAAGGATAGGTGAAATTATTTTGTCGAATTTAGCTAAAGCTATGGTTTGAATGAATTAATTACGATCATTTTGAGTGATGAGCCAAATAAAAAGCCTCGTCCTTCCATTTGGAAAAACGAGGCTTGTTGGCTAGCGAATTGAGCGTGGAGTTTATTTTTGTGTGGCGAGGATTTTTTCGATTTCGTCTTTTGGAATCGCACCCGAAACGATTTGGCCATCAGCAAAAATTAACGCTGGTGTGCCGTTAATGCCGAGTGATTCACCGAGTTTCACGCTGCGCGCAATAGGGTTGTCGCAGGTGGTTTTGCCGCCGGTTGGCAGATTGCCATTGTGCATGAATTCACTCCAGGCTTTTTGCGGGTTTTCACTGCACCAGATGAGTTCCGATTTACGCGCAGCATCCGGATGCAAGCCAGCGAGTGGCATCAAGAAAGTGTAAATCGTGATGTTATCAATCCCTGCCAAGCTTTGCGTTTCAAGGCGTTTGCAAAATGGGCAATCTGGATCAGAGAACACTACTAATTTGCGGCTACCGTTGCCGCGCACGTCTTTGATGGCATCAGCCAGTGGCAATTTGGCAAAGTCCACTTTATTGAGTTCAGCCATACGCGCTTCGGTTAGGCTTTTTTTAGTCGCCACATTGACCATATCGCCAACGACAACAAATTCACCTTTGGCATCGGAATACACAATATGGCGCTTGTTTAAGACCACTTCATACAGGCCTTTGATTGGCGTTTCACGTACAGAATCAACTGGCTGGCCAATTTTTTTAGCCAAATTGGCTTTTAATTCTTTGGGTGGTGCATCGGCTTGGGCGCTGCATGCAGTGAGTGCGATCATGCCTGCGGCAATCAGAGTACGGCTTAGGTGTTTCATGAGTCATCCTTCAGTCAGGTGAGTTGCTGCAAAGCAGCGATCAGCAGTGTTTATGAATCCATGGCATGGCGAATTAATTGCCGTTTTAGCCATGGTAAAGCATTAGTAAAGCCCAGCCCGAAATTACGTAAACGCATTAAAACGGGATGTTGATTATTAAAGAGCTGCTGCAAGCCATCACAAACGGTTTGCATTAATCGTACCGGCTCGCGGCGGGCGCGCTCATAGCGCCTTAGGACTAAATAATCGCCGATTCGTTCCGGGTGTGTTGTTGTTAATAAGTCCGCCAGTTCGGCGACATCACCAAAGCCTAAATTAACGCCTTGCCCAGCTAAAGGGTGCACCGTATGCGCCGCATCGCCAACCAAAGCTAAACGCGGTTTGACGCACTGATCAATCTGATTGAGTTTTAGCTCAAATGCCGCGGGTGGGGTAATTAAAGTCAGCTCGCCCAGTGAGGCATTGCCCGCTTGTGCCACTTTGGCGGCCAGTTGGTTGGGGCTTAAATTGAGTAATTCATTTTTCAGCTCAGCATCGCACGACCAAACCATAGACATTTTTTGCTCGGCGAGCGGCAGCCAAGCCAAAATTCCGTCGGTTTTAAACCATTGTTGTGCGCAGCCGTAGTGGGGTTTTTCAATGGCAAAATTGGCAACAACGCCAAATTGCGCATAGGGCTTGGTGTTGGCTTGAATGCCCGCTTGCCCGCGTACCCAAGATTGCGCGCCATCGGCGCCAACGACTAAACGCGCGCGTAATTGACGCTGGTCGGCCAAGGTGAGCGTGGCGGCATCCAGATCGATCGATAGCGCTTGCGCGCTGGCGGGGGTGATGATGTCAACATGGCTGCAGTCAGCGAGGGCCAACCACAGCGCGCGTTGTAATTCGCGGTTTTCAACGATAAAGGCCAGCTCGTCAACGCCACTTTCTAAGGCGTTAAATTCCAACACGGCATCGACGGCGTCACCGCGGATTTTCATGGCTGAAATCGGCGATAAACGTTCTGGGCGAATGCGCTGCCAAGCCCCAATCTGCGTTAAGAGCTGACGACTCGCACGGCTAATGGCATAGACTCTTTGGTCCCATGTGGAGAGGTCAAAATCTAGGCAAGGCGCGCGGCCTTCGAGCAAGATCACCGAGAGCGAGGTTTTTTTGAGGGCCAGCGCCAAAGCAGCACCGACTAAACCACCACCCACGATAATGATATCGGCATCGAAATTTTTCATGCGCATGAGTTTAACATTGTGAATGATTCGTGCAAGGTGATTTCTTGGGCTAGTCAGCACTCGATTGCCTAAGCTAGATGGATGTTAAGTCGCTATTTATTATTTATTTTTGCTTGGGTGCTTGGCGTGATTACGCTGCAATGGCAAGCGACTTTGCCTGCTGTTACTTGGCCGCTGGCGACAGCTTGCTTGGCGCTGGGGCTACATTTTTGTTTGCAACGCTTTAATCAAAACCGGATTTTGCAATGGCTGGTGCTGATGCTCTTGGCGTTCAGTTTGGGTTTTGCTTGGGCCACATGGCGGGCGCAAATTCGGATGGCGCAGCGTATTCCAGTCGATTTAGTCGGTCAAACGCTGTGGATGTCGGGTTTTATTGCCGATTTACCGCAAGAATCACGCTATGGGCCGCGCTTTATTTTTACGCCAGATGCTGACCCCAAGCGAGCCTGGCAGTTCGATCGCATTCAAGTCAACGCCAAAGGCGGGCCTTTTGGCGCTGGCGAGCGTTGGCGCTTGCAGCTCAAACTCAAGCCAGTTCATGGCGTCGTCAATTCAGCGGGCTTTGATTTAGAAGCGTGGTTTTTACAGCAAAATATTGCCGCGATTGCCAGCATGAAGTCGGCTGAGCGTTTAGCGGGCTTTTCGCCTCAAGCTGCAGTGTTGCGAGTTCGCGCCGCGCTGCGCGAACGCATTGAGCACGCTTTACAGGATGCACCGTATCAAGGCGTGATTATTGCGCTAACGATTGGCGATCAAGCTGGGATCCCCAATGGAAAGTGATAAATGAAAGCTGAGGTGATAGAAAGAAAATCTACTGCTATTCTCAGCTAATATTTTTTTGCCCGATAAACTGAGTGATAAATTAGTTTTGAGCTAGCTAGGCACAAATTAACACATGTCAAACAAATGAAATTTGAGCTCAAGTTTTTAACTTCAAAAAAGCCCTCCAAATACATGGTGTATTCGACACCACGAAACTTTCTAGCAGAAACTCGTAGCTAAACTAATTCATCATATGCGGCAGTGTTAATCACAGTGCTTGTCCACTTTGATTATGCTGCAAAGTAAGGTTGCAAACTCAGTCACGAATACAATCTTAGTGGATAGGTGGCTTAAGGAAATAAATCACGTACCTGTGCAAAAGGTTGTCCTGTTTCTCCTGCTCGGCGAATTTTGCGTTCCAACACATGGTTTAAAGGTATCTCGCGTGTCAGCATTTCAGATAGGTCTAAACCATCCATGCAGATAATTCGCTTCCCTCTACCAAATGCGTGTAGTCCATCAGTTGTGAATGAGCTATGACTTATGAATAATCCTCGGGTCCAAGCAGCTTTTTGGTCAATTTTCCCATGAAATGTATGTAAGTCTGCTGCTCCAATTGGGGAGTTATGCCATTTAGCTTCCAGTAGATAAATTTCTGAGTTAAGTGCAAAACTACCATCAATTTGTTCGCCTTGAATGCGAAAAGCTTCCCGTGCAGATAGCCCATAAGCATCAAATAGATTCTTCAAGAATTTTTCGAATGCGAAACCTCGTGCATGGGCATTGAGGCTTACTAACTCAAGTAATTCAAAGTGCAATTGAGCCAAACGGCGACGGTCAAAGGCAACTATTGGTGGGGTGGCCACGTTGGAAAATGGAGGCGTAGAAGGTTGAGTCTTGCTGAATCGCACCGGGTTTCGCGGAGGCACTAACTCTTGAGAGAATAGTGCCATGAAAAAATCTACCCCATTTTCCCCTGAAGTCCGCGAGCGGGCCGTTCGCATGGTCATTGAGCACCTTGCCGAATATCCATCTGAATGGGCAACCCTCGTTTCCATCGCCAGCAAAATAGGCTGCACACCCGAAACGCTGCGCACCTGGTGTCGTCGACAAGGTGGCGATAGCGTTCAAGCCAACAAAAACTCCGCAGAGAGCGAACGCATCAAAGCCTTAGAGCGCGAAGTGCGCGAGCTTAAAAAGGCCAATGAAATTCTGCGCCTGGCCAGCGCGTATTTCGCACAGGCGGAGCTCGACCGCCGCTTGAAATCGTAAGAGGATTCATCGATACCCACCGTGAGCAGCACGGGGTCGAGCCGATCTGCAAGCTATTACAGGTCGCTCCGTCTGCTTATCGACGGTATGCCGCTCGGTTGCGTAATCCCGCATTGCGTTGCCAGCGCGCCATTCGTGACGAGCAACTGAGCGGTGAAGTTACGCGCGTCTGGCAAGAGAATCACCAGGTGTATGGTGCCGTCAAAGCCTGGCGGCAACTCAAGCGCGATGGGCATCTTGTCGCGCGGTGTACCGTTGAGCGTTTGATGCGCAGCCTCGGTTTGCGCGGCATATCGCGTGGTAAAACGGTGCGCACCACACGTCCAGACCCTGCTGTTGCGTGCCCGCTTGACCATGTAAACCGACAATTCGTGGCTGAACGACCAAACCAGCTCTGGGTGTCGGATTTTACCTATGTGTCGACTTGGCAGGGCTTTGTGTATGTGGCGTTTGTGATTGATGTCTTCGCTCGTTATATCGTGGGCTGGCGAGTTAGTCGCAACATGCAAACCGAGTTTGTGCTGGATGCATTGGAGCAAGCCCTTTGGGCGCGCCAGCCAGAGCGCGAAGCATTGATTCATCACAGCGACCGTGGCTCGCAATACGTTTCGATTCGCTATACCGAGCGATTAACCGAAGCGGGTATCGAGCCATCAGTGGGCACGACTGGTGATAGCTACGACAATGCGCTGGCCGAGACGATTAACGGACTCTACAAAACTGAAGTGATTCATCGTTTGGGTCCTTGGAAAAGTTTAGAATCTGTGGAGATAGCGACATTAGAATGGGTTTCGTGGTTCAATCAGCATCGTTTGCTTGGGTCGATTGGCCACATTCCACCTGCGGAAGCAGAAGCAAATTATTATCGTAATCAAAGCGAGCAGGCCATGTTGGTCTGACTCAAACCAAACAGCCTCCGCGAAACCCGGTGCGATTCATGCCATTCAATCGATTAATTAGTTCTAAAAAACGCCCCGTGGCATTTGTGACCCGCTCGTCTTGATTGCTCTGTTGGCGGATTGCTTCCCTGTAAATCCACAATGCATTTAGCGTGCGCACTACAGTCGGTTTGTCGACTGTATTTAGAAAACATCTAAGCCGTTTAGCTTTGGACGTACCGTTTACTTTATAGCGAATATTATCAATATCTATGTTGAGTTCTTCTGAGAAAAATTGTGCCATCGTTCGGTCAGAAAAATTCAACACATAACCGCTGCCCATTTCGAACAGCTCATCAAGTAGCAACATATCAATCGTACGAATATTGGGTGAATTCAAATTCACAGTACCCCTCGCTAGCTATTTTTTCTTAGTCACTAAAACTTGATTGTCACACCTTGGACCAGTCTAAACAATACAAGTGTGGTTGCGTAAACAACGACATACTGACTCCTCGGGCTTATTTGTGATTCCATCTCCGCGTCATGTTTGCACTGAGTCTAAGTCCATGGCAATCGCGATTGCTCCTGCTATTCATCATAGTTGTCGTCACCATAGTAATCTGAGGTGTTGACGGGCAAGATGTCTTTATCCGATATGAACTGTTGGCGAAATAACAAACAATAAGCACTTTTTCAGACAAATATGCAGAGAATCGACACTTTTTCAGACATTCTTATTGTGAAAAGCCATCGATTAACACAAAAAACAGACTTCGCCCCCTCTAGCTACTCAGCAGTTCAATTTGCAGTGGTCTAGCAACAACCGGCGCTATTGTGCCTTTTATAGGCAATTTCAATCTTAATAGGCATAAATAATCCTTTTACTGCAAAGAGGCTTTATGTGAGGAATGTGGCAAAAACAGCTATCATTTTTTAGAAAAACTGAGAGTCTTTACACATCAATAGCGCAACAACTCAATTTGAAAAAGCACACGAAACTGTTGAAAGCACTATCAACTTGATGCGATTTATAAGAACATCCTTTGTAATAATCGGCAACATTATTCCGTTTGTAGAGAATGTTGTACACAATAGGCATAATTACGCCCGTTATTACAGGTAACTTCGTCGAGATGTTTTGGAGGTAAATGCAAATGAATCTAACACCCGAAGAAATGGAAAGTGAATTAGGTGAACGATTGAAACGTCTTCGCGTAAATCGCAATCTAGAACAAGCAACAGTAGCAGAGCGAGCAGGAATTAGCGTTCGTGCACTAAGGAACTTAGAGTCAGGCAATGGTTCGTCATTAAATACCCTCGTGCGTGTGTTAAGAGCCTTGGGAAAAGAACAATGGCTAGAAACCATTGCCCCAATAGCAACGATTGACCCGCTAATGCTCACGCGTGCAGCAATACCGCGGCAACGCGCGAGCAAGCCGAGAACGAAGACGAAAGAAAATAACGGTAAATCTTCGGAGAAATAGCTCCCGGAATTACTCTGCTTTTGCTTGTTGTATTACTCTAGTATTGCCCTGAGCAGTTACTCTAGTATTGCCCTCAAAAATAGCTCTAAGATGTTGTATTTATTGAATTAAAATCAAGAAAAATTTTTGAATTTTTCGTTGAAAATTGCTCAAAAAAAGTTTTGAAATTTGATTTTATATTGCATGTTGCTTATCAGTTTAGGCTACAGCTCATTTGCCTAAGCAGAACGAAAATCCTGAATTGCATTCAGGGCACTACAGTCAGCTTGGGCCGCATCACCAAAACGGTTTCTAGCCCCAAACGAATTCAAACGTAAGTATTGGCTTGGCTATTACGATGTTGCCAAAATTGATTGACCACTACAGCTTGTATTACTCTGGTATTGCCATCTTGCATTACTCTGGTATTGCCCTGAAAAAACGCCATAATATGTTGTATTTGTTGGGTTTTATGCTAGAAAAATTTTTTAATTTTTCTCTAAAAATCGCTCAAAAAATGTTTTTTAAAACAAGTTTTTTTGGCATTTTTCTTAGTCTTTGACAGAACTGAGCACAAATTCTGTACGTTCAAGAGTAAAATGTTTACTTACATGATTTATTGGTTAGGCTTCAGTACTCAGAAGCCAATATTATTAGCGTGTATTGAATTGTCTTTTTTGGATAGTAATGCCATCTAGACATGACTACTGCTAAAAAAATCTAATGCTGCAACTTATAAAAGCATGCAATCTAAGGATAAATCACATGGCAAGGCAGAAAAAATCTAGCGCCGGTAACGTCGTAGTCATAGTTATTGCTTGCATTGTGGCCTTGGTCGCATCAGTACCAAAGGAAATTTGGATAGGTTTGGGAATTATTGGCTTGATTTGGGCTGTATCAAAACTCACCAAAAAAAGCAGCTCAGGTAATGATATCCAAGCGGTGATTGCACGCGATAAACAACCATTAACAACAGCAAAAGTAAGTACGAATACTATTTCGAGCCATTCCATAAAATCACCAACTCGAGAGCACGCAATTACAAACGAAGACATTCCCATTCAAGTAAGAGTTAATACCGCACAGACTGATGCATCTGAGTATCGAATTCCTGCCCCACCTTCTGGGTCGGGTTCACAAAAATGGATTCCAATAGGTCAGTATATCGAGGTTGCAGGAACCACGATTACTGGTGGAATGGTTTACGTAGGGACCACTACTCATTTTGGGAATACCCCTGACCCTTCATTAATAGTGACCAATAAACCCGTTGCAAAATATGGTGACTACACTGAGCGACAATTTAGTTATTGGCCAAGTTATTCAGAGATTTCGGATTCTGCGCGTCGAGCTTATCTGAATTGGCTAGCTGGTGGCAGAAAGGACCCTGAAGCTGAAATTGGATTTGTATTTTTATTTTTCTACGGTCTTGAACGCCGAGTATTGGTTGATTCTCAGACAGACCCTATTGCAAAAGCCGAATTACCATTAATAGCACAAGAGCTGCAGCGTTTATTAAAGATTTATGGCCCAGCCTCGGGCTCATTCCGTAGTTATGCCGGCCAGTTATATGACTGGATATCCATGAGCGATTGTGCTGATTCTCTGTATCTGAAGCCAGTACCAACATTTCCAAAATCATATGATGTGCCAGTGTATATTCGCCTTGCTCTTGGGCAGGCGGCGATAGATAGTGCTCCCGTACCTGCAACTCTTGCACTTGCATGGATTAAGCATGCGCCCAACATTTCATTAAGGACCCCAGCAACTCGTTGCGAGAGTGAGTTCAGCAGACTGTTTACATTACGCTATCACGAGAAATTTGTTGAAGGACTTCAGTTACCTCGCAACAAAACCAAACTGAAATTTCAATACCGCCCAGCGTCAGCCGGTTTGCTGCGCAATGGTGAGACAAAACTGAGCTTTGGTGATATTCCTGATGTAACTGTACTTACTGGGCCATTGAAAAAGTTGCAGGAAATAGTCGAATCAACGACAAAAGAGTTGGAGTCATATAGCCGTTACTTATCAAAGAATTTGGAAGGTAGCACTGAGCTTGAAGGTGTATTGCTCTTGCCACCATTGTTGTGGCCTGACAATTTAACTTTAGCGTTGAAGAGCATTCAATCAGGAATGGAGGATGGCGAGATAGTAATGCCATATCAAAAACTACTTTCCGTATTAAATGCCAAATCAGTGCTAACAAAAGATAAAGCAATTACGTTAGCCAAAGCTTTAGAGTCGATGGGCATCGGCATAGAACCAAATCTACTTGGTGGCGCAAAACTACCTAAACCAGAAGACACAGTCGTTTTATTTGATATTCCGGCTGGGGAAATTGTTTCTCCAATAACACCAGCTTATCAGATAGCCGTATTGACTCTTCAGCTTGCCTCATCGATTGCAGCAGCGGATGGAGATTTCGATGCAAAAGAATCCGCACTTTTGCGTGAGCAAATTCAAAGCTGGACACATCTAACTCCGTATCACATCCGCCGTTTATTGGCGCTGCTTCGCTTGCTCGTTATTTCCCCTGCATCCCTGACATCACTAAAAAAACAACTCGAGCCGTTGGATACAGAGACAAAAGAAGTTCTTGGCTCATTTATGGCAACAGTTGCTCAAACAGATGAAAAGGTTACGGTTGAAGAAATCAAGATGCTTGAGAAGGTGTACAAAGTCCTTGGCATTGATAGCAAAAAAGTATTTAGTGATATTCATGCGGCAAGTCCCGATACTCCTTCAACGACACCAACCACAAAAAAAACAGACATTTCAACTTTCAAACTCGACCCTGCACGCATTGCGGTCTTGCAACAAGACACCGCCAAAGTTTCAGCCTTACTAGCCAATATTTTCAATGAAGAAGCTCAAATTTCAACGCCTAGTTCATCTTCTGAAGTTGCTATCGAGCAGGATGATTCCGAAACAATAGCAAAACAGAGCTATTTGCTTGGCCTTGATGAGTCGCATGACGCACTAGCTCGTATGCTACTTTCAAGACCACAATGGAATCGTGAAGAGTTACTTGATGTCGCGTCAGACCTTGATTTGATGCTTGACGGTGCGCTTGAGCGCATCAATGAAGCAGCATACGACGTTCATGACATCCCATTCACCGAAGGTGAAGACCCAATTGAAGTTAACGCTGAAGTTCTGGAGAAAATTGAAGCATGACCATCACTATTCGCCCTAAAGACCGAGATGCAGTCATTCAATCACTACGTGCCGGTGTAGTTCCTCGCACTGGCCAACATTTAATTCAAGTTGGACGTACGAATGAAATCGAAACTCTAATTGGTGATATAGACCGTATTGCAGACGGCGGGTCTGCATTCCGTATCGTTACTGGTGAATATGGTGCCGGCAAAACTTTTTTCCTTAATTTAGTACGCACAGTCGCGCTCGAAAAAAAACTAGTCGTAGCAAGTGCAGACTTAAACCCTGACCGCAGACTTCACGCCAGTGGTGGCCAAGCTCGGTCGCTCTATGCCGAGTTGATGCGCAACATCTCGACCAGAACCAAACCAGATGGTGGCGCGCTAGCTGGAATTGTCGAAAAATTCATTTCCACCGCAAAATTGGAAGCCAAAGCAAATGGACTTTCAACCGAAACAGTCATTAGAGAAAAGCTAAATCATCTAACAGAATTAGTGAATGGCTATGACTTCGCCGATGTCATTGCAGCATATTGCCGTGGTGTTGAAGAGGGCCTCGAGCAACTAAAAGCCGATGCAATCCGCTGGCTACGTGGCGAATTCACTACCAAAACAGATGCTAAGCAGGCCTTAGGTGTGCGTAGCATTGTTGATGATTCAGCTGTTTACGACCAATTGAAGTTGCTTGCTCGCTTTGTTCGGTTAGCTGGATTCTCGGGCTTGCTCGTGAGTCTCGATGAGCTAGTAAATTTGTACAAGCTTTCAAATACGCAAGCAAGAAATGCCAATTATGAGCAAATCTTACGCATTTTGAATGACTCGCTGCAAGGGTCCGCAGACGGCCTTGGTTTTGTTCTTGGAGGAACGCCAGAGTTCTTACTTGATACAAGGCGAGGGTTATACAGCTATCCAGCACTTCAAAGTCGCTTGGCTCAAAACACATTTGCTGTGGGTGGCTTAGTGGACTTCACTGGCCCAGTCGTACGACTTTCAAGTCTGACACCTGAAGACTTTTATGTGTTACTTCAAAATATTCGACATGTTTATGCTGCTGGTGACCAAGCAAAGCATTTGATTCCAGACCAAGGAATTTTTAGCTTTATGGAACACTGCTCAAGCCGTATCGGAGATAGCTATTTCCGAACACCACGAACCACCATAACTTCGTTTATAAATCTTCTGGCAGTTTTAGAACAAAACACTGGAGCTGCTTGGCAAGATTTACTTGGAGGAATCGAAGTAATAGCAGATACAGATGGTTTAGCTGATGCGCACGTCGATTCAGACGATGTAGACGAGTTTGCTTCATTCAAAATGTAACTGAGTTATTAGTTTATGGCAGCTTCATCGTCTTACTATTTACTGGATGAGCGGATTCAGCACTTTCTCTGGTCAGAGGGTTGGGAGTCGCTACGCCAAGCCCAAGAAGAAGCAATTCCCATTATTGTCGCTGGAGACTGTGATGTAATCGTTGCCGCTGCAACAGCTACTGGTAAAACTGAAGCTGCTTTTCTACCCGCATTAACGTATCTGCTCCAGAGTGAGAATCACGGCTTAATTGTTTATGTAAGCCCACTTAAAGCGCTCATCAATGACCAGTTTGGTCGACTTGACCGTCTCTGTGAACAATTAGAAATACCCGTCTGGCCTTGGCATGGCGATATATCGGCCTCAACAAAAACGCGGTTTATGGCTAAACGGCAAGGGGTGCTTCTTATCACCCCAGAGTCCCTTGAAGCACTGTTATGTAATCGTGGTACATCTATCAACGCGATTTTTGAAAACGCGGCTTACTTTGTTATCGACGAGCTTCATGCGTTTATTGGTTCTGAGCGGGGCAAACAACTTCAATCGCTCATGCATCGTATAGAAAATAGTATTGGTCGAAATATTCCCCGAATAGGTTTGTCGGCAACTCTAGGTGATATGAGCTTGGCGGCTGATTTTTTGCGACCAGGTAAAGGGGCTTCGGTCGCCATGATTGTCTCTAAGGATGCAAATACCGAACTGCGTATTTTAGTAAAAGGATATGAAGAACCGCTGGTAATTCGACAAAATTCCAGTAACTCCGATGAAGATGAGCCACCTCAGCCTACGATGCCAACCACGATTGCGGGACATCTTTTCAAGAATCTTCGTGGCTCAAACAACCTAATTTTTCCTAATTCTCGGCGTGAAGTAGAACGTTATACCCATTTGCTAAACCAATTTTGCTCTACGCAAAATGTTCCCAATGAGTTTTGGCCGCATCACGGCAGTCTATCTAAGGAAATTCGCTCTGAAACTGAAGCGGCTCTAAAACAAAAAGAGCGGCCCGCAACGGCTATCTGCACAAATACCCTTGAGCTCGGCATCGACATCGGAGCTGTTAAAAGCGTAGCTCAAATTGGCCCTCCACCGTCTGTCGCTAGTTTGCGTCAACGTCTTGGGCGTTCCGGGCGTCGCAAGGGAGAACCGGCGATTTTGCGAGGTTACTGCATTGAACAAATGATTGGCCCTCATGTTTCTTTGTCGATAGAGCTTCGACTAGACATGCTGCAAATGACCGCCATGATTTCATTGCTGTTAGAGAATTGGTTTGAGCCTCCAATGTCCAGTGGCGCTCATTTTTCCACGCTTATCCAGCAGATACTCTCAATTGTTGCTCAGCGTGGGGGAGCAACTATCGGACAGCTTTATAGTTTGCTTTGCGGCCCAACCACCCCCTTTACTGGCGTAACAAAAGAAGAGTTTGCCATGCTGTTGCGCCATCTGGGCAAACTAGACCTACTGATGCAAGAGTCATCTGGATTGTTACTTCATGGACAGACAGGTGAGAAATTTGTTAATCATTACACCTTCTACGCTGCTTTTGCTTCCGAAGAAGAGTTCCGACTCGTATGCGCAGGAAGAGCTTTAGGCACAATTCCTGTTACACAAATGCTGACGGTGGGTCAGCGAATTTTGTTTGCCGGAAAAACATGGTGTGTCGATGAAATTGATGAGAAGCAAAAAACAATTGTTGTCTCGAGAACCCGTGGCGGTGTGCCCCCATTATTTTCGGGGGGAGCAGGCCGCACGCATACTAAAATACGACAACGGATACGTGAGCTATTAGAGTCCGATGAGACTCCAGTTTATCTAGATGACGTTGCAAAACGTTTTCTTACTGAAGCTCGACATAACTATGCGGCTAGAAACTTGAAGGAAACTATATTACTTGACCAAGGCAGCGAAGCACTCATTCTTACTTGGATGGGCGATGCAGCAAACGAAGCGCTAGCATGTCTGTTATTGAGACGAGGGTTTAAAGCCACAGCTGCGGGGCCAGGTATTGAAGTCCACAAATCTGGACATAGTGGAACTGATATTTTAGATGCCCTCAGAGATACGTCGTTCGATGTGGCTCCATCACTAGATGAACTACTAATCGACGTAAAGAATCTTCAGAGACAAAAATGGGACTGGGCTCTACCAGATGGATTACTGCGGAAAGCCTACGCAAGCCTCTACCTTGACCTCGATGAAGCTCAAATGTGGATAAAATCGCTTGATACCCAGTCTGAAATTGCGCATTAGTGGTCAATTAATTTTGGTAACAGCCCAAGGCCAGTAATAGCTAACTTGCTTGGGCTGCTCACCTTTATTTGCTTGGCCATAATTATGTGGCACAAATCCAGTGTGCCACTACAACTTGGTGTACGCGCGATGAGCGTTGGGCGCTCGCTGCTTGGTAACAGGAGTATGTACATGACCAAAAATATCTGGCAACGCCTGTTGTCGGATTTTTTATAGTGCTTTCAAATGAAATCATTAGCTGTATAAATACGATTTAGTGATTTTAATTGGAATCGTTGAAGCTGAAGCTCTTTCAGTCTATAAGCATAATGGTTATAATTAGAAGCATTGATACACCAAACAAAGGGTAGTGATTTCAATGGCAATCTTTATGCTGATGACGCCTGCCGAAATTCAGCGGGAACTAGGTCAACGGATACAGGCTTTGCGCCTTGCAGAGAACATTACTCAAGAAGAGTTTGGGGCTCGGGTCGGCCTATCTCGTAGCACGATTCGTAAGTTGGAAACGACCGGTCAAGTCACGCTCGATGCCTTTGTGCGGGTGCTTAGTGTGCTAGGGCGAGCTGAAGACCTGGAGGGCATCTTGCTACCCCAGGTGCCACTATCGATAGCTGACTTGGAAAAACAAACTGAGACCCGCCAACGGGCTAAAAAGGCAAAAACCAATGAAGCGACTTTCCGTTATATACCAAGGGTGGGGTGAGCAGTTTCATCTTGGCGAGCTGGCCGAAACCGATAGCACCCTCATGTTTCAATACACACCGGCGGCGTTGCAGCGCAAGCTGCAAATTTCACCCATAAAACTCCCATTACGGGTTGATGGCTACCAAAACTTCCCCATTACACAGCACCGCCTTCCGGGGGCTATTGCCGATGCCTTGCCTGACGGTTGGGGGATGCTGCTGATTGACCGCTTATTCCGAAAAAATAACAAATCATCGCTGGGAGCACTAGACCGCCTCGCGTTCATACAAGATAGGGCCATGGGAGCGCTTACGTTTGAACCAGGTGAAAATGAAACTCTAACTCAGCAGGATGTCGACCTACTACACCTCGCAGAAAAGGCCCGGCTGGTGCTGGCCGATAGGGAATCCACTGAGGCTTTACGCGAACTTGCATTAATGGGAGGCTCCCCGCACGGTGCGAGGCCAAAGGTCCTTCTCAATTACAACCCGCTTACTTCTCGAGTGTATGGTTCGGAGCATGCCCCCGGCTTGCCTTGGTTGTTCAAGTTTCCAGCTCAAGATGAGCATAAAGAAGTCGTGCAGATTGAAGCCCTTTATGCGGAGATGGCTCGCGCGGCAGGGCTGGATATGCCTGATGTGGTGACCTGTGACCTTTCGCCGACCTTGTCCGCATTCGGAATTCGCCGATTTGACCGCGAACAAGGCATGCGCGTGCCCATGCTCACCGTGGCCGGGGCAATGGACCTTAATTTTCGCGAAATAGGTGTACTCGACTACAACAACTTACTGCGCATTACTCGCGCAATATCCCGTGACGAACGCGAAGTTAACATCATGTTCGAACGCTGCGTGTTCAATGTTGTCTTCAACAACCGCGACGACCATGCAAAGAACTTCTCTTTCCGACTGGGGGCCGATGGCCATTGGCGCGTAGCACCCTGTTATGACCTGACGTTTAATCGGGGCCCTAATCACTACCATCAAATGGATATAGCTGGGGAAGCGAAAACGCCTCGGCTCAGGGATTTGATGGCTCTCGCAACGCAAGCGGGCGTAACTAAAAGCTTCGCTACGGCTACGATAGACCGTATTGCCGCACTTGCAAGTCAATTCAAGGCGACCGCAAGCAACTACCAAATTCGAAGCGGAACTATCGATGAAATCGCGACTCTCATAGCCAGAAACCAAAAAAATATGCTGTCATAATCCAGCGCGACCGATACGCTGTTGAGAATATGTCGCGCTCGGTGGGCAGCTAATCTGGCATAACTGAGCACTGGGACCTATGGTCTAGCTCGCTCCTGGAGTTAATCAGCTTAGCTGTCGAAAGTGTACTCATGCCCCAAAGCACTTCTTGTACTTCAGCCCTGTAGTTGCACACTGAATCTGGCCATCGAACAAAAAGTCTTACGCACCCCGATAGTACATTTCAAAAATATAAACATTGGGGATTAATATTTTAATAAAATATTTTAATTGATTAAAAACGCAATGCTTCCTTGCTTTGTAGATGTAACCTCAAAGACTGTGTGCTTTCAAATGCTAATTCTTTTCCAAAAGCATTTGCAACTCCCGCCAGTCCTTCATGGATACTCTCTCCATTAGCAGATGCATCTGCAATTTTATCAAAGGCCCATTTCAACTGTGCCTGCTTTTCTTGGAAAAACTCATCAAAAAGTAAATGCATATCATGCCGATATGCAATATGCATCATAATTAACTTGGCACAAGCAGCTTCAACATTTTTTCGGTTTTCATCGGACAGCTGCATATCTTGCACGGATTTTTGTAGAGCAGCATACATGCTACCGCTCAAAAGAGATGCTGCCATACCCCCAATAAACGACCCCACTACAGTCCCCACACCCGGTAGGGCTGCAGTACCTATTAATGCACCAAGATTTGCTCCAGTAAGAGAAGTCGCCAATGTAACTCCATTTCGGCTAATTTGACCTACAAATTCTTCAGAAGTAATTTTACCTCTTACAAGGTCGACGACTGCGACGGCAAGAATAGTGCTTGTCTGAACAATAACTGCGGGTGTCCCACCTTTACCTAAATTTTGTAAAACCTGCGAATTAGCCGTTTTAAGTGCACCTCCAACCGCTGAGGTAGTCGCGCCCGCAACATATGCCTTTGCTGCAGCAGAACCTGCATCCTTCAAAACAGCTTGTGTGGCATCTGCAGCCGATTTTTCGCCTGAGACAACTTTACAACCTTGAGTCGCAAGACCAACAATACCGGTTATAACAACTGCCGATTTAGCAGCATTTACTCCCGCACGATGCGCAACTTTTGTACCATCTTTAAATGCGCTTATTTCTGGGCTTTTGCGTGCATCCATAGCATCTGTGGTTGTAATTTTAGATTTAGTTGCTCTTTTCCTAACGTCTCGTAATTGTTCCAATTCATTTTGCTTCTGCGCCGCTTGAGCGGTATCCCCAAGTTCTTGGAGTTTCCGTAGTTGAGTTTCCAACTTCACTTCTTGCTCGGCCCAATCTTGCAGAATGGCGTCAAACTGGTCCGCTGGAAATCTCAGCTCTGCAGTGCGATATTTTTCGTAACTTTTCTTATAGAGATATCGGTATTTTTCTGTGTCTTGGTGGACTTTCATCTGCCCCCCAGGTAGAAAATCACCATTTATGTCTCTAAGCGGCAAACCCGTTTCAGGGTCAATGCTTACGAAATCATATACAGGATGGTTTACAGCTCCAACATTATCTGTTCTTGCGCGTAAATCACCTTTACCATCAATCCAATATTCTGCATTCCCTCGAGCAATATCTTTTACTTCAGCTGAAAAGCCTGACTGTTGGAACAGATTGTTTTGTTCGAAATCTGGATTTAATTTGTACTTTGAAATTTTAGCTAATTCATCATAAGAATTTATATGCTCGGCCACTCCTTGGCTGTATTTCTCCAACACAGAAGTAGCTGCATATATAGCTTCCCTTTCAAAATTCTGGGCTCTATCTTCTTTTTTTTGTTCCATTGTATACGCTACATCCTCAGCGCTATTGCAATTCGATGTGAAGCTTGGCTGCATAATCAGTAACATCAGATTTTTGTTTATGTAATTGTTCAATTATTCCTTCGAGTAATGCGCCTTCCCCATTAAGCAGAGACGTATTCAAAATATCTTTAAGCAATCGGGCTGCATTTGTAGCATCGACAACAAGTTCATGTAGTTTATTTGTTGATTGGTCAACATGCCTCTCTTGCTGACAAATCACTGGACTTAATTTTTTTATTGCTTCTTGTATTTCGAGCATTTCATTTGAGGATAGTTGTATATCTTTCATTAATAATTGCGCGTGTCCATGATATTTTTTTGTATCGTGAAGAGCCTTCACTCCGCCAATCACACCGGTGAGTAGTGCACCTAATAATGTAGCAAACACAATGAAAATTAACTCTAAACCAGGGGCTGAGAATGTAGTGACTCCACTAGAATTAACGATTAAAAAGCTAAGGCCTGCGCTTAACACGCCACCACCAATAATTCCTGGCATTCCATTTATAGGTTTAGGTACTTGAGGCTCCGTTGGATAAGTAGGGATTTTTTGGGTTTCACACACAAGCTCAGGAGTTATACGTTTTGAAGCACCCAGCAATATATATGCGTTTGACAGTGGCTGAATTTTTTGCGAAAAAATATCGGTTTTAAGTGAATCAAAAACGTGTACTACTGACTTGGTTTGCTGCTGAATTGTATGAAAATGTTTCCGTCCTTGCTCTATAACAGTATTGACCGTTTGTACAACTCGTGTAGCTGCTTTACGGTCGAGTTCTCCTGCACTAAAAAAATTAGCCAGCTTATACGTTAGAGTAGTTGGGCGAGGTTCAATTAGAATCTCATAATGAAATACTGGATTGTTCATGATTACTCCTTACGCATTCGCACATTGATTCGAAAGATAGTTTTTACATTGGGTGGTAATAGTCCCATCTTGTGAGATTATTTGAATCTCTAAAGTATCTTGTAGTGCGAGCGCGCAACTTGCTGCGACCTCTAGGGCATTACGCATTTTTGAGTTTTGCGCTTTAACTATCTCATTTAGGGCAGTAATGGTAGCCAACATTAAGTCTGCACCTTTGGCAATCATTTCAAGTTGCTCTATACCTGTTTTAATTTCTTCGACCACCACTTCTATTTCATCGCGTATGTTTCTAGCTTCGTTTAGCTTTTGCTTAGCTTTATTTTGACCAAAGTACATTGCGACTAATGCCACAGGAAGTACAGCAATGCCACCCAGTACAGCCGTTCCGCCTGCGACTCCTAATCCTCCGGCAGAGGCCGCCCCACCGCCAAGCCAAGCCAATGTTGCATTACTTGCTGCGACTCCAGATAGTGTACTAATTGCTGTTCCTGTGGATGCAGTACCAACAATCCCAGCTAAACCATATGCACCAAGTGCAAGTGTGGCGCCACCCAATGCGCCAGAGCCAGCACCAATAAGCATTTGATTAACATGCGCAGAATCAATTTTTAACTGGCCAATCGCATTTTTAACTTGAATTGGACTTAATCCTTCTTGAAATTCACCACACCCTGTGTTGTTCAATTTTCCAATCATTTCAAAAAGTTGAACAAATTCCGTCACTGATGTCCGATAAACTTCTGTTTTTAACTGGCCAAGCTCAGCAAGCTTCTCGCAGGTACTTTCTCTAACTTCCTCAAGCCTTTCTCTTACTTCTTCCTCTTCCTCCTTAGCCCACCGAACAATATTTTCACTTTTTTTTCGGTCGTTACCGCCACCTGTAACAAAATTACCAACTCTCTCAGCGGTATCTTGAACCGCCCATTTAAACGATAACCAGCCCATTTTGTTTCCTTTAGAAAGTTTTTTTATTGCACTTCGGTGCATAAATGATATTTACAAACGTGGGAGTTTGTAGATAACTTATGCTAGCTTGTTAATAATTAAACGCTAATATTGCAATGAAAATCATGATGTATGTCATGCAAATTCATCTTTTATCCATACACACTCTGTAATTATTTAGATTGGTAAGATAGATTGAAACTGTCTGCCTCGCTAGTATGTTCAACCGTGAATCATTTTCATTTGTTTCAGCAGCAAATAAAAAACTGCTCATGGCAGATGTGTTTATGCAGGTATGTAGGGCGTAGGTTTAACTAAACTTTGCTCGAGTATATGGACTGGCAATCGTTGAGTTTATCCGGCGGTGGTCATGGATTTATTTGCAAGAAAACCAAGCGACTGGGCAATATCACTCTCTCCAGGCTGTGATTTAACCTGACTAGGCTCTAAGATACCTTAGAATCCAAAAGCAAAAACTTACATGTCTAGAAGTATCTCTGGTAGACATTTTCGATGTGCCCCATGGTATTTTAGAATCGATGTTTCTCATATAAATGAAGCTAGAAGCTAGTTATTAATGGCCGCATGAACATGTAAAAATTTCCATCTTCGTCAATAATAGAGCCTGAATGTTTCCCTTTTTACTGAGCAATATTTAAAATGAAAAAAAATAAAATAATTAGCACAAAGAATTTGAATTTTCGTTTGCTTCTCGGTGCCCATGCTCATTCCCAGCTGTTTGAAGCTTTATATTCTGATTGTAAAATTAAATATGTTATTGATAATTTGTTAGCTAACCCACTCGTAGATTCATGCTTCTCCAAAGTAGACATTTTTAGGGGGATATTAGAAAACTCCCTTGGCCAAGTAACTCAAAATAGCAGTGCGCTCCAGCTTAATGGTGGTAACTTAGGATTGCTCGCAGTAAAAATTAGAGGTCAAGGTGATTATTTCTACTCTAAAATTGGAGCAAGTTATAATATATACAAGCATGTGAACAGTAATAGTGAAAAGAGCAAATTTCTGTCTGATGCTTTAATAGTACCAGACTCTACTAAGGAAAATCCGTATAAAGCAAAAACAATAAATAATGAAAAATATCCGCGTTATTCTGATTCAGAATATTTGCTACTCAATGCTTTTGCTAGCATGAATAGTGACAAGGAGATTTCTGGTGCACTGGCTCTTTTTACCGAGCGAATTCCTTGCGAGTCATGCAAGGGAGTGATTATTAATTTTAGCCGTGACTATCCTAAATTATTAATTTATGTTTGCTTTTCAAGTCTAGGCACTAAAAAAGATGAATACCTTCAAGAGATTGATAGGGATTTTCAATCGTGTGGAAGAATTAAATTGATTAGAGTTGAATTTTAATGCGACTAATATTTGCTTACCCCAGTTTACTGATAAATTTGAACTTAAAATTAAGTTAGCGATATTTTAATTTTTGATTGAGCAATCGGATATGTCACGAAAACCTTCAATACTCATTAAAAAGAGGCGTTTACATAAGAACTAATTCTCGTCAATAAATTCATATTTCCCCTGCGCCTGCCATGCATGCGCAGTAGATTGATATGCCGCTGAATAACTCCAATTTGCGACATGCAGTATGGTCATCAAATCCGAACCTATGCCTGCGTTCACTCCAATTTCTTGAAGGTCATCGGACATTTTTTCTATTCGCAGTAACCACTGCTCGAGATGCAACCGAGCTGCTAAACTATTTGATTTACTTCGATTGCATTTTGGGTGAGCCAGCACGAAATTATGGGCAAGGTCTCTCGGATATGCCGAAAATGGTAGACTCACTCGGAAGATTGCAAAATGGACAATTGCTGTTGTTCATCGAAAAATTACCCCATTAATCTCCACTGATTGTTTAGGTGCCCAAAAAGCCCATAACTTCTTCATCAAATTCATAGTTTGACATTGGATGTATTACTAACCGCCAGATTGTTTGGTTTAAATGATTATGTCGCTTTACTTAGTAGCAGAAGTCTCTGACCAATAACAAAGATACAGGCCATCGCCATTGAGTGAACTGTACCGAGGATGCTGCCATCATCGACTCGAATCCAATTTTGACCGTCAGTGGTTATCCACGTAACGCATCAATGCCAATAACTTGTGCGATATCGATACTCCAAAGCAATGACAGCCACTGTTGGGAAGAAGTTAGTTCCCCTTCGTCGAGTGGTAGTTCTGGCACCGCAGGGAAATTTAGATGGTGTGGAGGAGTATTAATTTCCGTGTCGAAAGCCATACACTGCTGTTCAAGCTTTTCAACGCAGGAACTCTCCTGATGCGTTCTTCTTTTTCTGTTACTCAATCAGCAGTTCTCACATTTGATTTAACGTATATGAATGCAAATTCAGAAATTTCCTTCTGCATTAAATTAAGTAATAATATTTTCAATTACTCGAGACTATCAAGTTGCTACATTATTTAATCTTCATTTAAGGTATCTACAGGCCACAACTTACCGGTTAATTCTGAACTGGCGACCGCAATAGTTTGCTTAACAAGCATCTCTCTAGGGAGCTGTAATTGCCAATACAGACCGGCTAAAAGTGGGATAAATTGAGCACGCAATTGGTACCAAGTCGTAGTTTCAATACCTTCTATACCTAGCAGCCCCGTCGACATGGTTTGCAAGAATTCATGTGGGTCTTCTGGAAATTGTTTTACCGATTCTCCGATGCCATGCTCGAACAAGGCACGCTCATCTCCTACAACATCGTCATAACCACTCTCTGAACTCCAAAAATTTGGAGTAATTCCCTTAAAGTTAGGTACAACGTTTAATCGTAAAGCATCGTAGGCTTCTCTCATTTCAAGTGCAGCGACCCAAATGAACATAATTGGTAAGAGCGTTGATGTATTGCAGAACTCTTCAGGCATTTCTTCTTCACCATCGCGCACGGCTAACGCATCTTCAAATGTTCCAGACATCGGCATGAATTTACGCCACCTTGTCGCATACTGCATACGAATACAAAGTCTTGATAGCCAATTTTTAGCAATCTCACGCTCTCCACTAACAACCAAGAGAAGTAAGGCGATATGGATATTGACTGAGTGATGGTCAAAAGCTGGTAAATCGCAACATGCATGACTATTCAACAGTTTTTTTATACGTCTTACATAGTGACGTACACCATCGTTTGTGGATGGATGGCTAGATGAGTCAGGCTGAAACGCGAATAAGCATCCGATTAACCCAAGTTTCCCAAGTTCATCGAATACAGTCATTGATACCAATAAACTATGTGGACGAACGTTAACAAAGGCATCTTGCATGCCGTAATATGGGTCCATCTTCTGGTGGTAGGTTTCGGCAACCATCAGCAAACTATCTAATAAATGACATAACTCCTGTCTCAGATTTTTGTCATTTTCGTGGAGTTTATTATGTAGCCGAGACCAAGTTGCAAGCACTGCATATTGATGTAACGAGTATGCGGCAAGCAGGTTATCTTCGTTAACGGACCAAATGAAAAGTACCTGAAGCGCAGTTCTCATACCTCTAAGTCCTGTCAGTTGTTTCTTCGTCGCAGCAGGTTTAGACTTCGTTGGAGAAATTGCTCCATCAACTATTTGGTTTATTAAATCACGTCCAACGTTGATGCAGAGGTCTGGTGAAGCGACATTGGCAAGCATCCTGCGCAACAGTATGCGGCTGTCGAGTGGCAGAATATATTCGTCCAACAGATGACTTTCAGTCCATGTCGCAAGTTTAGAACCATTAATTTGCTCAGCATCAGCCTTTTGTTCGGAGCACCAACGCTCTAAAAATGCGGCGATGGTTTCGTTAAGACTGGCATTAAAGTCCCCGTTGGTAACTATAAGAAGTTTTTTCTTTAGTTTCTGATGTGCAGGGGAAACATGACTACGCAAATACACGTCGCTCACATCATTAATGGACTGGCGTATAGATTGTGGACCGGAGTCCCAATCTGTTCTACCAATATCCCCACATTTGACCAGCCATAAGAACAGCGTTCTTATCCCGTCAACATCATCCCCAATAGAAACAATGTCTACCCCATATTGCCTTGTCCCTTTTTGCGCACGGTAGACCACCTCATGCCCCATTGCAGACATCAGAAGAGGCAAAAAAACATCCAGCTCACCTTCCTCACGCATCAATCCAAGAAAATCTTCAAGTAGAAGTCGTAGACTACCAATCATCGTGCATTCCGACGCATAGAGTAGCGCTCAATTTCGCCACCCATAGGGTCTGCAAGTTCGCTGAATGGCAATTCAATACTGTGACTATATGCAGCCATTTGCATAATTTGTGGCCCGCTATGGGATGAGTGAGTTGTAAATCGACGCCCTTGAACTAAGTGCTCAGTGGAGCAAATACTTGCAAAAATAGATTTTTCTTTAGCCATTTTGTTAATCTCCCTGTTGAATCGTCTCTTTCTAGCTTGTAAAACTTGGAGTTCAGTATCGCTTGGTCTTAGTTCTTTCCTATATGGAAGCTGTTCAAAGATTTTTCGCCATTCAACGGCATGTGCAAGTGTTTTTTGAAAAATAATGGCTTCAGGAGTAACTAGCGGGAGTGAGGCCAATTTCTCAGTTAGAAAAGCCTCTGTTGTTGCCGGAAATTCTAAAAATGCATTCTCCAGCATCAGTTTTAACAAATTAAGTCGCTCTTCCCCAATTTTCGTCATTTTTGCAATGAGGAGGCAAAAGTCACATACTGTTGGGCCGTCATGCGTGAGTGAAAGTATTCGAAGCGCGGCATTTTCACGCCGCTCAGTTGTTTGAGCCGAAAAAACATCTTCATCAAAAATAGCTAATTCTCTATTATTTGTGCATATAGATAATAGAGACGACAAAGAATTGAAGTTAACAGTCGGACTAAGTAGCCACTCGGTTAAAATTTGAGAAAATTCGGTGGGATGGTTTGAAAGTGCTTCAAACATATTTGGAAAAGCATTTACAACATCAATTTCTGCTGTATCAAGTTCTACAATTGGCTGAAGTGAAATTTGACGAGTGTCTTTCTGATATATAACCCGCTCAATTGCAACGTCTATGTGTGGGCGAAGATTATTGTAATGAAGAGAAATAGTAAGTAGCCTTCGTATTAATTCCTCAATAGTATCTCCAGTTACCCCAGTATTAGAAAGTTTGCTTTGATGCAATGAGTTTGTTATTTCAATAATAGCTTCAGGAATGACGGCATCTAACGCCGCCTTTAATGCAAGTGTCGCGCTAGATGAATAACGTGCGAGGTAGCATAGGGCAGCCCACGCAGTTTTTCCAAGTTGCGCGGTTTTAGCGCATAAAGCTTCGATGCTTGTTGGTTCAAGGTTGGTAAAGACACATTGAACTTCCTCATTATTTGTAGGAAGATGAATGCACAAAATGGATGCCATACGCATTTCCGTCTCAACTGCTCCTGCCAATAACTTCGCAACATACTCTGCAGCATCTTTTGGTGCTCCTGCAGCAAACGCAGCAGCCCATATGAAAATTGATTGTTCTTGTTGTTTATTTTCAGAATGTAAATGGCTTCCAAGCTCCAGTCCAAGTTTAGGCTCTGCCAGAATATGTGGAGTCAATTGGTCAGCCACCATATAGCGATAGCTGGGGTCTAGGCGCTCAGAAAAATCAAGGAGTTGCTTTGCCTCTGTGACTTGAAATTGTGTCAGATGACCAATAATGGGAAGCAGCCAACGACAAACGATATTTATATCGGAGCCGGATAGGTTAGTTAAAGCAGTGATGATGTTTACGGGCTCTGGATGCTTTTTTGCCATTTGCGCCCAAACTTCATCTTCATATATCTGGTAGGACGCTTTCACCTGAGATAAATATGTACTCCAATTACCAGCTTGCAGGGAACAAGCTGCTTGATGTATTGCATTTGACTGTGCCAATTGATAACCCCATAAACAAACTTGAATACACCAAACATCATCAAAACTTCATTTTAATTCTTTATTTCTATTAATAATTTCGGTTCAATTTCAGTAAAGTTTATGAATAAAAGAGTTCTGACTTCTATTCAATACATCTACAGAGATTAACCTTAGTCATATTTATTTATGTAAGGTAAGTTGTAACTTCATCCTCATTTTTTAAAATAATTTGTTGAGCTTGTGGTGTAGCGGCTTCTCGGCCAGAAAAACCGAGGTGTTTAAGTAAATAGAAAAGTAAGGCCTGCCGGCAATCCAGACGCACCTCACTGTTTTGCATACCATAATCGAGCTCAATGACTTTGCGTTGTTCTATTGGTAAGTCTGGGTGGGGAGCAATTACCAGTGACACTTGAGTATGCCATGCGACGTCATCTTGGATAGTTACAGTAGATAGAGCTCCCGCCTCAATGCTGATAATTCGTGAAATGACAAAATCACGGAAAGACTGTCGTAAATGACAGAAGGCTCTCACATGCCAGCGAAAACCATCAAATACTAGAGAATGTGGAGACAGGGTCCTTGTTTCCGCATCTACCGATGAAAGTGACTGGTACTTCACAACAACTGTTTCTCGATTTCTAATTGCATGCAACAAACAGCCTAGGGTCTCTGCAGAAACCATTCGGACTGGAATGGGTATTAAGCCTACAGGTGGGGTCCACCCCAAAAATACTCCACCCTCAGAAGAAAGGCCTGATGCATCAATGAGTAGGTCATTCAAATATCTTTGTGGATTATCTATGTTGTAAAGAGCTTCAAATTGAGGTCCCGTTAAATATGTACGGGCACTTGAATCATATTGGATATTGCCTGGAGCAAGTTCAGTATATCTGGCTATGTCTAGCGAAGCTTGAGGCACGGAAATGCCAAAAAAATCTATGAGGTCTGACCGGTTCAGGTGCCCATCCCACCTCAGGCGGTAATCGATAAATTCAAGTCGCCTCTCCTGACTCCAACGCGCAGAAACCCGTGAAGCACTGCTTGATGAACTGTTTTGTGTAGTTGTCTTTGATTTCATATTCGCAGTTTAACTTGAATATAAAAACTATACGAGTATAGTTTTTATACGTACAATGCAATGGTGATGTTTTTTACAACCACTCGCGAATAAGATTTCAATACTTGAAATGGAACAATCCTCTGATTTGCCACATCAAGCAATGATAGATTCCACTGACTCTATCATCGAACTGCTGGACCTCTCCAAGCAGCAACGCAACTTGCTCCTGTTGCGTCCACTTTTCCAGCTTGAACTCAATAAACACAGTATCGGAACGGAAAGTGACGGGCCTCAGCCACTGTTTAAGCACATTGATACACATTATTTGGTTCTCACTGCGTTAGACGTGATGATGGAAGGTACAACTATTCAGATGGGAAGCACTTCGAAGGAGCTTCTCGATAGATTGAAGCAAGTGGCTAAAGCGATGAAGCCAAGTCTCAACGAGCTGCAGGCGCATCGAGTAGCTGAAGTTATCCTCGATACTTTAGATAATAAGAGCAACTCTTACCGAGTATTTGTCTTTGATTATTTCCACGGAGCGGCTCGAGAAACAAAAACAATCAATTTCAGATTGGTAAGTTACGAACCTGACCTAGAAGATGTGTATCGCTATCGCCCAACTGCGGAGGGTTATCTCGTCTATCTAGGCATGCTCGACCTAGCGCCCGAAGACGCTCAAGAAATGATGGAGAAGATGCTTGACCTACTTGTTCAACGAGGACGTTTCGACGCAGCACTAGAATTTGCAAAGCGGGCACGCACACTTTCACTTGAATACCGACAATTCATTCGTGACCGATTAATGCAAGCCTTTCGTGCCCCGGGTTCAGTTAATTGGACGAAAGAAGTTGCTCCTAAACTCCAAGATGCACGTACTCATGTTGTTGCCCGTCAGGTGGAAGACCAGCGAATGACGGAAGCCGTACGTGGAGCCTTGTTGTCCGCAGAAGAGTCAAAAACTCGGCAGGACCTAGCACAGTTGCTGAAGACTTTGGAGGGGGCAAGTTTAATTCGCTCAAACCTTGTTAGTGACATTACTGTAGCACCAGACAAGTTTCTGCATGCGCAGCGGGCTCTCTTCCGCGCACGTCGTCCATCTGGTCTGCCAGACTTAGAAACCCGACTTCTACCGGACCTGCTTAAACTCAATAACTCTGTATTAACTGAGCGAGCAGATGATGCAATTTGTGGAATGTATCCAGCCAAATGGCCCAAGGTATACGGGTTAAATGCCATTTTTGGGCTGTTATTAGAACGCAGAATCGAAGTAGTAGAGTCAGATGATGATGGAGGTGAAATTGAGCCTTTCGTTCCTCCTCTCGAACAGTTTGCGCCTGCACTTATCAATGATGTGCAGGCTTGGGTGACAAATAAATTCAAGGTGCCGTGCACATACAGTGTCGATGAGTTGTTGGTCATTGCAGAAGCTGAAGGTTTTAACCGCATCAAACAACGCTGCCTCGTATTAATGATGTTCAGAAGTTTCTCTCAAGCAGAAACACTCTTTCCCTATATGCGCGCCGAAGCAGAGGGACGATTTGAGCGGGACATCGCTGAAGGTTCAAATTTACATTTTTCCCCAATTGAAGGGAACAAACTATGACAGCACTAGGCTTAACGCCACGCAATGCTTCGAGACTCGTCTATAAGGCTATACAGCCAGGTCTATCGCCAGTTAACGACTCACAATACCGTGAACTTCTTGACCTTTATAGGGCGGAGCCTAGCTTTTCAACTATGGTTGCTGATATTGCTGAAGGCCTTGAACTGACTGTTCTCGATTTCAGCGAGCGAGGCCTAGTGATTGTGCCATCATCACGCGATAGTAAGTTTGCGATGCGAATTGGCGACTTACGAGCCAACCTTAAGCCCGAACAAAAAGCGGGACTCGTCCTTGCTCACGTAGCAATAGCTGCGGTGTTTTATCCGACTACTAGTGGTTTGGAGGATGACCGTTTCATAGCACCTCCCTCAAGCCTTGCACAGTTTCGCGATACATTACTAATGCTTGCTCGACGCTTGAAAGATGCCGAGCTTGAGGGCGACCAAAAAGATATTCCAGAAGAACTATCTCACGGCTGGCAACTTATTTGCGCTTTGCCCCTAATGTTACCTGGCGCTCAACGTGCGTCACCTGCATCGATAACAGGCCTTATTAATATCGCGCTCACTCATATGGAGACAGGCGGTTTAGTGCGAATTGATAGAGAATCTGCAGATGAATCTATGGCGACTTACACACCAACTCACCGCTTACAGGTGCAGCTCCGTGAGCTGACCCTCCGGCGTCTTTTCGAAATTGCTCAAGATGGTAACTCGGGAGTCAGGGGCTAATCATGCAAAAAATCTCACGCATTTACGTAGGTGGCTATGGTATCGATATGGCTTGGTATGATGGCGTAACTTTCGACCTGACTGACCCTGCAACAGGTGAACCAACAGACACGATTCTAAACCTCGAAAATGGAGGAGGTAAAACAACGCTGTTGAGTTTTGTGTTCTCATGCTTTGACACACCAGTTGAACGATTCTTAAAACATATCCAAAATAAAAACCATCGTTTCAGTCAGTATTTTTCTCGCGATGGTCAGCCCGGCATCATTCTCATCGAGTGGGTAATGCCACCCCGTATGGCAGGAGGAAAACCATATTATCTAGTTATTGGTCAGGCAGTTGCAGTCAAGACTGGAATAGAACGAGACGAAGTTGAGCGAATCTTCTTTAGTTTTGAAGCCAACAGTGCTCTTGGTTTTCAATCGGTGCCAGCACCAAAACTGAATTATGCCCCAGTTAGCAACATGCTTGAACTTTCGCGCTGGATTCACGATGCGCACAAGCTATCTTCTGATTTTTTTCAAACGCGTGTTCAGCATGATTGGCAGCAACACTTGCGTGAAGAGCGCCTCATCGACATTGATATGTTGAAGTTGCAGGTCAACTTCTCAGCACAGGAAGGAGGGATTGATACTGGCTTCCTTAATTTCAATTCGGAACCAGAATTTATCCGGAAGTTTTTTGGCTTAACTCTTGATGATGGCATGGCGGCATCAGTACGCCAAAGCGTAGTCGATGTCTGCGACAAACTTCGGCGTAAACCGCATTTGCAGAAGTGCCTGACCGAACTCTCCCGATTACGTACAACATTACTTGCATTTAAGGATGCTGCTTTGTTGTACAGCATAGCTAGCGACGAACAAGACAAGACAAGGCATCTAGGAGCCAGGGTCAAAAAAGGGCTTGATGTGCTCGCTAACAAATTTCGCTTAGAAGAGAAAGAGGCATTAGTTAAACAGGAAGAGAAATCTGAGCTGGCCATCGAGCAAACTAATCTGTCTAAGAAATATACTGCCGAGATAACTACATTAAAGTTGCAGCAACTTACTAGAACATTAGATGCCATTATTGAGCGCAAATACGCCGCAGAAATTGCAGCAGATACTGCAAGAGATACCCTATTTAGAGTAAATGCGGCCAAGGCACACTCGGAAATTTCAGCTTTAGAAAAACGTTTGGTAGAGCTAGGTAATAATTCAATTGCCGCTCGTGAGCAACTTGAACCTTGGAAAGATAAGGTTGAAGTTCAAGGAATGCTGCTGCGAAATGCGCTGCTACTTGCGGAAAATGAGTTACATACCCAACTAAATAATGTCTTAACGACAGAGAATCAGGCTGAGGCAAGTCTCAAAAATATTGAACAACAGCTTAAAGACCTTGAAACTGCTGCACGAAGCCTCAGCTCAGAAGAAGCAGCACTTACAAACGCCGAAGAGGCATATTGGTCCTCACTGAATCAGCTTATTAATGAGAATATTATTAAAGAGGGCGAATCCACCTCGGAAGCCTTAGCGCGTTATGAAAATATCGCAATAGAGCAGCTTAAACTCGAGAAAAAGTATAACTTAGATGCGATAACACTTAAGACCCAGGGGCAGGAAGCCAGAAGCAACGCTTATAAAGCGCAAGTTCATGCAGTTACAATAGCAGCTGATTTACCTCAACTCCAAAAATTCGTTGCAGAAGGAGAGAGTGAGCGAGAGAAATTTGAACAAAACTCTATTCTGCGACAGGTTGCTGATGCTGATACAGCAAACCCCGATTCACCGATACTGCTACCTGAGCTTGAGCGATTCATATTGGCAGAAGAGCGTTCTGTCGCGCAATACGAAGTGCAGTTATCGACCCTTCATGCAAGCCGAAGTGCTATTACGCAAACTGGTGTTGCAGGTGATTCCTGTGATGTTAATAAAGTTGTTGCTAGCCTTCATGCCAAGGGGGTGAAATCCGCTAAGCCCTATAACATTTATCTAGCCGATGCGATTCCAGATGCATCTACAGCACGAGCCATAGTCCTTAGTAATCCGTCGCGTTTTTTAGGTGTTTCTGTTGCATCAAGCGAATTGGAATCCGCACGTGAGATTGCCGCCCAAAATTTGCAGCTAGATACGCCAGTAATGGTCTCAGTGAACTCACTTGAACCCGATACGTTGGAAGCTAACCGTTTTGTATTGTCAGCGGACAATGACGCCGCATTCAACCAAGAAGCTGCTCAAGAATTACTGCAACAACTTGATGAGCGGATAGCTAGCATTGATAGTCTCAGGAATGCACATGCATCTCGGTTGAAAGAAGCATTGGGGATAAAGGAACAATTACTAGCATACGAAAAGCGTTTTGGTGGTGAAATACTAGCCCGCGCTCGAATGGACATTGAGCGTCTTCAGCAAGAGTCAGAAGCGGAACTTATACAATCTGCGATTTATGAAGAACAGGCCAAGGAGTATGAGCAGCAAGCTGAGAATGCTATGCGGGCTAAAAATAGTTGCAGCCAAGCTGCACATACAGCCGACATGCATCAAAAAACTATAAGTCGGTTCAGCGCACAGCACGATGCAAGCAGGCCCGCTAGGCTCATGCGTTTACGGTGTATTCCTAATGTTCGCCTGGAACAGGATATGCAGCGGGTAGAGCTAACAACAGAACAAACCAATGTTACTGAGACGAAGCAAGTGGCTTTCAAACTCAAGGTTGAGTTAGAAGCCAAAGCAAAGGAACGGCAAAATGAGCGTCTGGCAGTAAACTATTGGAGAGAGGATATACAGTCAGCTGGGCTGCAGTTAGCGCAACACCAAACATTGGAAGAGTTGCGAGTCTTTTATGCAGATGCTGAAAAAGTTTATTCCACTGAGGCAAATCAACGTCTTGGATTGCTGCAATATAAAGAAGAAGAAGCGAAGACTAACCTTACACAGCTGCTACAGAATTTTGCGATAAAATTTTCCGATTTAAATCTGGATGATTTTGCACCTTATCTTTCCGTACTGGATTTTTCAACGAAAATTCAAGAATGCACTGAGGCGCATGAGAGCGCAGAAAAGATAAAGAATAAAATTGCTCATGAAGAGACCGCGGCAAGTACGGCATGCCAAATTTTCCAAAAGGAAAATCGCCCAGTTGAGCCACCTACAATCGAAATGCTATCTCTTGACGAAGTAGAACTAGAAAGCTGCTTAGCCACCACAAACAGGAAACAAACTGAAGCTGCTCAGGCTGCAGTAGATGCACTAACTGCACTAGAAAGTTATAAATTAGCTAGTCAAAATGCAAAAGATAAGGCGCGCAATGCAGAACAAGCGGCAGAAAGCCTTCAGGCGGCGCTTGACCTATCTGAGTATCTTGACGTTGATGCTGAAACTCCAGACGAAGCGTTTGTAAAGCAAACAACCGAGCTAATCGCCGACTATCAACAAAAGAACAAAAAAACTGTGAGCACACAAACGGCAGCTTTAAAAGCTTTCGATTTCCTCAAGTCTGAAGCATCTACCCCAGCACTACAGGAAGTTGAACCGGACATTGCTAGCCAGCTTTTACAGAATGAGTTTGAAGCTGCATGCATGGATAGCACACGCCATCTTGAAGGACTTGATGACCGCATTGGCACAACACAATCGAGCCTAGATGGTATGCAGGGAGATTTTGACGCATGTCTGGGTGAGCTTCTTAATCTTTCAAGTTCGGCCATTGCAATGCTTAGCTCGGCATGTGCGAACAAGCGCATACCTGCTAATGCGCCTTACGTGGGTGGAAAACTTATCCTAAAAATGCGTGCACGCTTCAATGAGCTTGGCAACGACCTGCGGAGACAGCATCTTGGTAACTATCTTGATAGTCTAATTGATTCGAAAATTGTTCCAGCAAAAGGAGCTGAGCTTATCGCTGATGCTGTGCTACGCATTCACGGCAAGCCATTGGGCTTACAAATGCTAAAAATGGTTCCAGACGAAGCGCTTCAATATGTCGCAGTGGATAAAATCCAAAATTCTGGCGGTGAAGGTGTTGTAATGGCTATGTTCCTCTATATGCTAATTAATCAGTTACGAGCTGAGACACAAGCGAAACTCAAGAAAGTCGGTGGTGGGCCACTCATATTAGATAACCCGTTTGCCAAAGCGACAACACCAACCCTGTGGCAAGCTCAAAGATTGCTAGCTCAGGCCATGGATGTTCAGCTTATTTTCGCTACGGCGCTTCCTGACTACAACACTGTGGGCGAATTCAGTCGTTTTGTTCGGTTGAGAAAAGCTGGCAAGAATACTAAAACTGGGCGTTGGCACCTTGAAGCCGTCGACTTCAAACTCAAAGAACAACTTGTAATCGAGGCCACAGCATGAGTGACTCGTTTTTATCAGTCCTAGAGAATGCCTCTCGAAAGCGGATTGTGCTTGACGATGTTCGGCGCGCGTTCTTTGTCGCTCATCCAGAAACAATTACTGCGCCAAATCGCAACGCTCTTTTACTTGAACGTCTAAGAGAACTTGAAAAAGCATGCTGTATCAAGCTCCCTGCGGCAGGTAGTTGGGAAAAAGTTGGAAACCCTCCTTTGCCAAAGTGGGTACAAGTAACTGGCATGGAGACTTCAACTCCTAATTTTGAAGACTATGCCTCGGTCGCATGGGTCCCCGAACTTGGTTTTTGGCCAGAATTGAAACTTCCTGCACTAGAAACCGCACGGTTAATAAATGACTACCTACTTAGCCATCGCAATAAATTAAGATTAGTCCCAATTAAAGAGCGCTCGCTAGAGATATTCGGTGATGAAAAACGCCTTGATTCGTTACGTACCAGCGGTAGTGCTACCCTTTTTGGAGGTCGCCTTCCTTTATCTGTCTTGGGCGCCTTTGTCGTACCATCACCATTACCATACCGCATGAGCAACGTAGTCGGAGCACCTGTATTAATCGTCGAAAATCACAACAGCTTTTGGAGTTTCGGTGAATGGAACCAACATGCTAAGCGCTATTCAGCTGTAGTTTATGGTTCAGGCAAAGCTTTTCAGGGAAGTGGTAATGCACTTGAGCAGGTGCTTATTGAAGTTGGCGGTGTAAGTGCTCAGTATCTAGGGGACCTAGACCCTGCTGGAGTTCGTATACCAATAGAATTTAATCGCACTCGTTCATCCGTTAGCTCCATGGTTGCACCTGCAATTGAACTTTATCGCTGGCTACTTGAAAACGGACACAAACGCGTATTATGCGAACAGCATAACGGGCTGAGGTCCTTAGCAGAAGAATGGTTAGGGAATGAGCTTGGCGCAGAGCTTAGCGAATTATGGATATCTGGACATTGGATTCCTCAGGAAGCCCTCGGATTTGAAAGATTAATGGCGACACCAATGCAATTTTAACGCAGAGGCTGAATTGCAATTGACCCAAGCTACTGAAAATGATGGTTTGTACTTCAGATGTATATATCTGAGCGTCGGTATTGAGGTCAATTACACATCGGTGACAACAGCTATTGCTTTATTGGTGATTCGTTTTCCAATAAATATTCATTCACGTGTTAATTTTCTGTGCTTTTCGAGGACGCCCTCCAACTTGCCGAGCTGAAAATTCGGAGCGTCGAAAAAACTCAAGCTGCTTGTGCGTTTCAGGAAGTGATGCACGATGGTGTCGAACGGTTTCTAAGATTTTTAGGTCGATGAGCAGTTGCTTTACAGTCAATCTGTTGCCTGGCTTCAGTTGAAGCTGATATTTTTTGATAGCTTCAGCAAACTGACTGTCAATTGCCGGAAAATTTAATTCCTTTGGTCCTGGAGGCTTAGTATGGACAATGGCGGGAGTTGGGCCGTATTTTAGAAAAACATTCATCAAAATATGCTTTGCAGTCACATCAGATGTCTCACTTTGTCGCAACAAACAAGCAACCCACGACTGACTTTCACTTCTCAATGGCAGTTTTAATGATGCTAAAACGCTTGAGCCATAGAATCTTTCAAACTCTCGTGATAGGGCACATGCAGCAAGTCCAGAACCCTGAACAGGAAAGCCTCTCTCGATAGCTCGCGCACGATAATAGCTTTGCCATTCTTGAGGCGACTTTCGTACTTCAGAGTCAAAAATTTTGAGTGAAAAATTCTCTACTATTTGTTGGAGATATTCGGGAAAGATAGCTTTCATATATTCTCCATCAAATTGTGATGGCAACTGCGAAGTTGATATTCCCGACCGTTTTAATGAAACAAATTTTAATAATTGTTGATGCTTAGCACACACTGTGATGAACGGAATATTGTGCTTACGATGCCAGAAGTCTTCGCCAAATTCATGCTTATCTTCTTTGATGCATTCTTCGCAGTAGCGAAGCATTACACCACCAATAGCTGCTGAGTGTGACAATGCAGATGCCATCTGTTGATTGCTAATCAGACCCAAAGCTAGCCGTTTTATAGTTTCGGGAGAGTCGAAAGCTGTGACATATGAAAAAGGAGTATGTCGGTATAGTAGTATTTCTGAAGGTATGGATAAGGCATTTGCGAGCGGCGCGAGCGGGGAGTGAAAGAAAAGTGGCCATTTGCTTTTTGGCAAATAGCTGAGCATGCTATGAAGCTTTTTGACGGACACCCCTAAATGATGGCCAATCCGAATAAATAGACTTCCGATAAGCTCATCGGGATAAGGACCAGGTAAGTAATAGAATTTCGTTGGAAACTCAGCATCACAACGAATCATACTAACCCCCTTGCTTACAAGCTAAAACCTTATATTCAATAGATTTATAGCATCTGAGCAATGAGGGTAAAAAATAAAATCATGGAGCAGAACGCAACAGCCGTAACTCCTGAAGTAATTCGTGCCAACGGCCATCCTCTTCCATGCGACGTGATGTTCTGATTACAATCGGAAAACTGAGTCCGTCATTAAAATCTAATTTTCTCCAAGAAATTCCAGTACCGCGTTTTGTTAAAATTAGGTCAATAATTTTACGCTGACTATGTTTCGAGTAATTACGCTTTTCACATATTCCCCTCACAATTTCCCACTCTGCATCTGAAAGCTTCCAAATTCCATTACGACTTGGGACTGATGTGTCTGATGCGGAGAATTTTTTCCAGTTAGAAGCCAGGCTCTCATGAAGCACTATGCTTGCTGGATGAGCCGAAGCAAACTCAAAAGGGGGTTCAGTAGCTGTAAGTGACATCACTGTCATGTCAGTAACGATGCAACTGTTTTCGTATTCGACATAGTGCAAGATTGAAGTCACCGATGCCGCTGGTAGCTTCAAGTCAAGACGACCGACACACGCAAATTGATAAATGCTGTGCCACATTGCGCGTGCACTAGGGAAACAATGCATCCAACAAAATGCGGCCAAAATACCCGGACTGATTCCACGCAGACTTCCAAAAAGTCGCTGAAGTGGAATAAAAAAACCTGAGCTAGGTCTGTCTTCTTCTAGCAGTGGTAATGATATTTGGTCCAACCCTGCCGGCTGGAATACATATGAGTTCAAATGCTTTATTGGTCGGATAAGTGCTTTTATTAGCACTTGAGCAGGAATTAGGAATATTTGCTCATCAATCGTGCATTCGTAAACTTGGTGTTGGTCAGCAGGGTGAAAGTCGATGAGACCTAACACATTCCAAGTGTTGATGCCGGTGACGGGTTGCCAATCTTGAAAATGTGTATTAATCCGTGTTCTTTTGGTTTTTCCTTCAAAAAATCCATTCGATAAATTACTCATCGACTCTTGATATTTTCGTCCATCTTTATTTATTTTGTTTAAAACAAATCCGTCAGCACTTCTGGAAATACTATCAATCCAATTCATGGCAAAGAAATAACACTTAAGTAGATGTTATCGTATAGTGTTATTTCAGTTGCATGATGAATGGTTGTACCAATTAATCCGTAGCTAACTAGTTAATTTCGAATCATCAGGTAGTTAGACATGATTGTTCAAAACATAGTCTTATGCCTGCACAGTTGATTGCACTTGATTGACAGCAGATTCTTGATGGTTGAATACTAAAATTGCATGGAGTTAGGGCGTATGCATGTGGAAATAGAAACCCATGAGCCGTTGCTTTGGCTAACTAGCGGCACAGTTTATCGCACGGTATGCCGTCACCATCGCCATCTATTGTTCTGACGCCGCATTGCTGCAAATAAAACTTTGCTTCGTCACAAGAAGCCATTTCTTTGCAGTAGCGTTTAGACCCACAATTCCCTGCGTTCGCCGAATTTGTTTGGTTAACGTTAACCGACTGGCCCGTTTTTTTGCCGTGCCTAAATTCCCAAGGTGGAGTTGCTACCATATCTGCCCATAGACCCGTCCGTGAGGTTTTGGCGCGAAGCTCTGCGTCTCTGTAAGTCGAGTCACGTCCGTATTGGACATAGAACCACGCCATTCCACGTTTTATTTGTTCTAGGTTGGCGTCAATTCCATTGACGATGATTTTGCCAACAGTGCGCCCATAGCGGTCTTTGGTTTCTACTTCAACGCTCACGGCCTTGCCGTATATTAAATCAGAAAGGGATTGTTTGGACTTTGCCCCAAATGCTTGCGCTTTTTCTGGTGCGTCGATTTGTGCCAAGCGAATTTTAACTGACTTGTTCGCGGTGGTGAGTAGTGTGGCTGTATCACCATCACTTACACCTACAATGCGACCAGACAGTGTTTCAGCAAATGACTGAGTGAAACATAGGGATAGAACTAAAACTAGGACAAGTTTTGACATATTTATCATTCTTAAGATATGAGGCGATGCTAAATTTGAACACTGAAGCTTGGGGCATAAAACTTCAGACAAGTGTTGCTTGGGCAGAGCGCTTTCGATAAGTTTGGGTTGCTCAATTGAATAAGAATTTGCAGTAGGCGATTTTTTCACGAGAAGAGGTAAATAATGGGGCATAGCCCCATTATTTACTTTGGTACTTAGATATTCAGAATATTATCTAAATCGGGCAATATTCTCAGCGTCTTCAAACGTTCAAAATGATTGGTACCTGCGACATCAGGATTATGCGCATTTCTGAAATCGCCGATTGGATATGACTTAATGAGCTCAGGCGCATCCTTTGTATTTTTGCGTCGGCTTATGGCACGCCCGGAGCTGCCGCGCGTAACCGCTTTGCTAACAGCTTCAAGAACGTTGGTTGAGTTAGCAACTTCATTAGAACTGGCAATAATTTCAGCATTTTTAGCATCAAAGCCAAGTCCCATTAGAGTATCACTAACTTCAGTTTGAAAAGATTCATCTGCTGGAGTAATCGTAGCTGCACGAATCGTGTGGCCCGAAAATGTAGACCCGATATCTGACATCATCGAATTTAAGCTTAATGGCGCAATGTCTTGACAACGTTCTAGTGCCCGACGGTCTTTGCTACGCAAAGCTTCAATCATAGGCTGAATCATCGACATATCTTTGCACGCAACGTCATCAATTAGCACTGAACTCAACGTTTCTGAGCCATCTTGAATCGCCCGCGCTTGGCTCAATGCGAAGAGCTTAATCGCGACATCGATAATGCCTTGCGAGTGAAAATACATCAGGTCGGCTAGCTGCGAGGTGATTTGAAGGGGTTCTTTAACCCATTGATAGCGCCATAGAATTCGAATAAAGTCTTCCCATTCAGATGGTGTTTCATGCCCCCCACGAACAAGTGAATCCCAGAATACAGAGCCCATTCCAGTTGAACGACGCGCCTGCCGAAAATCCAGGCTGAGAAGATTTTTAGCTTTATTCGTACCGACAAAAATAATTGGTACTCCAAGTTCGTTGCTTGCAGAAACTAATAACGTCATTAATGCTTGTCGATTTTTCGGGGAATTTTCTAAGTTCTGAATTTCATCGACAATCAGAACGCCGACGCCATGCATGTGAATTAAACGTGCAGCGTGATTCATTAGTGTCTCAGCGCCAGAGCGCGTATTGCCTCCGTAAGTTTTTCCATAATTTGCATCGGGAAACAGGTTGTCGAGTTTCCGAAAAATTGACTCAGCCAAACCTTTTACACTCGCTCCATCATATGGCGTTTCGACCATCAAATATGGCACTTGATAAAAATTGAGCTCGGGATGAAAAATAACTTCAGGATAACGAGCCAATATACGCTTAATTGTTGTGGTTTTCCCCATGCCGGGCATTCCCAAAAACGCAGCAGAAAGTTGAGCAGTTATTTGTCCCGCACTTTGACTGAAGCTTTGACCAGCTTGTTGCAAATCATATATCTTTCGTAGTTTTGCATTAAATTCAGCCGTTCGTGGTGCCCTGCCAACGTATCCTTGTTTTATTAGCATTTCTATGGCCTGTGCCAGTTGAACATGGCGATTGAGCGGCATCATAAAGCTACCTAATTGCCCCAGCATCTGCATACGTTCTGCAATCGTCCATTCGCGTTGTTGAACGTCAAATTCTGGAACACATAGTAGTGATTTGAGAAACTCACGTTCATCTATTGTGGGGGGCAATGCTTCAATTAAAGGATTACCTCGGTATTGCGGAATGCGTTGTTCTAAATATTGTGCCGTTACGTATCGCATATTATTTTCCGTTAATCATATCGTCTAGTAATGAACTTACTGACTTAGGGGCTTGCTTCTGAATTGATTGGCTGGACAAGCTTTTTTCGACCTCAGAACTGACTCTGAGTGTGTCCTCTCTATCTAGATTTGCTTCTGTCTGGCGCTGAGTGTGGCGCTCATCTTTGCGCGCTTCTACTGTATCTTTTTTCCGAGATTTTCTGTTTAACCCTTTTGTCGCTTTTTTTGTTTCTGCTATGGCATTTTTAATCATATCTTCGGTATTACTTAAAAAGTCGCCGGCCAATTGTTTTTTAATTGGCTTACTAATATGTGCGGCTAGATTAATTTCATCTTCAATAACTTTAACCTCTTCAAAACTTAATCCACGATACTTATCACACTTGTCCAATAAACTTGCAATGAAGTAACCATTTTCACTTTTTATATCGTGAACGTAAATTTTGTCAGCCAAACGCTTATCAAATGATATTGTGACTTTGGATATTCCATTTCTTGCCAATGAAAACCACCCCCGCGCCTCAGCCTCAGGTGAAGAGTAATAACATTTACCTTTCTTTATGCCCTCTGGCGTAACAGAAACAACTTCTTTTTCAAGTAAAGCAAACAAAACTTGATTTTCTGAGAAGCGAGTCAATTGTCCTGCACGGTCTCTAACTTCGAGATTCCAAATATTGATTGGCGTTGGCAATATATCATTTAGTACATATTCAGGTGAAAGCGGACTATTAGTAAGTGGTGTTTTATTTGATTTAATTATATGCTCAATAACTAAGGTCGTGAATTCATGCAATGTTAACGCTGCATCTTGCGCTGGGTCACTTATTTGTCGTTTTCCAAAATTTTCAGGAGGACTATACCCAGGAACTGAATTTGCATTTGGACGTAGTAATTTTTTAAACCCACTCTCAATATATGGTTTTTTATCTGCGCGTCGAGCAGGTAGATTAGTTACTTTAATTTTAAGTTCTTCAGCAAAATTTGAACTATTCTTGCCTAACATTTCGCTTCCTCGGTCTGCAAAAATACTCTGGGGAAATATTTTATCTGCGGGCCAGTCTCGTGCGTCATAATGAACACCATATCTTTGACACAACTTCTCTTTGTCTTCTGAAATAGATTTGAATGCATGCATTGCTGCAGACCAACAAGGGCTCTCAATTCCTACATAAAACCCGACAATTAAATTACTTTTTCTATCGCAAATCATGTAAACAGTTGGTTTTCCAATAATTTTTGCTCGGTTACTAGAGTGAACAAGATACACATCAGCAATGGTTGCATCGACTTCATATACCTCCCCAACGGTGTAGGTTTCTTCGCGTAAACTTCCCAATTTTCCTCGATGTTCAAGTTCAAAAACTGCATCACCATGGCGTCGGCGAATCTGTTCTTCATGACAATAGTTCTTTTTTAAGTAATACCTAAATTGATTTATGCTCGGGCATTCGCCAGGCGCCAAATGGCAGCGCTGACCATTTTCATTCAAATAAGAATAATATCGATTGAGTAATTGAGTATGCGCAGCATCGATTGAGCAATTTTTATTTTTAAGATAAACTGACTCAATTATGTTCTTAATACATTTAAAATCTTTATCAGAGAGTTGATAAATATCGTTTAGATTAAACTTTGTCGGTCTTCCTCTACGCACTGTATTGCCTTTTTGACTGCCACATCGATGAAAAGCTGCGCCAAGTGCATTCACTGTTTGTCCACCAGACCACCATGAACGTAGATACTTATAAAGAGTTTGATTTGAACAATTAAGTTCACTAGCCCTTTCAATAACCATTTTTGAGCGAAATTCAGCCTGCAAAATAAGGGGTGATTTTATAAGTGGCTCAATCCATTCGTATGCCTTTTTTCTACGTAAAAGAGCGGTTTCGGAAAGGCTGCGAAGCGTCAGAATACCATCAACGTCATGATTGGTAATGTCGCCATTAGCTAATGCTTGCTCAATTGACTCTTCAGAAAATGCCTGTGGAATTGCCAATGGGTCAGACAAGCTATATAACCAAACCAAATTCTCAGGTGAATTTATATAGAGAACCCTAAAGCGTTTTTTTAATTTAATTATTTCAAGAATTTGATTTTGGAATAGCATAATTATGCTCTCGTAATTTTATTTTCTACGTAAGAAGCTAATTTGAACGTAGGCATGGGTTGTTCTGTCAGACGAGCGGAATTTAAGTCAGTTAGCAACTCTCGGTGCCAAAGCAAATTGCGAATAACAAACAAAGAACTACCAATATCTAGACCCGCTAACTCGTCTTGTTTCTTGCAGAAATCCCCCAACGAACCCCGGCCCGCACGGCGAATAGCATGAATCAAACGCAGACGATGTTCAGCCTGTACATCGAGTTCTTCAGAGCTGACTTCCCCACCAGCAATGGTTGCCCCGCGACACCACAAAAGATTTTTAATTTTGTTTTTTGAGAGCTGACTTGAAATAGCAAGGTGATATGGAATACCGAGCCGCTCGAAATAGCTGCGCTCAAGCTCAAGTTTTTCGAGGTCCCTCAACTTTTCAATACCGGCTTCATTCTTACAACTAAAAGCACGCAGACTGTTTTTACCTTCTTGATTTAGCGTAACCAAAAAATCACAGGTCATAACAGTCGCAATTTTGGTTGCGGGATAAATCGGATGCTTGATATCTAACTCCGCAGCGAGTGATAGCGTCTTCTCGCGCTTTAGCGGATATTGCTCGCGGATATCTAAAACATCTCTTGAATGCTCTAACATAAGAAATAAGTGCCATTCGATGTCTGACAGCAAATGATGTACTCTTTTTGTTTTTTCGCTATAGACCCGATGACTGTTGCCTAGTGACGACAAGTCATTGATTTGAACCCACGGCTTATAATCGGATTGAATACCCTTACCGCGACCTTCGCGTTCTAACCGAGTGATTTTCTCTTCAGTCCAAATTGATTTTCTTGGTCCCATACATTTCTCCAATTCTGTCTCATTAATTAACCGTTTTTCGCAGCAAATAGTTCTGAGAAAGAAGCGGCTCAAAAGTATCGGAAAGCTACACAGTCATGATTTTATGAAAACAGTCATGAATCTCATATATGGGATAAATATCTTTTTTATGAGATAATTTTTTTGTGGAAAAAGGGAATTTTGATGGAAAAGATGAGTAATCAAGAACGCTATTGGCTGCAAGAGGCAAAGTCGACACTAAGAGCAGAACTTGAGCGAAGAGATATAAGCTACGCACGACTCGTAAAGCGACTACAAAAGCAGGGAGTGACAACCACAGAAAGAGCAATCGCAAATAAAATTTCTCGCGGCAGCTTTTCTTTCGTTTTTTTCTTACAGGTGATGAGAGCAATAGAAGCCGAGTTGGTAATTGTGACGGCAACTCAGCGAATTGACAGAGTTCAGTTTTCTGGTCCAGCTGAGTCAAAAAACCGCAGCCAGGATTGTGATTTGACGTAGCAAAATTACGTAGGTAAACGTCACGTATATCGTTTGATACATTAACTTCAAACACTGAAATCTCCAGCATACCCTCTCAAAAATAGGAGATACCTGCCTGATTTTAAGGCATCATTTCAAGTGTTCTTTGGTTGCGTAGTACGCTGTTTTCACTTTAGAGCATAAATAGCATGTTGCAAAATTTCTTAGGCCGCACTGAGGTTCTGTCATTTTTTAGCTTCCATAAATGCCACCTTCCTTGGTTGCCAAAATTACGCAGTACGCCTGCACAAAATTATCAGCACTAGACGTTTCATAGTTCGATGTAATACGTTTAAATAACGATGACAACGAGCAAATGTGGCTCTATTGAGTATGGAGCTTTTACTGCGACGGAAAAGTGCGAGCGTATTAACATGCTGAGAATCCGAGCCTGACTCACATGAACTAAACAGACTATAAAGTCTATAACTCCTAAGTAGATGTATATATGAGCAAAACAGCTTGTATTTTCAGTGTGTTTTTTCCTCTGCTGGACAAGATACGTTACCAACCCCCAGTCAATACGATGCAAAGCCCAAACTATTTCAATATCAACCCCAAGTAAACACGCTCTAAACCCCAAGTTAACTAACTGACCAATAAAATTTACCTGCAATTAACATGCCTTTTTGCCTGAGTGATAGTGTGCGCTTAGGTCATGCAGGAAAATTGTACATATACCGTGAAGTTACCAACAACTTCGTGTATATAAAATGGCCACTAAAAAGACGCCCGACAACGATACTATCCAGCTAGCAGTTAGAGTTCCAAAACATCTACATAAAGAATTTTATGCGACTTGCACTAGCAGGGGCAGCAACGGTTCTTCAATGATTCGTGCATTGATGACTCTTTTCATTGAGAAGGCACGTAACAATGAATAAGCCGCTCAAACTTGTTAAAAAAAATGAAATTGAGGAATTACGGAGTTTAGTAAGTCGAACTGCAAGTGCAGCATTGACAGCGTTACCTGACAGCCAAATAACAATTTTAAATGCAGCAGAACGGCTTAATAAACTTGCAGACGGTCTTGAACGAAAAGAAAAACTAGAAAATTTAGTTCCAAGCATTGCTGTGATACCAAGTGAAGCGACAGCAGAAGAATTACAAGAGTCGAGACGGTATCAAGCAACACGCCGTGGTAATGACGTATATCTCCCTTGTTTAGTGGAAGTTACTTCAATCATGCCTAAGGCGTTTATACGGTCTGCGCTTTTCTCACCAAGTGCAAGTGTTCAGGCAAATAATGCCAATGTGCTTGCTGGTGACCAAACGTTATTAGTCGCATCCAAGATTATTGCAACGTATAAAAGTTTGACGCTATTGTTTAGTGGGTATGAGCTGTGTCAATTTGATAGAAAAGTTTACGCTAATTGTTTGTCATACTATAGAGAACAGCCATTGGCTTTAGACAAAAATGCAGATATCGATGAAGTCGTATGTACGGATGACATACAAACTTCGTTTTATAAATTTTGTCTTCGGTTGGGGGTTAGTTACAGTATTGACTCTCACAAAGCGATTAGAGCAAGTCTACTTAGATTAAGTTTTGCTCAACTGCGACTTCGTATTAATCGAATGAATATTGAGATACCAAAACTTTTGGCAATTAACTTCGAAGATGGAGAACCAACAGGGAATTTTCGTGCCAGTGACAAAATGGCACTAAGAGTTACTAAATCATTTGCTGAGCTTTTTGGACCAAATGAATGGACTTCAATTAGTAAAAAAGCCAGCAGTTATGATGGACTCAAAGGATGGTTAGCATGTTTTTATACTAGTCATTCAAAACCAAAATGGCTAGCAGTTGAGTGGCTATATTGCCTTTCGGGATATTCTTCAAACAAGAATAACTTTAAAGCAAGTTTAATCCGCGCCTTAGATAAACTGAAGAGTGAAAAATCAATGGGTAACAATCATATTACAGCATATTATTTTTCACAGGATGGTAAAAAAATACTAGTTATTCGTTCAGACTGGAATGCTCCAGAACTTTCTGAAGAATAAAGGCCAGTGATTAATATCCCTTGCGCTATATATGTATTGGCATTATTCGAATAAATATAATCTACAAAGGGGCAAAGGGCCGCAGGTTCGTTTGTTAATCAGTTTGCTTTTACAATCGGAATCTCTGCCCATCTTGTTGTCCAGTGCAGCGATTCGCGATTCTGTCGCATTTTCCACCCGTGGTTGAATCCTGCACTAGCCACTCGGATTGAGCCGCGGCCCCATTGTCGATTGATGTCATCCATTACTTTGTTCAGTGCTGCGCGCTTAATGGGGTCGGCGGTTTGTAGGAATAAATGACCTTGCACCGCCGTTCGGGGCTGCAGGTCACACAGCATCACGCCTGCTTTTGCATAGGCAAATCCGGTTCGATAAATCCGCTTGAGTACCCACAGCGCGGCGCGGGTCAGTAGTAGCGTGTCGTCGCTGGCTTGGGTGAGTGGAACGAGGATGTGCTGGCTGTATTGTGGGTCTTTAGGGCGGAATGGATTGGTGCGAATAAACACAGCTAAACTCCCCGCCACTGAACCTTGTTTCCGTAGTTTTTCAGCGGCGCGAGCAATGTAGGTGCTGATGGCTTGGCCCAACTCTTGTTCGGTATAAATAGTTTGGCCAAAGCTGCGTGAACACAGGATTTGCTGTTTGTCGGGAGTCGATTCTTCCAGTTCAATGCTAGGTATGCCACGTAGTTCATGTACGGTGCGCTGCACGACAATGCTGTAGCGTTGGCGTATCTGGTCAGCGTTCGCTGCTCTCAAATCCGCAATGGTGTGTATACCTTCCAGCGCCATTCGTTCAGATATTTTCCGACCAATACCCCAGACTTCACTAGCCGCTAAGGATTGCATTTGTGCATCTTGCTGGCCGGGGCTGAGTTTGAACCATTCGCACACGCTATTAAACGGTGCTTGTTTCTTAGCGGTGTGATTGGCCAGCTTGGCGAGTGTCTTGGTTGGTGCAATGCCAACGCAGACGGGTAAGCCAGTCCATTGCAGTACAGTGCGACGGATTTCTTGCCCTAGTTCGGTATGGTCTTGCGGTAAACCGTCAAAACTCAAAAAGCACTCGTCGATACTGTAAATTTCTTGGTTCGGACTAAAGCGGTTCAGTATGGTCATTACCCGATGGCTCATATCGGCATACAGCGCGTAATTGCTACTGCGAGCAATGATGCCTTCCTGCTCCGCAAACTCACGTAACTGATGCCACGGTGCTCCCATCTTGATGCCCAAGGCTTTGACTTCGGCACTGCGCGCCACTACACAGCCATCATTATTTGATAGCACCACCACGGGTTTACCAATCAGCTTGGGTTCAAATACGCGTTGGCAGGATACGTAAAAATTGTTCACATCGACCAAAGCAATCATCGTGGCCTCACTATCCATGCGGTGACTACGCCCCAAATCGACAACTCTTGTTCATCGCCAATCACGATAGGCGGATAAGCCGGATTCTCTGCAATCAATGCCAAACGCTTGCCCCTGCAATACAGCCGCTTCACAGTAAAATCACTATCAATCACCGCCACGACAATATCGTCATGCTTGGCGCTCAAGGCACGGTCAATAATCAGCGTTGCGCTATCGGGAATTGAACGCTCCGCAATTGGGCTGACCATGCTGTCGCCTGAAACGGTAAAATAGAACGTCGCTTCGGCATGCTGAACATAGCGCAGGTTTAAATCGACGCGCTCTTCTGCCCAATCTTCGGCAGGAGATGGAAAACCTGCCGAAACAGAAACGCCCATCAGGGGCAACAGCAGTAATTGCGGCTCAAGTGCGGCGGGTATAGGTGGATGCAAATGGAGTGACATGGGTTATCCTGAAACTATCTGAATCAGAATATTATAGAACGAACGTTCTTTGTTGTGTGCGTAAACTACATTCCAATTCCTAAACGGTTAGTGCTCAGCCATTTTGCTGCTGGTGAACCGAAAGCCGACTAGCCTGATGAAGTCTGGCAAGACTACGCTGCGCCGATGATTGTGCATGGCCGCCAAGGGCGACAAGCCGTGGTTGCGAACTACGGCTTTTTACCCAAAGCAAAACTACCGCAAGGTGCGCGCTACAGCACGATGAACGCGCGGGCTGAAACCATAGGGCAACTCAAAAGCTACCAAGGCGCATGGCAACGCAGCCAACTTTGTCTGGTGCCGATGAAGGGATTTTTTGAGCCATGCTATGAATCAGGCAAAGCAGTACGACACCAAATTAGCTTGGCGAACAATGCGCCATTTGCGGTGGCCGGACTGTGGCGAGCATGGGAAGAAGAGAATGGCCTGCGCAGCTATTCGTTCACACAAATCACCATCAACGCTGATGAACACCCGCTGATGAAGAGAATGCACAAGCCCGATGATGAAAAACGAAATCTGGTCATTATTCCTGAGGCCAATTACGACGCATGGCTAAGTTGCAAAAGCATGGAACTAGCACGTACTTTTTTGAAAAACTATCAAGCAGAGTTAATGAAGGTTGAAGCACAATCTTTGCAAAAAACACACTCAAATTTGTTGCAGCAGAAGTCTTTGTTTTGAGAGGATTAGAAACTGATGCGGAATCCTATTCAATTTATCCACCCAAACTCTTTGAGCATCGCGACCCCCTTACCAGTTTAGCCACAGCTAAACTTGGATTGCAGCCCACTATGATTGACTGGTTTAAAATATGCGACAGGCAGTAGTCGGCCCAGACTGTGTAAAAACGCTGCGGCAGGCCAAGCCCACTTCACCTTCACAATCGTTTTTTGTGTTTTTCACTGCTCATTTGTTCGCAAACCTAGCCGCCATTAGCTGCAAAAAAGCCTTTTAGGCTCTCATTGCCACCATTAGGTTCTCAATTCCTACAATCTTCATTGCTCGCTTCATGTTGTAAGCGAGTATATGCAAACTCATCTCAGTTCGGACGTGCTCTAGGCTTTTGGTTAGGAAGTGTGTCGCGCCCATCCATTCCTTTAAAGTGCCAAACGGATGCTCGACCGTTGATTTTCTAATCCGCATCGCATTGGGCATTTGGTCTAGCCGAGTTTGCATTGCATCTAAGATATTTTCATGTTCCCAACGAGTAACACGTCGTTCCTTGCCTGGAGTGCATTGCGTTTTCAAATGGCAAACCTGACATTTAGAACTCCAGTATTTATGTAGCGTCTGTCCTTTCTCAATGCTGATGCAACGTTGCGTAAGTTGCTCACCAGCAGGACACTGATATTCATTAGTCTGCGCGTCATAAATGAAATCGGATTTATCAAACCGACCTTTTGCGTTCGCGCCGGAGGTCATGCACTTAGGAACGATGGCGCTAATCTGCGATTCATCGCAGGCCTGAATTTCTTCGCTTTTAAAATAACCACGGTCAGCAATCGCGGTGAGTTTCTCGACGGCCATCGCTGTTTTTGCTTGCTGTGCCATCTTGCTGAGTTGCGAACGGTCAGAACCCTCGTTGTTCACATCATGCGCAACAATCAAATGATTTTTGGTATCCACTGCAGTTTGCGCGTTGTAACCAACGATGCCATTCCCTCGCGATTTCATGGAGCGGGCATCGGGGTCGGTCAGTGATATTTGCTTATCGGGGACTTGATTTAGCGCCACTTCAATCGTTTGCAACTCAGCCATTTTGGCTTTCAAAGCTGTGATTTTGTTCTGCAAGCGCTCGGCGTTCACCGCCGCAGTGGCGGGCTCTTGGCGGTCTGCTGTATCGAGTGCTGCCAGATAACGCTGAATGCTGTTTTCAATTTCTTCCATGCGGCGTTGTAATTTTGCGCTGGTGAAATTGCGGTCTCGATTATTAACCGCTTTGAATTTACTCCCATCGACCGCGACGATGGCTTCGGTGAATAAACCGAGTTGCTGGCAGAGCAATACGAACTGGCGACAGACTTTGATGATGGCCTTGCCATTGTCTTTGCGGAAGTTGGCGATGGTTTTGAAGTCGGGGGTTAATTTGCCACTCAGCCACATCAGTTCGACGTTGCGCTGTGCTTCGCGCTCCAAGCGACGACTTGATTGAATGCGGTTCAAATAGCCGTAAATGTAAATTTTGAGCATCACGCTGGGGTGATAGGACTGCCGTCCCGTTATGGCTGGCGCGACACAGTCGAAACCAAGTTGAGCCAGATTGAGCTCATCGACAAAAACATCAACAATGCGCACTGGATTCGCTTCAGCAATGTAGTCATCAAGGCATTCTGGGAGTAAGGTAGTCTGCGTTCGGCTTTCACCTTCGATAAAGCGTTTCAAAACAAACACCTCGTCCCTTGGTCATGGCAAAATCATACTACAAGGCGCGTTTTTACACAGTCTGGGCCGACTGCGGCCTGTGAGCCACATCATGTTTAAAATATGCCATTGAAAGCAATAACAGGCAGCTTCGTCCCAATGTTTAAATACAATTATTTTGAAGTAGGGCAAGGACTTTCAACAAGCCGAGTATCACAAACAATTGCGGAACGCAGATATTGCGTCCATTGGGCAACCTGTTCTTTAGTTGGGTCAAACTTAAATGCTTTTTGAACAATATAAAAACTATCATTTCCTTTGATTGCTTTGAACCAAGTATTTTCTGGCTTTCCTGTCGCAGAATTTAACGGACATGTTTGCACCCAAAGTGAAAAATCATAGCCATTTTCTTTACCATTTTTAAGTGGTGTAACATTCCCATCTTTGCATGCAGCTAACCAAGTTTTGCCCATGTATGTTTGAAATTGCGCCAGAGTTACATTATTAATTTTTGAGCCTAAAAAAACCTGTGTCGTGACCATTTCAGTCCAATTACTAACGGACTCTGCTTGAGGAACCATTTCGGTTGTGACTATGGTGCCTTGTTTGTTCTGGAAGTCCATCTTATAGCCAGTTGGAAGTGTGACTAATAAATTTTCATCTAACAGTGAGGCATAACTCATGCATGGCAAAGCAAGAAGTAATAAGAAAGTTGATTTCATAAAATTCATCCAAATGATTACATTTATTAGCACATAAAACTAAACAGGGGGTTGACCACATTTGGCCGACTGCCGCCTGTTTTCGACCCAAAGGAGCCACTCTAGTCAATTAGTAAGCTTGCTAACTCAAGGGGGCGACTTCCAAACCTGCAAGGTCGGCATTGAAGTTAACTCCAGCAAGCAGGCCATCTTTATGCATTCCATTAAGCCAATTATCTATAAATGATTTAAGTTCGATTTCTGCTGGTTGATAGTTCGCCCACTCTGCTTTTGCATGCCGCTTTGCGTAAGCCTGCTCAGACCAAAAAAGTAAAACTTGGCAGTCAAACTCATTTGAGTCGCAATTAGCCCAGCCATTCTCAGATTTCAAACCCCAAACGATTTTAGACTCACGAACCTTCTTAATGAAGCGCTCATAGTTATCATGCAAATCTGAAACGAGATGTAAATTCATTAATTTAGCCTCCTGATTCTTAATAAGTTCCGCCTGTAGCCGACTAGCACCTGTTATCGACCCTAAGCGGAAGGAAATAAATTATGTAGAGCCCTGATTTCTTGACCACGCCTGAATTTCATTTAGTCGTTTTTCAAGGTGGCTGATATATCTAAAATCCTTGTTGATGTCATCATCTGCCTGCAAAATCTTTATTGCTCTGATGACTCGCCATCCATAGCCTTTTGATGTCGATTTAATAAATGTTTTAATAAACAAATCAAGTAGGCTCTGTTTTTTCTTGATGACAATTAAAACATCAACAGAGCACCATTTACTTAAAGGGTCCATAGGTGAATTTATTTCTTTCATGCACTGATGAAGGAATTCATTCATTAACTTTTCACGATTTCTATTTATTGCTACCAGCAGAGGCCTGCAGGCAACACAAACCCGCCGGTTGGAATCATGGCACATCATTGCAGATTGGAAGGACTCACTCAGTATTTTGTTTATTGAAAAGTCTGATGCTTTTTCTGCGACAGCACTTAATGCTTGGCAACGATACCAAGGGTGTCGAATTGATTTTGCAAGTAGATAAGCAGCATCAATATCCTGACTGACAATCTGGTTAACTTGCTTCCTGAGTGCAACACCTTGCGCCCAATCAGATTGATTATTTCTCATTAAGTTGCTCGTTTGTTTGGAAGCAGAGGCGAGGTTTGTTGTAGCCGTCCGCTCCTGGCAGATACCTCTCACCTGACTAGCCATTGTCGGTTCACTCAGTTGCTGTCGCAAAAGTAAAATGGTTGATGTTGCCTAAGAAGAACATGATGTTAGCTTACAGTCCAGCAATCGACGCAACCCTATTCAAAAGCGGTCAGCTCAAATTTATTTATAGAATTAACATTTTGCCTCAGTTTTATTTATGAAAAGACCTCCAAAACCCAAAAAATCCATATTTTTTAAGTGATTGGATAAAAATTTTATACAAACATAACTACAGCACGATAGAGGAAATATTTTAATAATAAAATCTGAGATGAAATAAGTAATTGATAATGTGGGAATATTAATCGATAAATGCGGAAGTCAGTAAAAATTGAAAGGAGAGGAATGGCTTTAGCTCAGATTTTATTATTAACTCATTTTTTATTGGCACACATCAGGTTTCATTTGTAAATTACCACCAAACCGCAGTGGCAACGATTTGCGCTGACGGGGATTACGCATTTAATCAGTATTTCAGGTTTACACATTACGATGCTGGCGGCGATGGGCATGGCGCTGGTGCTGTATGGCTGGCGGCGCAGTGCGTATTTAACGCAAAGGCTGGCCGCGCAGCGTGCGGCTTTAATCGCCGGGGTGTTGATCGCGTTGATCTATAGCGTGTTGGCGGGAATGAGTGTGCCAACGCAGCGCACCGTATTAATGCTGTTGGTCGGCGCCGTGTGCTTGTGGCGAGCTAGGCCGATGGCGATCAGCGCGATTTGGGCTAGTGCCTTGGCGGTGGTGCTGTTGTTTGATCCTTTTGCCGTGCTATCGGTTGGTTTTTGGCTGTCGTTTTTGGCGGTGGCGTATTTGATTTGGATGGGCGCCAATCGTATTGGGCGCGAACCGGCGTGGCGCTTGTGGTTAAGTACGCAGTGGGCGGCGACGTTGGCGTCGTTACCGATTTTGGTGCTGGTATTTGGGCAGGTGCCTTTGATGTCGCCACTGGCCAATGCATTGGCGATTCCTTTGGTCAGTGTCTTGATTACGCCTTTGGCCTTATTGGGTTTGCTCGACCCAACGGGAACGCTGTTGCGTTGGGCTGAAGGCTTGTTTTCAATCTTAGATCGCTTACTGCAATGGATCTTGACTTGGCCGTGGCCGGCGCTAGAGATCAGTTCTCCTCCAATGGGTATATTGCCAGTAGCGATGCTGGGTGTAGCTTTGCTGCTATTACCCCGAGGTATTCCAGCGCGCTGGCTCGGTTGGCTGATGCTACTGCCCTTGTTTTTTATGCCGCAGCCCAAATTGGACGATGGGCAGTTTAAATTACAGGTGCTCGACGTAGATCAAGGTTTGAGTGTGCTGGTGCAAACGCGGAAACACGCTTTGTTGTTTGATACTGGGCGTGAGGCCAATGCCGAGCGCGTGATTTTGCCGGTGTTGCGTCAGGCAGGGATTACCCGGCTGGATACTTTATTGCTTTCGCATAATGACAACGATCATATTGGCGGCGCGCCGATTTTGCTGGGGCAGGGCGATCGTTTAGCTTTTCCAATTGCTTTGATTTTGCATAGCTTGCCAGACAATCAGCCGATTTTAAGCAGTAAAATCACCCAACAACGCTGCCAAACAGGGCAGCGCTGGCGCTGGGATGGCGTTGATTTTGAGGTCTTGTGGTTGCATCCCAACTATGTCGCTAACAATGACAATGCGCGCGGCTGTGTGCTGCGAATTCATAATCGCTGGCATAGTGCTTTGATCCCGGCAGATATTAGTCGCCTTGAAGAAGGCGAGCTGCTCGCGGCGGGACTGCCGGCGACGGCGATTGTGATTGCGCCCCATCACGGCAGTAAAAGCGCTTCATCGGATGCGTTTATTCAAGCTTTGCAACCACAATACGCGGTATTTTCAGCGGGGTTTATGAATCAATTTCGGCATCCGCATCCCGAGGTGTTGGCGCGCTATGCCGCAGCAGGTGCGACGCTATTGCGGACGGATCAGGCTGGATCATTACAATTTACTGTCGGCGAACTGATTAAGCTACAAGAGCAACGCGCCATCGCGCCGCGATATTGGTACACTGCGACTTATTCTGATCCAAAAACGGCTGTTGGAATTTCGCCATGACGATGTTGCTTTCTGCTTTATACCGCTACCCCCTTAAATCATGTCGTGCTCAAGCACTGAGCCAAAGCCAGCTCGACATGCGTGGCTTGCCACAAGATCGAGAATGGATGATAGCCAATTCGGCTGGCGTGCAAATCACTGCGCGCACTGAGCCACGGATTTTATTGATTTGTGCTGAAGTCACGCCCGATGGTCTGTGGCTCAAAGCACCCGGCATGGCCGATTTATTTGTCGCGCTCGCGCAGTTTAATGAACTGCATCAGGCTGATGTTTGGGAAACCGAATTTTTAGCACGGCGTGGCGCTCTCGATGCTGATGCGTGGTTGTCTGCATATTTAAATCAAACCGTACATCTGATGTGGCTGGGCTTAGAACCGCACCGGCGCTTAAAAAACCATCCAGATGTGGCGATTAGCTTTGTCGACACCTATCCCTTATTAATCATTGGTGAAGGCTCTTTACAAGCGCTGAATGCACGCATTGGCCGTGAGTTATCGATGCTGCGTTTTCGGCCTAATTTGGTTATTGCCAATAGCGCGCCATTTGCTGAGGATACTTGGCAGCGGATTCGGATTGGCGAGGTGGAGATTGAATTAGCCAAAGCGTGTGAACGCTGTTTGATGACGACCCTCGACCCTGATACCGCTGAGCGCACCAAAGATTCAGAACCGCTACGTAGTTTGGCTAAGTTTAGAAAAAGCGGCGCTGCGGTGGTGTTTGGTCAAAATGCGCGGGTGGTGCAAGGCGGCGCATTACAACTGGGATTGCCGGTTGAAGTGCTAAGTTATAAGGGTTAAGTGATTCAGTCCGCGTTGTCTTGCATCGTTGTCGCGCTTTGCCCTACTCGATATTCTGTCTACGGTTTTCATGCCTTGCCGTGAAACCTTGTCATAAAATATTTGCACGAGCACTGAAGTGATTGCATTTGCAGGCCAAATACTTAAGGAGTGCACGATGATTCGACGCCGATCTTTGCATGTTTCGCTACAGGTAGCGATTGTTTCTGTATTGTCATTTTATTTTGGGGTGCATTTTACGCAGTTTTTTCAAGGTGAATCGGCGGGTATTGGTGGCTTGTGGGCGGCGATTTCATCGATTGTGGTATTGCAGGCGACACAAAAAGCCACGATTGAATCGGCGTGGATGCGTGCTTTAGGCACTTTGATTGGCGCGAGTACCAGTGCACTGTACTTTCAGTTTTTTCCGTTTAGTTTTTGGGGAATGGGCACGACGATTTTTGCAACGGTTTTATTGTGTGAAATGCTCAATATTCCAGACAATGCCCGTTTAGCATCGATTACCGTGTGCATCATCATGGTGATGGCAAGCTTAAACCCCTCGATTAATCCCTATTTAAATTCAATATTGCGTTTTAGCGAATCAATGATTGGTATTGCTTTATCGATGGCGGCAATAGTTATGTGGCCAACGGATGCTGAATCTAAAAGTGAAAAATAAACGTCCGCGCTAAGCGATCAATCAATGCGTGCTTTGCTCAGGTTAAGCGGGCATTTCTAGATTAAAAAAAACACACTAATTACCTCGATAGAGTGAGTTTGACGTATTGATTTATACCTATTGTGGGTATTGCTTACGAAGTAGTTTGTGGGTGTTGGTTCTGATATAAGTCAATTTATTACACCGTTATTCGGAGTAGTCTAGACGTATTGTAGTTCTACTGTGAAACGAGGTATTGATCATGACAACGACAGCTTTTTTTATCCCGAGTGTGAATTTAATGGGTGCTGGTTGCTTACGCGATGCGGCAAAAACAATTAAAAGTTATGGCTTTAAAAAAGCGTTGATTGTGACTGATGTACCCTTAGTTAAAATTGGGGTAGTTAAAACGGTCACTGATTTATTGGCACAAGAAGACGTTGCCAGTGTGGTGTTTGATGGTGTTCACCCTAATCCAACTACGGCCAATGTGGCGACCGGTTTGGCCATGCTGCAAGCCAATGGCTGCGACTGTGTGATTTCAGTCGGTGGTGGTTCACCGCACGATTGCGCCAAAGGGATTGCACTGGTTGCAGTCAATGGCGGTGATATTAAAGATTACGAAGGGCTAGATCGCTCGGCAAAACCCCAATTGCCTTTAATTGCGATTAACACCACGGCCGGTACGGCCAGTGAAATGACGCGGTTTTGCATTATTACCGACGAAGCGCGACATGTAAAAATGGCGATTGTCGATAAGCACACTACGCCGATTTTGTCGGTGAATGATCCTGAGTTGATGCTACTGAAGCCAGCAGGTTTAACCGCCGCCACGGGGATGGATGCCTTAACGCACGCGGTAGAAGCGTATGTATCGACCGCAGCCACGCCGATTACCGATGCTTGTGCGCTCAAAGCGGTTGAGATCGTCAGCCAATCATTACGCCAAGCGGTGCGTCACGGTGATGATATTGCTGCGCGTGAACAAATGGCGTATGCCCAATTTTTGGCGGGGATGGCATTTAATAATGCGTCGCTCGGTTATGTGCACGCAATGGCGCATCAATTGGGTGGTTTTTATGATTTACCGCACGGTGTTTGCAATGCAATCTTGTTGCCACATGTGCAAGCGTATAACAAGCAAGTGTGTGCCAAACGTTTGGGCGATATTGCCCGGGCAATGGGTGAGAAGGTAGATGGCTTAAGTGACGACGCTGCCGCGGATGTTTGCCTTGCCGCGATTCGCAAACTGTCGGTTGATGTGGGTATTCCTACAGGCGTTGCGCAATTGGGGGCCAAGCTCGAAGACATTCCAACATTGGCAACTAATGCATTAAAAGACGCGTGTGGTTTGACCAATCCACAACAACCTACCTTTGAAGAAGTTTGCGAAATTTATCGCGCTGCGATGTAAAGCAAGGGGTGCAGTCAAAAACGCCACATCGTTGTGGCGTTTTTTTTGCGCTGAAAATTTAAACTTTTAAATATTTGGCGGTTTTTGGGCACGAAGTAGTACGCAATCTAAACTCCAGCGCCGCGTAGGAATACACACTAAGACCAACAGCATTAAGCCCCATTCCAAATGGTCTTGTATTGCCGATGGCATCGTTTTGAGCACATGAAAATACGCCACAACCGCCATAGCATTCACGAGCAATAAGCCCAGCGCCGACCAGCGAGTGAATAAACCGATGAGTAAACAGATGGGTAAGATCAGCTCGGCAGCAGTGCCAAATAAAGCGGCCATAGCAGGGGGTAGCAGTGGCACATGATATTCATCGGTAAATAAAAATAGCGTGGTATTCCAGTCTTGAATTTTAGTTAAACCAGAAAGAAAGAAAATTTTACACAGATATAGCCGCAGTAAAAAATCGGCTACCGGGGCTAAGGCGTCGAGTATTTTGGCTTGGATCAGCGCGGGAATACATTTTGGCAGCATTTTGCTTCACCTTGGTCAGTTGATAATACTGTAGTCGCTGACTCGGTGAATTTCTTACGTGAATAGCTAAATTGGTCGAGAAAGGATTTATTGCGGACGTTGATCTGATCGTTTTAATGCCAATAAAAAAGCCACCGATTCGGTGGCTTTTTGCTGAGCAGTAACGCGATTAAGCTGCGCGTTTTTTGAATTCGTTAGTGCGAGTATCGATCTCGATTTTGTCGCCGATTTCGATAAAGGCAGCCACTGGCAATTCAAAGTCAGTGCCTTTGAGTTTAGCTGGCTTCATCACTTTACCTGATGTATCGCCACGAACTGCAGGCTCAGTGTATTCCACTTCACGCACAACGACTGTTGGCAATTCAACAGAAATCGCTTTGCCTTCGTAGAAAGTTACTTGGCATTGATCTTCCATGCCGTCAACGATCAAGCCACGAGTGTCGCCAAGGTTGTCAGCTTCAACGTCGTGCGAGTTAAATTCTGCGTCCATAAATACAAACATTGGATCAGCAAAATAAGAGTAAGTGCAGTCGAGTTTTTCTAAAGTGACAACGTCGAGTTTGTCATCAGCGCGGTAAACCACTTCAGAACCTTGGCTTGATAACAAGCCTTTGGCTTTAACTTTTACAACCGATGAGTTACGGCCTGATTTGCTGTATTCAGTTTTTTGAACAACCCAAGGTTGACCATCAACTAAAATCACATTACCAGCGCGAACTTCTTGAGCAGTTTTGATTGCCATTTTTTTACATACCTAAAAGCAGATTAAATAGAACGGGTTTTAAGAGTGCGGCGATTTTGTCGGTGTGAACCAGAGCATCCGTTGATACTTGGCTGTGCTACGGCCAAAAAACATCAATCGAGCCACGTACTTTTAAAACACGCTCGACACAATCCACTATTTTAACTTGGATTGGGTGAACTTGACCAGATTAGTCGCAAGATCTCCTTGTTCCGCTAGTCGAAAAGCCCAGCTTTTGGCGTGTTCTTGCAAGATTGCCCATTGTTGGCAATAGGCCGACCAACTGGCAGCAACGTCGCCCCCTTGGTTCCAACACTGATAAAACGCGGTTAACGCCGCGGCACTTTGCGTGGGTAAATCGGCGGTATACAGCGCCAAAAAAGCGGCGAGTTTGTCTAAATGTGCATTTTCACTTTGCGGGTAAATTTGCCACACCATGGGTATGCCTGCCCATTGTGCGCGAACAAAACTATCTTCGCCGCGAACAAAATTTAAATCACAGCTCCACAATAGTTCGTCGTAATCGTCTTGGCTGAGCATCGGTAATATGGCCATATGACACGCGCCGTATTGATAGACTTGCCCGACGTATAGCGCTGGCTGATTCAGTAGCTGTGCGATCTGAGGCAATACCTTGCCGGTTGGAATAAACAAATGAATCGGGGTCGGGCTGTCTTTTAGCGTGCTGAGCCAGTCGATAAGGGCGGGGTTTTCATAGGCAAATAAAGAAATAAACTGGGTGTCGGCACTTGTTGCGGGTAATTGCGGTGCTAATTGGCGGCGCTTTTGCTGGCTATCGCTATCACGCCATTGTGCACGGCGGGTGAGCAGGGCGCGCTCGGCGAGTAGTCCTCCGGTTTGCTGGCTAAAGCCCGGAAAGAAAAAATATTTATTTAAGCCCATCTGCGGTGACGGTAGGCCGTGGCAGCCGGCCACCCAGTCTTCGGCGCTTAAATATTCTAAATTGAGCCAAATTGGCCTCGTTGGCCATTGCTGCATTTGCGCGAGGTACTCGCTGGGTAAATCGCAGCCAAAGGCTTCGATGACTACATCGCTAGCCGGTGGGGTATCGCACCATTGCGTGGGCCAATGTTGAATGGTCACCGTATCGAGCGTTTGCTGTGCTAAATCGGGCTGAATTTCTGGGCGAATTTGAGCAAAGCTCGCCAGATCGTCGACCCATAAAGTGACGGCCAAGTGATGCTCATTGGCCAATTGTCGAGCTAGACGCCAACACACGCCAATATCCCCAAAATTGTCGACCACGCGACAAAAAATGGTCCAAGTTTGCATGGGCTTTCCTTGTTATCGATTGGTTTTGGCGCAGAGCATCGCTTGCGCAGCTTTTAAAACAAACAAGGCTTCGTAGGAGAAATACAGTTCACTTAACGACAAACCCTGAAAACCTGACGCAGAGGCGCGGAGGAAATTCAGGGTTTGCCATTGATTTTCTCTGCGCCTTTGCGTCAAAAATAACAGGAAAAAAATGCCGCTCACTTGACTTAAGTGAACGGCATTCGCCTCGTAGGATGCCTTGTTTTTAATTTGCCGCCGGGATTTATTCGGCTTCTGCGTTGGCCGGTGTTGCCCATGGCAGCGGCACTTTAATACCGTTGAGAATAAAGGTGCCTTGCTTTAGTGAAGCGGTGGCCGCTAGTAATTTGCCATCAACGCGAATTAGGTTTTGCTCGGCCAGTTTATTAATTTGTCCTTCGACAAATTGCCCCGCCAGAAAGTCCAAATCGGCCATATTTACTTGGCTATCGGCGCCGCCAAATACATTGCGTGCTTGCCATAATGCCAAGGTTTCAACGACTTTTTTCGGTACCGAAAAATCGGCTTTAGCGTCGATTTTATTGACTAAATCAACTGGGTTTTCTAGGTCGCTAGCGACAAAGCCATTTAAGCCTACTTCACCGGTAAAGCGCAGCGCGCCATCAGGGAGTTTGACTTCGAACTTTTTGATCGCCAGTTGCGGATTGTTTTGCAATAAAGGCAGACCTTGGGTTTTAGCTAGGTTGGTGAGCGCTGCAGTAAGCTGGTCACGATCAAGGTTTTGTTTTTGCAATAAGGTGAGCTCGTCACCAATTTTAGCCAAAGTTTTGCCGTGCAAATGATTGGCCTCGGCGATCAATACCGCAGGGCCGTAGGGCTGCTGATCCAGCGTCAAGGTATTGAGGTCGATCTTGGCGCTGGCATTGATAAATTCACCGGCTTCTTTGATGTCGCCGGCGTAAGTCAATTGATCCAACTTGAGTTTAAATGGCGTGCCTTCAACCAAATTCAGATCAAGCTGGCCGATTTTGGCGGTGGTGTTGCCAATCATTAAGCCGCTGGTGCCGCGCACTTGTTGGATGTTAAAGCTAAAGTCTTTCAGGGCAAACTGGCCTTTGTTTTTGGCCTCGCCTTTCAGCCCTGGCGCATTGGCAATCAGCGTAACGCGGTTAAAGTCACCACCGTAATCCAGGCTGGCCGTCAGACCTTCCCAGTGCGCTTTAATGCCAGACAAGGCTTCTTCGTATTCAAACGCGGGGATGGATAAATTCACAATCCCATCGTCGTTAAAGCTGATGCGATTTTCGATTTTAATCGGCTGTTGTTCGCCAAAGAATTTGCTTAAAAATTTCTGTGTATCGGGCGCAAACACAAATTGTGTGTTCACTGCAGCCTTATACGGCATGAAATTAAATTGGCTGAGCAAGGGCAGCGGGCCATGCTTGATGTGATTGGTATACGTCACCGCAAAGGTTTGCAGTGGTTCGCCTTCTTTTTCCAGCATAAAGCGATACAGTTCAGGACGCACTTGCAAAGTCGTGGTTTCAGTCGAGCTAAACCAACCGCGCTCATAGCTGTGCGATTTCACAATAAAATACGGCAAGTTAGCCAGCCAAGCATGTTGCTTTTGCATGGTCTGTTCTACGGCTTGGCCAGCATAATAGCTACCCCCGACGTAGGCGATGGCAAGCGCGGCGAAGGTGAGGCTACTGGCCAAAACAACTTTACGTTTCACTGTGAGTTCCTTAAATACGGTAAAAAGAGTCGGGCAGGGGGGCTGCCCGAGCTCTAGGGTTTGTTGATATTTGGTGTGCCAACCCCAGAGCACTCCAGCGCGGCGGAAAATCAAACGTCAACAGACCCTAGCAACTACAGACTTAAATACGACGGGCAAGTTCCTCAGCCGTACCTAGGTAGGTGGCTGGCGTCAAATCTTTGAGGCGATCTTTGGCGTCTTGTGGAATCGCTAAGCCCTCAATAAAGACGGCAAGCGCTTCTTTGGTAATGCCAGTTTTGCCACGCGTTAACTCTTTAAGTTGTTCGTATGGATTAGGCACACCATAGCGGCGCATCACGGTTTGGATTGGCTCAGCCAATACTTCCCAGTTGTTGTTCAAATCAAAAGCCATGGCATCGCGATTGGCCATTAATTTATTCAAGCCTTTGAGTGCCGCAACGTAGCCGAGCAAAGTGTAACCCATACCTACGCCCATATTACGCAATACGGTCGAATCAGTCAGGTCACGCTGCCAGCGTGAAACCGGCAATTTTTGGCTTAAATGGAACAACACCGCGTTGGCCATACCGAGGTTACCTTCGGAATTTTCAAAGTCGATTGGATTGACTTTGTGCGGCATGGTCGACGAACCGACTTCATTTTTGTTAACGCGTTGCTTAAAGAAGCCCAGAGAAATATAACCCCAGATGTCGCGGTTCATATCGACCAAGATGGTGTTAGCACGGGCGAAATTATCAAACAACTCGCTCATATAATCGTGCGGCTCGATTTGGATGGTGTAGGGATTAAAACTAATGCCTAGGCTTTCGACAAAACGTTGGCAAAAGCCTTCCCAATCAAAGCCAGGGTAAGCCGACAAGTGTGCGTTGTAATTACCCACCGCGCCGTTGATTTTACCGAGTAATTCAACCTCGCTAATGCGCGACAATTGGCGCTCTAAACGAAACGCCACATTGGCCATTTCTTTACCCATGGTCGTCGGCGTTGCCGGTTGGCCGTGGGTGCGGCTCATCATTGGCGCATCAGCTAATTCGTGAGCCAACTCTTTAAGTTTGGTAATGATTTCAGTCAGTTTTGGCAACATCACGCTTTCACGTGCGCCTTTGAGCATCAAGGCGTGTGATAGATTGTTGATGTCTTCAGAGGTACAGGCAAAGTGAATAAATTCACTCGCAGCTGAGACTTCGGCGTTGCCCGATAGGCGCTCTTTTAACCAGTATTCAACTGCTTTCACATCGTGATTGGTGGTGCGCTCGATGGTTTTTACTTCGAGTGCATGTTCGGTGTTGAATTGACTGACGACTGCGTCGAGTTCAGCAATGGTGGCAGCAGAGAAAGGCTTGATATCTTCAAGCGCAGCGTCACTGGCGAGGGCTTTAAGCCAAGCCACTTCAACCGTTACGCGGTTTTTGATCAATGCGTATTCGCTAAAATGAGCCCGTAAATCGGTCAGTTGTTTTTCGTAGCGGCCATCAAGTGGCGAAAGTGCGGTGAGTGCTGAAAGTTCCATAATGCCAACCCGTCCGTAGGTCTTGGTCTATCAAAGCGCCGATTCTAACACAGTGCCTTCATCCACTCACAGCAGTGCTTGCGTGTGCGTGACAGCGCGCATTATGTGTATGGTTTGCACAGCAAAAAATCGATTCGTGACAGTGATTGCAAATCAGATGAATAATATCGTTGTCTTACAGTTTTGGTGTATTTGTTGCCGCTTTTAGTGGTGATTGTAAGTATCGATCAAGTGACGAGCTGGCCGTTCGAGCTGGCCGTGATAAAACCTATGGAGAGAGTGCATGTCCAGTTATACCCATTTAACCCCCGAATGGCAGCAATGGATTATTGAAAACCTTGAGCGCGGTTGTCAGGCCCAAACTTTGGTGCAGACGATGATTGCCAAAGGCTTTGATGCTATGTTTGCCAATGCAATGGTGTTTCACTTTTCATCGAGCCTAGCAAAAGAATCGCAAAGTGCTGCGCCACTAAAGGATGCGCATTAATTTGTAGATTGTCTTTGGGTATAGCCTGCACACCAAATTTGATTAAATAGTGCCGAGCTATACCCATCCTATCGCAATCCGTCGCAACGTCACCGTGTTGTGTCAGGTATTCAAATTTCACCCCATTCAATTGAATTAAGTCGCCACGGATCGGCAAGTAAAGATAAATTCAATGGCATATTGCTAATGAGAATGCTTCTTGATACTATACGAGAATGATTCTCGATAACAAATACTCTTTATGTTTGGTGGTGTTGGCCCATGCCGGTTTACTGCATGGGGTGATGAGTACGCCAAGTGCTAGCCGATTGCCCGAGCCGATGCTGCTGCAAGCTGTGCCGATCAGTCAGGGCGAGCCTGCGCCAAAACTTAACCAAGCTGCTGCGCCCGTAGCCAAGCCCAAAGTAAAGCCTGTGACTGCGGCGAAGACGCCGCCGAAAACGGCTGCCAATCCCGTGATCGCCAAAGCCAAACCCAGTCGCATCGCACCGACGCCAGAGCGCACGGCAACGATGACGGTGGCTGCCGCCGAAAAAACCACGCCAGCCGCTGAAAGCCAAACGGCTGACGCGGTGCCGCAAAGTAGTCCTGCTGCGCAATCGAGCGCCGGGGCGCGTGGGCAAAGTCGTGAGATGGTCGACAGCGTGACTGAGCCGAGTTTTCACGCCAATTATTTAAACAATCCCAAACCGCCGTACCCACCACAGTCTTTGGCCTTAGGTGAAAAAGGCGTGGTGATGCTCCGGGTTGAAGTGAGTGCCACGGGCAGCGCCGAAGCGGTGAGTTTGCAGCAAAGCAGTGGTTATCCGCGCTTAGATCGGGTGGCGCAGAACACCGTGACGCAATGGCGTTTTGTTCCAGCCAAGCGCGGCCAAGATGCGGTAGCGGGTACGGTGATTGTGCCGGTGCATTTTTCTATTAAAAAGTCTTGAGGTTGATGATGGATTTGTCTTTGGTTTTGCATTCGGGCGACCCGATTTTGCAGTCGGTATTTGGTTTATTGGTATTGATGTCGATTGTCAGTTGGGTGGTGATTGTGGCGCGCTCACGCTTGCTATGGGTGATGAAGCGCCATCAGCAGCGTTTTATGAGCCAATTTTGGGAGGCGAGCGATTGGCAAGTCGCGCTTAATTTGGCGGCCAAGAATCAATCACCAGCGGCAAAATTGGCGACAACGGGCGCTGCTGGTTTGCAGCATTACCGTGCACACGAAGGCCGAGGTTTGGCCAAAGCGGTGGCACTTGATGATTATTTAGTGCGGCAATTGCGTACTGGTTTAAGCCAAGAAACGGCCAAGATGGAGCGTGGTTTAACTTGGCTGGCCACCACCGGTTCGGTGGCACCTTTTATTGGTTTGTTTGGCACGGTGTGGGGCATTTATAACGCCCTAGTTGGCATTGCTGCCAGCGGCAATGCGTCACTTGCGACGGTGGCGGGGCCCATTGGTGAGGCGTTGGTGGCAACTGCCGCTGGTTTGGCGGTGGCGATTCCGGCAGTGGTGGCGTACAACGCGTTTATCCGCGCCAATCGCCGCTTTGGCCAAGAGCTCGATGGCTTTACCCATGATTTACACGCGCAATTATTAAGCGAAGTGAATTAATGCTGGATTAAAAATCCAGTGCGGGCTTGGGCCCGCGCTGGTAATGAATCAAGGAGTTGCAAATGGGATTTGGTAGTTTTGGGCAGCAAGATGCCGCGCCAATGGCAGAAATCAATACCACGCCGTTGGTGGATGTGATGCTGGTGCTGCTGGTGGTGTTTATTGTGACTGCGCCAGTGATGACGCATGCCGTCAAAGTCGAGCTGCCAAAGGCGACGGCCAGCGTGCAGCAGGTGGTTAAAACGCCGCTGCGTTTAACGCTCAAAGCCGATGGCAGTTTGCTCGATGAGCAAACGGTGCTCAATCCAGCGCAGTTAGACGCTAAATTGGCCGCCGTTTTTAAAGCCGATCCGCAAACTGAGGTGCATTTATATGCCGATAAAACCGTGCAGTACGAGCGAATCGCGCAAACCATGGCCGCAGCGCAGCGTGCCGGTTTAAGCAAAATTGGCCTGATGACCAATGGGCAAGGAGGCTGATTTGTCCTGTTAACTCAATTTGCTTAAGCAAGATTTTGCTGGCCTCTCGCGCCCCAGTCTGCTGTCTTGGCTGCGTTAGAGGGTTAATGATTGTTTGGGCACTTACCCTCGTTTTGGCGGTTAACCCCGCCTTTTTTTTGTTCAAAAATTAATTAATAGAGATACTCATGCGAGATAAATCAGGTATTCGGCATTTTGCCAAATTCCCCGCAGCAGCAGCGTTGTTCAGCGCCGTTGCTGGCGGCGTACATGCTGCCGAGGCGGTATTAGCGCCGGTTGAAGTGAGTGCTGAAGCCAGTCAAAATGGCACTTCTAATACGTATAACGCGCCAACCGTGAGTGTTGGCCGTATGCAGCAAGATACCCTTGATGTACCGCAATCGGTGACCACCATTACCCAAGAATTAATGCACGATCAAGATGCCAACACGGTCAAAGAAGCGCTGCGCAATGCTGTTGGCGTGACTTTTAATGCTGCTGAAGGTGGCGCCAGTGGCGATGGCATTCGCATTCGTGGCTTTGGCGCTTCCAATGATTTGTATCTCGATAGTTTCCGCGATGCCGCGCAATACAATCGCGACACCTTTTTTATTGATTCAGTCGAAGTATTACGCGGCCCAGCATCGATGTTATTTGGCCGTGGTTCAACTGGCGGCGTTGTGAATCAAGTCAGTAAAAAAGCCTTTAAAGGCGATTTAAACCAAGTGACCACCACCTTGGGAACCGATGCCTATTACCGCGCCGAGGGCGACTTTAATAAAGCCATTAACGACAACACCGCCATTCGTTTGAATGTGATGGGGCAAAAAGCCGATAGTTTTCGCGATGGCGCCGAGATGAATCGTTGGGGCGTTGCGCCGACGGTGACCTTTGGTATTGGTGAGCCGACCCAACTGAGCGTGATGTATTTGCATTACGAAGAAAACAACGTGCCCGATTATGGCGTGCCGTATTACCGTAAGAGTGCGTCGATTCATGGTACGGACCAACCGATCGATAAAGTCGATCAGTTTTATGGTCTACGCGACTTTGATTCGGAAGACACCGTGGCCGATATGCTGAGCTTGAATTTCCAGCATCAAATTACCCCGAATTTATTGCTAAAAAACGGCACGCGCTTGGGTAAATACCAGCTTGATTTACGCGCTAGCGCGCCGGGCTTGCAATTTGCCAGCCCTTCTGACGCTTTAAGCGACAGCACGAAGGTTAATCGTGGCCGTAAATTACGGATGCGCGATCAAGAAATCATCTCCAATCAAACCGATGTCTTGTGGGATGTAGAAACCGGCACCATCCGCCACAGCATTTTGGCGGGGATGGAATTAACGCGCGAAAAACTCACCAGCACCGGCCGCATGCAATTAGACCTAAGCGGCACGGCTAAACCCAATGATGCCGGTTTAAGACCATGCATTATGCCGTCGACCACCGTGGGTAATCCAAGTTTAGGCGGCGCGCCCAATTGCAGCGCACCAGTCAATACTGTTGCGGCGCATTCAACCGCCGATACCGTGGCGTTCTACTTGCAAGACATGATTGATTTAAACCCGCACTGGAAAGTTTTGCTTGGTGCACGTTACGATCATTTCAAAGCTGAAACGACCAATGAATCCTTCACCAAACTACCCGCTGCGACCAATACCGGCCGCACCGACAATGTTTGGAGCTGGCGCACTGGTTTGATTTATCAGCCGTCTGCGGTGCAATCGTATTATGTGTCGTACGGTACGTCGTTTAATCCATCGGCTGAGGCGTATTCAACCGATCCAAAGAGCGCGCTGACCGATCCAGAAAAAAACGCCAACTACGAAATTGGCGCCAAATTTAATTTGTATGACGGCCGTTTGGCCTTGCGCACGGCGATTTTCCGTACCGAGAAAACTAATGAGCGACAAACCGATATCGAGCCCGGTGTCGTGAAACCGTATTTGCTGTCGGGTCGCCGTTATACCGACGGGATTGAGCTAGAAGCCGCAGGGCAGTTGAGCGCAGATTGGCAAATTTTTGCCGGTGTGGCGTTGATGGATCCGGTGATTGCTGAGATTACTAATCCACAACGCAAATACCAAGAAGGCAATCTGCCGGACAATGCGCCGCGCTATACCGCCAATTTGTGGACCACGTATCAAATCGACGGCAATTGGAAAGTCGGTGGCGGATTTAACGCCATGGGCAAACGCTACACCAATTTGGACAATATCGTGAATCTGCCGGGCTATGTGCGTTGGGATGCAATGGCCGAATGGAATCACCGCGATGTCAGCGTGCAGCTTAATGTGTACAACTTATTTGATACCGACCATTACGAAGGTTTGTATCAAGGCTTCACTCTACCGGGCACTAAGCGTTCTGCCCGTTTGAGCGCCAGCTATAAGTTTAATTAAGTCGTAAAACCAAGACAGCAAAGTCCACATCATTGAATGCAGGGCTTTGCTGTTGCTGGTTTTTAGTTGGTGTTCAGACTTTGGGTTGATGCCGTACCGTAGGCACTTCAACCCATTGATAAGCAATCTGAGTTTTATTTCTTGGGTATTGCCATGGCGGCGTTGAATAGCATGGCTTATATTTACATACCTATATTAAATTGAGCGTATCCAGATTAGGTGTTGATGCTGTGTCGCGCTCGTCGAGCTGGGGCTTAAAAACCCGTCTAAGCGCACCGAGTGAGGAGAGAGACAAACAGCTATATCGTTTGGCTCACGACGATCGAGGGCACAGCGGAGCTGGGCGAGATCAAAATCGCCTTTCTTTTCCCCCAACTCTTTGGCGGACAAAGAGTTGGGGTCCCCGTCGCGGACTGCGACTGTAAAATAATGTGCCGCAGGCACTTAAAACCATCAATACCAAATCTGAACATGGTCACTAAATGGCAAAGATATGGCGAGTCTGGTTGTGTTTTTGCTTGATGTTTGAAATCTGAAATCTGGAGTTTTGTATGTTGTTACACATCCCCGCAGTACTTGATTTGGCAACCGTCAAAGCCTGCCGTGAACGGCTAGATCAAGCCGATTGGTTGGACGGGCGAATTACCGCTGGTAGCCAGTCGGCCAAAGTCAAAAACAATCAGCAATTGGCCAATGATGAAGCCAATGCGGTGGCAGTGCGGGCGGTGATTTTGGCGGCGCTGGCTAAAAATGATTTGTTTTTTTCTGCCGCTTTACCCAAGCGAATTTTTCCGCCGTTATTTAATCGTTACGGCCAAGGTATGGGTTTTGGTATGCACGTTGATAATGCCATGCGCCGCATTACCGACACCGGTGAATGGGTGCGTTCGGACTTATCGGCAACGTTGTTTTTTTCTGACCCAGATGAATACGATGGCGGTGAATTGGTGATTGAAGACACCTACGGCGTGCACGAAGTCAAACTTGCAGCAGGCGATATGGTGTTGTATCCATCGAGTAGTTTGCACCGCGTTGAACCAATTACTCGAGGCCATCGCGTGGCGTCGTTTATGTGGCTGCAAAGCATGATTAAAGACGGTGCTGAGCGCGGCTTACTCTTTGATTTGGATCGTAATATTCGCCAGTTACGCCAAGATATGGGCGACACCGAAACGGCGATTTCAATGACCGGGATTTACCATAATTTGCTACGAAAATGGGGTGACATTTAAAAATACCACGCTAAACGGTCGCATTTGCATTGAATTTTTTGGCTTTAGCCGCATCTATACAAATTATTTACAATTTGGATTGATTCATGGAAGTGTTCATGCTGCTGGGGCTGATTTTGCTAAACGGCCTATTTGCAATGTCGGAGTTGGCCTTGGTTAGCTCACGCAAAGCGCGGCTGAGTAAAATGGCAGAAGCGGGAAACAAAGGCGCAGCAGCGGCTTTAAAGCTGGCCGATGAACCGACTAAATTCATGTCTACGGTGCAAATTGGCATTACCTCGATTGGGGTTTTAAGCGGTATTGTTGGTGAATCGGTGCTGGCCGAACCATTTGCCGAGTGGTTGATCCAATCGGGCATGCGCCCTGAGCTGAGTACCACTATCGCCACTGTGCTGGTGGTGATGTCGGTGACTTATTTTTCGATTGTGTTTGGTGAATTAGTCCCCAAACGTCTTGGACAAATCAGTCCAGAAAAAATTGCTTGCTTAATCGCCCGGCCGATTCAGTTTTTAGCTTTGATTTCCCGCCCCTTTGTGCACTTACTTACGGGTTCAACCAAAGGCGTACTGAGCTTACTGGGTGCCGATCAAGATACCCAACAAAGCGTCACGCAAGATGAAATCGATGCCGTGTTGCACGAAGGCTCAGCGGCCGGTTTAATCGAAGAGCATGAGCACACCATGATGAAAAATGTGCTGCGTTTAGACGATAGAAAAGTGGCGTCCTTGATGGTGCCACGCTCAGAAATGGTTGTGCTCGATTTAGATGACTCGGTCGCAGAAAACATGGCGATTGTGTCTGAAGCGCGTTATTCACGCTTTCCGGTGTGCCAAGATGGGCTTGATAATTTGCTCGGAATTTTAAGTGCCAAAGACATTTTGCAAAAAATGCTCAAAGGCGAATCGATTGATTTATCCAGCAATTTGCAGCCTTGCGTGTTTGTGCCAGAAACGTTAAGCGGCCTAGAGTTACTCGACCAAATGCGTACTTCCGGCGTTGAAATGGTCTTTTTGATCGATGAATACGGCGAAGTGCAAGGCTTGGTGACGTTGCAAGACGTACTTGAAGTCTTAACCGGCGAATTCACTACCGAGGATAGTGACGACGCATGGGCGGTGCAGCGGGTGGATGGTTCGTGGTTACTCGATGGCTTGATTCCGATTCCTGAGCTTAAAGATCGCTTGGCCTTGCCGACGGTACCGGATGAAGAAAAAGGCAGTTATCACACCTTAAGTGGTTTGGTGATGCTGCTGTTGGGGCAAATGCCAAGAACCGGTGATATTGCGCAATGGGAAAACTGGCAGTTTGAAGTGGTCGATATGGATGGTCGCCGCATCGATAAAATCCTCGCCACCGAAAAACCAGCAACGCCGATTGACGAGATGAGTAGAAATAGTGATGGCTAGGGTATCGCTATGTTTAACTTGTAGGTCAAAACCTGCATAGATATACATACTTTTTTTTGCGATGTTCAAATTACGTGTTGATGATTTTAAGTGCCTGCGGCACATTGTTTTACAGTCGCAGTCCGCGACGGGGACCCTCTTTCTTTGACTCGCCAAAGAAAGAGGGGGAAAGAAAGGCGCCCCGAGCGCGCCCAGCTCCGCTGTGCCCTCGATTGTCGTGAGCCAAACGATAAAACCGTTTGTCTCTCTCCTCACTCGGTGCGCTTGAACGGGATTTTAAGCCCCAGCTCGACGAGCGCGGCACAGCATCAACACCAAATCTGAATATTACCTTTTTTTGCCTAGTTTGAAGTGCAGCATTTAAATGCTGCAGCATGAGTTGGTCAACGATGAATGCCGTTACGTAATTTACGTAACGGCTTTTTTGTCGCTGTAATCGGGGCAATTCATGGCTTGGTTTTGCCGTTGGCAAAGCTAAACCGCGATGTTTTTCGGTCAGTGTTGCCCTCACTTGGTATCATGCACGACATATTCTTTGATTAAGGCCTGCTATGCCCTTTAGCGTTTTGGGTTTATCGCCCGCTCTGACCCTTGCTGCCAGCAAAAAAAAATTCCTTCAGCCTACGCCGATTCAAGCCGCCGCCATTCCGGCGATTTTACGTGGTGAGGACGTGCTGGCGCAGGCGGCGACCGGATCGGGTAAAACCGCGGCTTTTGCTTTGCCTTTATTGCAATTGGTGCAAGGCGCTGGGCGTAAGGTGTTGATTTTGGTGCCAACGCGTGAGTTGGCGATGCAGGTGGGGCAAGAAATCAAATCGCTAGTACAAACGCTGGCTAAGCCCATTAAAGTGGTGGCGGTGTTTGGTGGTGTATCGATCAATCCACAAATGATGCAATTGCGTGGTCGGGCGGATGTGTTGGTGGCCACGCCGGGGCGCTTGCTCGATTTGATCGGACAAAATGCCATTAAGCCCGAAGTCTTTACCACGCTGGTGCTCGATGAAGCCGATCGCTTGCTGGATATGGGTTTTAGCGAAGAAATCAATCGTATTTTGGCTTTGCTACCTAGTCCTAGACAAAATTTATTATTCTCGGCAACGTTTCCAAGCAATGTCAATGCGCTGGCCGATGCCATTTTGCAGCAGCCCACACGCATTATTATTGAAAACAACGATGAAAATCGCCCGGATATTTTGCAACGTGCGATTGTGGTGGATGAGGCACGCCGTGCGGATTTATTGGTGCAGTTGATTTTAGATAGTGGCGATGCGCGCGCTTTGGTGTTTGTTGCGTCGAAAAATATCGCCGAACAATTGGCGCGCTATTTAGCCAGCGCAGGGATTAAAGCCGCGCCGTTTCATGGTGAGTTTAGCCAAGGTCGGCGTAGCCAAGTTTTGGCCGAATTTAAATCCAGTAATTTACAAGTGGTGGTGGCGACCGATTTAGCTGGGCGCGGGATTGATATTGACGACTTGCCTTGCGTGATTAATTTTGACTTACCGCGCTCGCCGGCCGATTACACGCACCGCATTGGCCGCACTGCGCGCGCGGGTGGCAGTGGGGTGGCGATTAGCTTAGTCACGCCGCATAGTGAAGCGCATTTCAGATTGCTGGAAAAACGGCTTGAAATGCGCATTGCACGCGAGCAAATCGATGGCTTTATTGCGCAAGAGCAGGCCGTTGCTGGTTCGGGTGAGGGCGGTATTAAAGGCGCTCGAATGAGTAAAAAAGATAAATTACGTGCCGCAGCTGCCAGAGCTCAGCAAGAAGGACATGAGCCAGATTCAAACTGACAGCAAGGCGATAGGGATTTTCAGGCTGAAGGTAAACCACCGATAGTCCAATTAAGTCGCGCCGTTGAGCGCTATTTAGCCCGATTTCAAATCAGTAGGCGCTATAGCTAAAGCCGGATGAATCGATATAGGAGTAGGACGATGAAAACTCTCTTAATGCTGGCCTTGGCGTTTACTTTTGCGATGAGCGCCGTACATGCTGGTGATATGAATCACATGGGACTTTCGGGCGCTGAGCAAGCCGATCTAGCAAGCAAGTATGCTGGTTCACAGGGAAAATAATGGCGCTACGGCTCATTTAAATGCATCGCGTCTTAAATTAACAACAGGGCATCTTCGGATGCCCTTTTTTTATTGATGCTGCTTGCGGTAAGGCGTCAGCTTACGGCATAAGGCTGCGCGGCTAAGAGGTCGATTTCATATAGAACAAATTATTGTATGTCATATAAAATTGATTTGGCCGTGATAAAACTTCAATACATCTAGACGACGATGCTGACTTTTCTAAGGAGAAGTCATGAGTTTCGATCGTCGTCAGTTTTTAAAATATGCCAGCGCCAGCGGCGCATTGGCCGCTTTGCCTTTGAGCGTGCAACGCGCTTTAGCCGCCGGAACCAGTAGCGGTAGTTTGTCTTCGGTGGCACATGTGGTGATTTTGAGTCAGGAAAACCGCTCATTTGATCATTATTTAGGCACGCTGAACGGCGTGCGCGGCTTTAATGATCCACACCCATTACGCCAACCCGATGGCAGTAGCGTTTTTGCGCAAAAAAATGCCAATAATCAGTCAATTTGGCCGTTTCGCCTCAATAGCAAAACCAGCAATGGCCAGTGCATGGTCGATGTCACGCATGATTGGGTTTCTGGCCGTAATGCATTTAATGGCGGGCAAATGAATCAGTGGATTGCCAATAAAGGCAATTATGCGATGGGTTATTACCAGCGCGAAGACATTCCCTTCCATCACGCTTTATCCGATGTCTTTACCACGTGTGATCATTTTTTTTGCGCAAGCAATACCAGTACCAATCCCAATCGCTTATTTCTAATGAGTGGTAGTAACGGTCAAGGGCTGTGGTCGGCTGGCGCGGTAATGGACAATAGCGAAACAATTCCATTCACGTGGACTACCTATGCCGAGCGGCTGCAAGCTGCCGGTGTCAGCTGGAAAATGTATCAAGAGCAAGACAATTATGACGACAATGCCTTAGCGTGGTTTACTAAATTTAAAACTGCACTGCCCAGTTCACCCTTGTATTTAAATGGGATGGTCAAGCGTAGCCGCGATGCATTTGCGCAGGATGTGGCCAACAATGCTTTGCCAGCGGTGAGCTGGATTATTGCTCCGGCAGCGCTGTCTGAGCACCCAGCCCATGCACCAAACGCTGGCGCTAATTACGCCAAGATTTTTTTAGATGCACTAGCGAGCAATCCTGCTGTATGGGAAAAAACAGTTTTTATTTATACCTATGACGAAAACGGCGGGATTTTTGATCACGTTGTGCCGCCCACTGCGCCGATTGGCACGGCCAATGAATGGAAAAATGGCTTTCCGCTGGGCTTAGGCCACCGCATGCCAACGTGGCTGATTTCACCGTGGAGTATCGGCGGTTATGTTTATAGCCAAACGTGTGATTTAACGTCGACGATTCGCTTTTTAGAAAAATTCACTGGCGTGCAAGAACCGAATATCAGTGCGTGGCGGCGCAGTGTATGCGCAGATTTAATGGATGGTTTTGACTTTACGGCCAGCCCTTATGCCTATCCAACGGGTTTACCCGATACCGCAATTTTGGCCAGTGATGCCGCTTTTGCCTGTAGCAGTTTGCCGGCCGCACAACCGAATGGAGAAACAGGGGCGCCGATCAGCTCGGCTGGTGGCTCGCGGCCATTACGACCGGTGGCGGTGCAAGTGAATGTCGATGCCGTGGTGGATACGGCGAGTAAAAAAATTACGCTGCAAATGAGTAATAGCGGGGCGCAAGCAGCCGCTTTTGATATTCATGGTTATCAAAGTTTGGTGTTTAATCCGATATTTGTCACCGTGCCGAGTAACGGCGCGCAAAATCAAATCATTGATGGTGCCGCCGCCACTGCTGGGCAGTTTGATTTGGCGATTCATGGCCCAAATAGTTTTTATCGGCGCTTTGCCGGTAGTTTATTGCCCAATGCTTGGCAAAATGGCGCTTATCCGCAAATCAGCATGCTGCCCAATTTAAATGGGGGTTTTATCACGCTGCAGGTGCAAAACCGCGCACCCGCGGTGTTAACGCTGTATGTCGATGACTATCTAACTGGGCAGCGCAGCCAGCAAGTGATTGGCGCAAATGCCAGCGCCAGCTGGACGATTTCGACGCTGAATAATTGGTATGACGTGATGATTTTGCTTGCCAATGATAGTAGCGGCCGGTTTATTTATGAATACTGCGGTCATATCGAAGGCGGTATCAGCCAAACTTATCCGGGCCGTTTGCCGATTGCAGGCATCACCACGCCTACGCCAACTCCGGCACCCACGCCCACGCCGCCGCTGCAAGCGCCATTTACCGCCGCCATACTTAGCCAAGTGAGTCATTATTATCAATTTGAAAACACACTCAATGACGAGATCGGTAGTGCGGCGTTAACGTCAGTTGGTACTGTAGGGTATAGCGCTGGCGCCAAGTATTTATCTGCCTTGCAGCTTGATGCCACTAAGGGTAGTGCTGCATTTATGCCTTTTGATCCGAGTGCCGCTGATTTTACCTTAGGTTTTTGGGTCAAAATGCCAAGCAATATGGGCGCCAATATGTGCAGTGTTGTCGCCAATAAAGACTGGGCATCGGGCAAAAATGCCGGTATTTCCATTGGCCATTCGGGCGATGGCCGCTTTAAATTTAATATCGGCGACGGAACCAATCGCGCCGATACGTATTTAGGAATGGTAACTGGCGCTTGGGTGTATGTCGCGATTGTGTTGGAGCCAGCGCAAAAACGCATGCGCTGTTATGCCAGCAATGCCGCCGGTTTGATTGGCGAAAGTGTGCTGTCGTATGCCAATGTGACGGGAAAAATCGTGCCAAGTTATCAACGCTGGGCGCTCAACGAAGATGCCCGTGGTGATTACTACAAACGCTACCCGAAAGAAAAATTTGTTTTGGCTTTTGACGATGTAGCCGTGTGGAATCGTGCATTACCAGCTAGCGAAATTCGCGCCATTGCCGCGGCCAATCAGCCATTGCAAACGCTGCGTAGTGTGAGCATGAACGCAAAAACGCTCAGTTGCGCTAGCCCTTGGCAAAGCCAAGTGAGTTATCCAGCGGGTAGTGTTGTCACCGATCAGGGGCGGCAATATCAAGCCAAGTGGCTCAGCCAAGGCGAGCGGCCAAGCCGCAATGCAGGTAGTGCCATGCCGTGGCAAGATTTGGGCGCTTGTCAGTAATGGCCTATTCATCGCTTGGACTGGATTGACTGAATTGGATTGACTGAGTCGGATTGTTGCATGAAACAAGGGCCGCATTTGCGGCCCTTGTTGTTAGGAATGCGTCATCGCTTTGGCATTCACCCAAGTATCAAATTGCTCAGCAGTTAACAGGCCTAAATCCAGCGCAGCTTGTTTTAAAGTGCAGTTTTGTTTCAGAGCATATTTGGCGATTTCGGCCGATTGATCGTAGCCCAAATGCGGGCTTAGCGCGGTAACCAGCATTAAGGATTGCTCAAGCAGTGCGGCAATATGCTCGCGCTCTGCAGCGATGCCGACAATACAATGCGTCGTTAGGCTAGCCATGCCGTCGCGTAATAGGCGCAGACTTTGCAAAAAATTATAGGCAATTAAGGGTTTAAAGACATTGAGTTCAAAATTGCCTGACGCCGCCCCGATGCTGATGGCGACATCATTGCCCAATACTTGGCAGCACAGCATCGTCATCGCTTCGCACTGGGTAGGATTGACTTTGCCGGGCATGATTGAGCTGCCCGGTTCGTTTTCAGGTAGGCGTAATTCGCCCAAGCCACAGCGCGGGCCAGAGGCTAACCAACGAATATCATTGGCGATTTTAATTAAGGCCGTGGCCAAGGTTTTCATCGCACCATGCGCGCTAACCATCGCATCGTGCCCAGCTAAAGCGGCAAATTTATTACTCGCGCATTCAAAAGGTAAACCCGTTTGCAAGGCTAATTCGGCGGCAACGCGAGCGCCAAACTGTGGATGGGTATTGAGGCCCGTGCCGACGGCCGTGCCGCCAACGGCCAATTGGCATAAAGATGGCAAACTGAGTTTGAGCATGTGTTCGGCGTGCTCCAGTTGACTATACCAGCCGGATATTTCTTGCCCGAGCGTGATCGGGGTTGCATCTTGTAAATGCGTGCGGCCGATTTTGATAATGTCGGCAAACTCAGCCGCTTTGCTGTGAAGGCTGTCAATCAGGCGGCTTAAACTGGGCAGTAATTCATTGTGAATCCCTTGCGCGGCGGCAACGTGCATCGCGGTGGGGAAAATATCATTACTCGATTGCCCAAGATTCACGTCGTCATTGGGGTGCAATAAGCGCGCTGCACCGCGCGAGCCACCGAGTAATTCAGATGCTCGATTGGCGAGCACTTCATTCATATTCATATTGCTTTGCGTGCCTGAGCCTGTTTGCCAGACCAAAAGGGGAAACGCCGCTGCATGTTGCCCAGCGAGCACTTCATCGGCAGCGGCAATAATCGCGTTGGCCTTATTGGCATCGAGCAAACCCAGCGCTTGATTACTTGCCGCACAGGCGCGTTTAACCCGCGCTAAAGCCTGCATTAATTCAGTCGGCATCGCCTCGGTTGAGATATGAAAATGCAGCAAAGAGCGCTGCGTTTGCGCGCCCCATAATGCCGACTCTGGCACTTCAATGGCGCCAAACGAATCAGTTTCGATGCGGTAATTGCTCATGATCTTGCCCTGTGACGAGTCGATCATTTGGTATAGCGCAAGCGAGCCAGCGCTGCCGTGCGAGTGCTGAATTGGCGCTACTGTGGTGTGTAAATTAATCAATCAGATGGTGTTGTATTACATGTTTTTAAATCTTCTTTAAAGCTGTTTTCATGCTTGCACGATGCTTATCGTGATGTTTTTATGGTGATTTTTTTTGAGGTTAAAGCGCAGTGGTTAACACATTGCCTTACTAATTGGGCTCACTTTGACTTGGCATTATGTCACTACGGCTCGACTGTTAAAAATTGATACCTGTCAATTTTTAGCCTTTGGGCTTGCCTTACTATCGCTAGCATTCGGAAACGATACCGTTGGGTATGCTTTAAGCAAAGGAAAATAATGTCCACAAATCAGGATCATGCCAGCGCAACGCCGCCAGCGGATGAGTTAGGCCCTAGTCGTAGTGGAGTAAGAATTGCAGTGACCAGTGGGATTGTCGCTGCGATTGTCATTTTTATCGCGCAATTTATTATTGGCAAACAAGAAATCGATGTCGGCATCGCTAAATTACCGATCTTGCCGATGTTGTTTGCAGTGATGATTGGCATGGGTTTATCAGTCAATTGGACTAAGCAAAAAGTTAAAGCTTGGGGCCAGATTTTTACTGAAAAAGAAGAAAACTTCTGCTCCAAAATGGTCGGTATTTGCCTCTTGGTACTTGGTACCCAATACGCAGGCATGATTATTCCGAATCTGGACATTATCGTTACCGCCGGTATTCCTTTGGTGATGCAAGAATTAGGCAATTTATTACCGATTTTTATCGCGATTCCATTGGCGGTGAAGTTTGGTTTTGGCCGTAAAGCCATCGGCGCTTGCTCGTCAATTAGCCGCGAGCCGTCTATTGCGGTGATTCAAGGCCGATTTGGTACGGGTAGTCCTGAGTATGTTGGCGTGCTGGCGATTTATCTCTGTGGCTCAGTGGTTGGTACCTTATGGTTCAGTATTTTGGGTAGTTTAGGTCCATTGACCGGCTTAAATCCATTGGCCTTGGCGGCTGGTGCTGGTGTGGGCAGTGGCTCAATGCTCAGCGCTGCTTCGGGGGCATTAATTAATGGCTTAGAGCCGCAACTCGCGCAACAAGTGCTCAGTATCGCAGCCGCATCCAATTTATTGTCATCGGTGTTGGGGGCTTTGTCGTTGACCTACCTTGGTATTCCGCTGGCTGAGTTTATGTATAAATTTTGTAATAAAAAGGCGGGCTAAATTCAATGAAAGCCATCTTAATTGATATGAAATTGGTGTTCTTGGCGATTATCTTAGCCATGTTTACCCAGCTCCTGACGACAGGAACGCCGATTGTTGACATGCTGCATAGCTTTTTAGCGATGTCGATCGTGGTGTTTTTATCACTGGTTGCCAAACAGTTTATTCCATCGTCCCTACCGACTTTTGCCTACGCCACTTTGATCGGGATTGCGATTTGCCTGCCCGATACACTGGTTCGTGCTTACTTTTTAGAGTCGATTGGTAAAGTGTCGTTTTTGTCTTGCTGTGTTCCTTTACTGGCTTTTGCTGGTTTGTCGGTCGGTGGCCAGATGGAAGAATTGAAAAAAATGTCGTGGAAAGTCATTGTGATTTTCTTGATTGTTTCAACGAGCTGCTTCTTTGGCGCATCCTTGGTGGCGCAAATCGGCTTCCAAATGAAAGGAATTATCTAAATGAACACGTTGAATGCTTTTCAATTGAACGCCAAATTGCGTGAGTTGCACGACTTTAGTATTCAAACGCGGCGCCACTTGCATCAAATTCCTGAATTATCCGGTCAAGAGCATAAAACCACGCAGTTCTGCCAAGACTTGATGCGTGAAGTGGGTTACCAGATCACGACGTATCCCGGTTTTACTGGATTTATTGCTGATTTAGAAATCAATCCCGACGCGCGCCGCGTGGCATTTCGTGCCGATATGGATGCCTTGGCGATGGATGATCTAACCGACAATGCGTACAGCTCAACGCATGCCGGCTGCGCACACAATTGTGGTCATGATACGCATATGACGATTGCGCTGACTGCCGCGCGCTATCTGGCTTTGCACCGTGAAGAATTAAAGCACAATGTGCGTTTTGTCTTCCAAATGGCCGAAGAAGACATGCGCGTTCCGGGCGCGGATAAAATGGTTGAATTGGGCTGTATGGATGGCGTTGACGAAGTGTATGCGCTGCATAACGACGCTTCACGCGAATGCGGTACGGTGTTGATTAATGCTGGTGTGATGTCGTCATATGGTTCGGCTTGGACTTTGGAGGTGCAAGGCATTTCGGCGCATGGCTCAACACCAGAAAAAGGCTTGGATGCGATTCGCGAAACCGCCAGAATCGTCATGGACTTTGACTACATTGTCGCCAAAAAAACCAGCCCATTTAGCCCTGCCGTCTTTGGCTGCGGTATGTTTCATGGCGGCACGATTCCTAATGCCGTTGCCGATCATGCCCAAGCGCGCGGCACAATTCGCGCCATGGATGCCAATACCGATCAAATCTTAAAAAATAGTTTTGATGGCATTGTTAAAGAAAGCACCTTGCGTGGTTTTGTTACCAGCATGGATTACTGCGGTTACCCTGCAGTGATTAACCATCAAGATGCGTATCAACGGGTGGTTAGCGCAGCCAAAGCCATTATTCCTGCTGAGCTACTGCAAGCCGATTGCAAGCCAATGACCGGCAGCGAAGACTTTAGCCTGATGGTGAACGCCGCCCGCGAGCAACGCGGTGCGATGTTCTTTTTAGGTAGCGGTAATAGCAGCAAAGGCATCAATAACTATTTGCACGCGAACCCGTATTTTGTCGATGATGACTTTATGCTGGTTGGTGCTCAAATCTTTATTCATCTGGCTACGCATTAAGTATTGCTCCCTAGATCAATCAAAAAAAGCCCTGCAGCTTAATACCTGCAGGGCTTTTTGTTGGCTTGGATTTCATCAGTAAGCGCTCAGCCGCTCCACCGCCTTGACGCTTAAGTTTCTGCTAGCGCTCTTAGCGGTAATAATTCGTCGATGCGGCTGTTCGGCCAAGTGGGGAGCTTTTCTAGGGTGTCGGTGAGCCAGGCCATCGGGTCAAGGTCGTTGAGTTTGGCGGTGCCCAGTAGCGTTTGAATTGCGGCAGCGCGTTGACCGGCGCGCTCGCTCCCCGCAAATAACCAGTTCTTTTTGCCAATCGCAATCGGCCGAATGCTGTTTTCGACCGGATTGTTATCGATTGGCGCGATGCCGCTTTGGGCGTAGCGTTCAAGCGCCGTCCAACGCCGTTGGCTGTAAATGATCGCTTTCGCGAGTGCGCTATTGGGCGCAACTTTGCTACCGGTTTCATCCAGCCAAATTTTGAATTCGAGCAGTTTAGGTTGCGCTTGTTGCTGCCGTAGCGCTCGGCGTTGTTCGGGGTTTAAATCTTTGGCCTGCGCTTCTAGTGCATACAATTCGCCAATTCGACGCAGTGCCTCTGCGGCAATCGGGCTGCCGTTGGCTTGATGCAATTCGAAGAATTTGCGCCGTGCGTGCGCCCAGCAGCCCAGCTCAATCACGCCGGTTTTGAACAGCGCTTTGTAGCCGCCATAGTCGTCGACCATCAATTGACCTTGCCAATCGGCGAGGAAATCTCGGACGTGTTGACCCGAGCGACCACCTTGATAGTCGAACAAAATGATCGGCGCACTGCCACTCAAAGGCGTATTGCGATACGCCCATAAATACGCGGTTTTGGTTTTGCCTTTGCCCGGATCAAGCTGTTTGACTGGCGTTTCATCGGCATGCAGCACCGTTTCGCCTTTCAATCGTTCACGCAATCGATCCGCCAATGGCTGCAACCACCAGCCAACGGTGCCTACCCAGCTGGCCAGCGTGGTTTCCGCTAACGGCACTTCGCTGCGTTCAGCGATTTGTCGTAGCCGATACAGCGGTAAATGATCAATGTATTTGCTGACCATCACCCACGCCAAAGTGGCCGCAGTGGGTAAACCGCCATTGATGATCGCCGCCGGAATCGGCGCAGCGCTCATCGTTTGGCAGCTGCGGCAAGCGTATTGCGGGCGAATGTGGCGCAACACGCTAAACACCGCCGGTTGCACATGCAGTTGCTCGCTGATGTCTTCGCCGACTTTAACTAAACCCTGACCACATTGGCCGCAACTGCATGATTCAGGCTCGTGAACCATATCGGTACGCGGCAAATGCGCCGGTAAGGCTTGGCGACCTGCGCGAATGCGTGGCTTTTTATCGCTGACCTCGGGGGTGTTGTTGGCTTGCTCGGCGGCGAGTTTGGCTTCCAGCGCCGCCATATCGGCATCGAGGGCTTCTTCAAACAAATCTCGCTGCTCGCGATTCATCACTTCGGTCTTAGCGCCATAACGCATGCGGCGCAGATAGGCCAATTCCATCGTTAGCGCTTCGATGGTTTGCGTTTTATTTTGGATGTCGGAGACGTATTGTTTGAGTTGTTGATCTTGCTGAGTGACTAATTCAGTATGCTGAGCAAGGAGTACCGACTGCGCCAAAATCGCCGCGCGGACTGCGGCGGGTAGGTTTGAATTGGCGAGTTCTTGAGCGAGATCCATGCTTTGATTTTACTGGGTATTGCCATACAAATCATATCCTTCATGATTTATAGGGTAATACTGCGACAACTATTTTATCCATCCGCAGCGTGAATTAGTAGACATATTCTGGCAGCGGTGGCGGCGCTAATCGCTGCCAGTCGACACCGCTCACCAACCATTGCCACTGCGCCGCATCCAGCGTAAACACAGCATCGCCCGATTGTGGCCAAATAAATCGACCGTGATGCAAACGCCGTTGCGCCAACCAGACGCCAGAGCGATCCCACAGCAACACTTTGAGGCGATTGCTGCGCTGATTGCGAAACGCATACGCTGCACCTTCGACGGGTGAACGCTGCAAACAGGCGTGAATCTTGGCCGACAAACCCTCGATGCCAAGGCGCATATCGACCGGTTCGACGACCAATTGCAGCGAAGTGAATGGCGGCATCATGCCAAACCGCGCAATAACGCCGCGACCCAAGCCGGATCGGTCGCCGCAGGCAAAGTCAGGGTCACGCCGGAGGGGAAATTCAACTGCAACTGCGCCGCAACGGGTGCGGGCCATTGTGCGGGCACGATGCTTGACGCCGATGGTTTCGGGGCGATCTGCGGTTCGGTGATTGCAGCTGAAGATGCGTCGGCAGATTCGAGGCGGCTACGGCGCAGCCAACTGGAAAAAGTAGTGCGTTTAAGCTGGTGCACTCGGACAAACTCGGCTTGAGTTAAACCGCTAGTCTGCCAACGTTGAACCCATTGCAAAGCATCAATCCACCGTCCCATGCTGCGCTCCAAAAAATCAAAAGCGCAGCATGCCTGAATTAAAACGATAATTGAGGTGGAACGGCTAAGCCCTTACTTTCATCAGGATGGGTAGAGCTTAAAAATAGCTTGCCGGTGGCTTGGGTTCTGCATTTTAAAGATCAACGCGGCTTGGCACGCTTACAACAGAATCAAAAATAAAACACTCGTTTATATTTCTGCAATACAAGGCGAGGAGGATGGCGCTCTTTCTGGGAGAAAACCGTGGATCGCCGTCAATTTATTCGTCTTGCTGGCTTTATGACTGCCAGCGCTGCTAGCCCGCTGTTGCTCACTGCTTGTGGTGGTACTGACACCGCTTTAGGGCCAACGGAGAGCCCGAGCCCAAGTTCGAGTCCTAATCCTTTGCAGTATCAGTTTCCGCAAGGCGTTGCGGCTGGCGATCCGCGCAGCGACAGCATCGTATTATGGACTCGCGTTTTGCCGCGCAATGTCGACCCAATTGCCAGCCATGGTGCGGCAATGAATAGCACGATTCAGTTATTGGTGACTGAGGGCGATCCGGCAGGCTTAACCGGGAGCGAAGGGGTTTTGACTGGCAAAGTGGTTGCTAATGTGACTCTGGCGGCACTCTCTGAGTGGGATCATAGTGTACGCCACAAATTAACTGGTCTAGCGGGCAATACCTACTATGGGTATCAGTTTATTGTGAATGGTTCGCGCTCGATGGTGGGGCGCTTTAAAACCGCAGCGGCAGCCAATGCTGATTTAGCGCAATTGCAGTTTGCGTTTTTGTCTTGTCAGGATTGGAGCATTCATCACTGGGGTGGCTTTAGCCAATTGTTGACTGAGGATCTCGATTTTATCGTGCATCTTGGCGATTATATTTATGAAACGATTGGTGAAGACTTTCAAACTGGGCAGGTTGAAGCCCGGCATGGCGCTTTAAAACTGCCCGATGGTGCGTTTAAAGCGGGCAATTCCGGTGCGCGCTATGCGCTGACTTTGGCCGATTACCGCGCGCTCTATAAACAATACCGCAGCGATGCACGTTTGCAGCAGGTGCATGCGCGGTTTGCGATGATTGCCATCTGGGATGATCATGAGTTTTCGGATGATTGCTGGGGCGACGCGACCACGTACGACAATGGGACTTACGATCCACAGCGCGGCGGGGATAACAAGCATGAAACGACGCGTCGCCGCTCGGCCAATCAAGCATGGTATGAGTTTATGCCGGCAGATATTGTGTTTGACGCCAATGCCAGCAGTTTTCATACCGTGCGACTGTATCGCGATTTCCAATTTGGCCAGCTGATGCATTTGGTGATGACCGACGAGCGACTCTACCGCGCCGATCATATCTTGCCCGAGGCGGCAGTAGGCAGCAGTATTGGCAGTCGTTACTTAGTGCCTAGCCAGCAATTAAGCGCGGTGGAAGCGCAAAAAATGGCCATCGGTAAAGCGCAGGGCGACGAGTTGGCGCTGGTGTCGATTTTGGGTAAAACCCAGCGCGAATGGTGGAAAAGCACGCTTAAAAATTCCAAAGCGCAGTGGAAAGTGTGGGGCAATGAAGTGTCTTTGCTCAAAATGCGCTTAGACGCCCGCAATTTACCGGGCGTACCGAGCGCTTTGCAGCAAGACTTGGTCCTTAACGCCGATCAGTGGGACGGATTTAATGCCGAGCGCAGCGATTTACTGCAATTTATTCGCCAAAATCAAATCAAAAATGTAGTGGCCATTACTGGTGATATTCATAGTTTTTACGCCGGTGTGGCGCATGCTGACTACAGCGCTACGCCGCCCAATACGCCAGCATTGATCGATTTGGTGACGGCTGGAATGAGTAGCGATTCGTTCTACCATTATTTTGCCAGTGCCGTGCGTGACCCGGCTTTGGCGAGCGCGCAGGCTTTGGTGTTTAGTAGTGAAGCGGGGTCCGAGCAGATTGCGATTCAAATGCTCAGCGTCGGTATCGCACAGCAAGCTGGGGTGAGCGATTTAAGTAATAGCAGCCAAGTGAGCGCCGCTGTAACGGGGGCAATTAACGCCAAAATCGTGCCAGCACAAGCCTTTGTCGCCACTGCCGGCCTAAGCCGTAGTGAGGTCAATACCTTTAATGATTTGCTTGGCGGGCAACTTGGGCAAACCATTGCCGCGCTGATTGCTAATTTGGCGGCGACTAAAAAATCCATCGCCGCGCAAACGCTGGCGGGTTTTATTGCGCAAAATATCGCGCAAAAAGTCGGCGGCGGCATCACTGCGGCGCAGATCCCCGCCAGCCAAGTCACACCGTTTCTAAATCCATTTGCCAACCCAGCAACGGGTGCTGCGCCGGTGAATAATCCATGGATTCGTTACGCCGATACCGATGCACAAGGCTACGCGCTGGTGAAACTAACCCCGACGCAATTGCAATGCACCTTCCGAAAAATCAATCCCTTGCAAAACGGCCAAGTCCCTAGCCCGGTGATTATGAAAGACACGCAATTGTCGATTCAATCGGGAGTGCTTGAGGTGAAAGTCAATTAATCGCTGGGACGCAACTTGTTCAGTGGATTGAGTTGCGGCATGAGGATCAAACGTTGGTTATGCCGCACTGATCAAAACCTTTTTGACGCAGAGACGCAGAGACGCAGAGAAAAACCAAGTCAGATCAAACCCTAAACGCAATAAAACCTTTTGACGCAGAGACGCAGAGGCACGGAGAAAGGCCAAATCAGAATGGAGCAAACACGATGATTTAAACCGTGTTTTGCTGATGTTTTTGCTTGGTTTCCTCTGCGTCTCTGTGTCTCTGCGTTGGATTTTTTTCTACGCCTCAGCGTTGGATTTGATGTCTGAGGCTAATGCAAATCGCGTTTATTTACACCATTGTTTTTCGCAAGGAATGCCGTCGTTATTGCCGTCCATTTTGACATTGGGGCAGTTTTTGATGAAATACGTCGCTTCTGCGCAAGAGCTCATTTGTGAGCAGTGTTGTCGGCCGTCACAGCGGTAATTGCTGACGATGGCAGGCGGGTTGCTGGTGGCCGTTTTGCTGGGTGCCGCTTGGTTGGTGGCTGAGTTCACTACGGCTGGGCGGCTGGTTTTACCACTGGCGCGCCATTGCCATGGCGCTTCAGCTGCAGGATCGATCCACAAACCATATTTAGCCGCCTTGGCTTGTTTCTCGGCTGCGCGGTATTTTTCATCGCTACCGTATTGGGTATAAAACCAAGCCATGCCGCGTTTGATTTGCTCCAAATTGACATCCATCCCACCAACAAAAACTTTACCGACGCTGCGACCATATTGATCTTGGGTGTCGACTTGCACGGTGACGTCTTTTCGATAAATTAAATCGGATAAAGATTGTTTGGATTTTTCGCCAAAAGCTTGGTCTCGTTCGGGGGCGTCGATTTGCCATAGGCGGATTTTGACTGGCTTTCTATCAGTAGTGAGTAACGTAGCGGTGTCGCCATCGTTAATGCCAATAATATGGCCGCTGAGTGTTTCGGCGTGCGCCGAGCTTATGAACAAAAAAAACAGAAAAAAACGCAGCATCATGGGGCCTTAGGCAGGATGAATCGAATGGGTTTTAGGCTAGGCTGGTTGTTTTTTTAACCAGCTAAATTGCGAGGGATTGTACAGATAGTTGAAAGTTTTTGAATTAAATACTTTCAGGATCTTGATCAATAGCGCTGTATGAAACTGATGATTAAAAATAATGCCAACGCGCCATTCATCGACTACGCTTTATTTGCTGCGGCGCAGCAATGTTTTTTGCAATAGCGTGATTATCGTAATGCAAAAGATAAAACCGGTTTGCTGATTATTGGATAAAGGAGCGATTGATGGCTGTGGCAGAAAAAAAATCATCTCAAAAACCGCGAATTGCCTTGGTGCTACAAGGCGGTGGCGCCTTAGGGGCTTATCATATTGGCGCGTATCAAGCGTTGCACGAAGCTGGCTTAGAGCCGGATTTTTTTGCGGGTATTTCAATCGGGGCGATTAATGCTTGCATCTTAGCGGGCAATACCCCTGAGCATCGTTTAAGCCAGCTTGATGCCTTGTGGTCAGATATTTCGCGCAAAAATATGAGCGGTGAATATCTGCAGGGCGATTGGCGGCGGATGTATAACAAATTGAGCTTTATGGAAGCGGTCACCATGGGGCAGCCCAATTTTTGGCAGCCACGCTTTCCTAGCCCTTTGCTATTGAATGATATGCCGCCCGAGACCGCCAGTTTTTGCGATACCGCGCCAATGCGGGCGACATTGCAGCGTTTGGCTAATTTTGATTTGATCAATCATCAAGGCGCGCAATTGGTGTTGGGCGCCACCAAGGTCACCACCGGCGACTTGGTTTTTTTTGATAATCATCGGCAAACCATCGGCCCAGAGCATGTTTTAGCCAGCGGCTCATTACCACCGGGATTCCCAGCGACTGAGGTCGATGGTGAGCTGTATTGGGATGGCGGCTGTGTATCCAATACGCCATTGGATGCGATTTTTGAAAGTGAGCTCGACGGCGACACCTTGGTGTTTATGATTGATTTATGGGATGCACACGGGCCAGCGCCGCGCAATATGGACAGTGTGGCGTGGCGACAAAAACAGATTCAATACGCCAGCCGTACTCGGCAGCATATTGATTCCTTGGCCAAGCGACATAATCATCGCCGTGCGATGCATCATGTCTCGCAAGGCGCTAATGTCGATATCAGCGCGGTGAGCGATGATTTGAATCTAAGCGCGCATAATGGCAACGCCCACTTTGATATTGTGCACTTGGTGTATCAACCTAGCGGTGAGCAGATTGCCGATTCAGATGCAGAATTCTCTCGACCGTCTATATTAGAGCGGCGCAATGCTGGTTATGCCGATATGAAACATGCCTTGGCTAAGTCGCCTTGGACGCAGCAGGTGAAACCGGCGCATTTGGGTACTGCCGTACACACGATACGCGGCGAAGACATTCATACGCTGTGCCCAGTTTGAGTGGGCAGGTAGGATAAAAAACGGCGCTGCAAATCAGCGCCGTTTTTTTTACCAGCAAGCGGCTGCGCCGCCGCTACCGCTAGCGGTTTTACCACCTTGTGAATCGATACTGAGCGCGCCGCATTGCGTGTCTTGGCTCAATTGCGTGCCAAGCGGGGTGGCGGTAACGGTGTAGCTGCGTGCGCTGGCAATATTAGTCGTAAATTGATAGCGCGTTGCCATGCCACTCTCCGTTTGGCAAGCCAGCGTTGGGGACGCGCCGGTGTAATTCATATGCGTGGTGTAATAGCGCTCCATCAATTGCGCTTGCTCAGAAAGACACGCTTTGGCCGCCGCACGATGGCTGCGCACTACGTATTGCGTGTACGAGGGGTAGGCGATGGCGGCCAAAATACCAATAATGGCCACCACAATCATCATTTCAATCAACGTAAAACCATGCGCAGCGCGGCGCGGGGATGGGATTTTCAACTTAAACTCCTAAAATTTCACGCCAAGAGGTGCGAACGATGCGGCCTAATTTGCCTTGGGTTTTAATGTGTGAAGTGCCGGCGTTTTCCAAGCTGGAAATCATACCGTCACCCACAAAAATGGGCGCATTGGGGCTGCTATCAAAGCCAACACCGCTGGCATACGCGCCGTCAATCTGATCTTTTTCGTCGACTTTGCCATCGCCATTGAGATCAAAAAAGCCTTGATCTAAACTCGCGCCGCTAAATGGATCGATGGCCATGGTGTAGCCGCGACCTTCGGGTAAGCAAGGATCGCTCCCGTCCGGAATCCGGCTGGTGCCGATTAAGCTATTGCCGCGAATTTGATTCGGCAGCAACATTCGCTCGCCCTCAATGGCAACGCCCGAGCCTTTAAAATCAATCACCCAGCCCGATTTGCCTTGCATATCATTAGGGCTTGGTGTGGACATCACGCGAATCGAGCCATTGGTGGTCGCGCCGTCCTTGAGGATTCTTCGCACCATCAAGTTACTGCGATCCACGGCTTGATTGCTGTCGATAATCCCATACCAACTTTGCACGTCTTTATTGCTTAAGTCGTTGCTATTTAAAAACCGGCCAGTGCCAAAAAACACCCAGCGTACTTTGGTTTTCGGGTTCACGACGGCAATCGGCGCGGCGCTAATCGCTTGGGCGCCGGAGCTACTGGTGGCGCTAAACAGCTTGATGGCCGTGGGGTTGTTTTTTGTCAGATTAAACTTCCACAGATTGCCACGTTGATCGCCTGCGTAGGCGGTGTCATGAATTCCATCGCTATTGGTATCCCACACATCGGCGGCAGACAGGCCGTTATTGCCTGCAATGCCGGTGTCGACAAATTTGGCATCACCGCTCTCGATATCAATCATCATCAATTGGGCTTTGTCGCCCGTACTATTAAGGCCGTTGCCCATGATGGCGCTCCAACTGCCTTTGGCCAATTGCGCAATCACTGGTTTACCCAGTACTTGGCCGATGCTTGGTGCACGTTGCGGATTGTTTTCCCACATTGGCAACATATTGTTGGGGTCGGTCACGTCTAGCGCAAAAGTCGCCCGCCCGCCTCGGCCTAGGCTGGCGACTAAGATGGTTTTCCAGCGACTACCGACATACACATCGGCCACGGTGATTTCACCGTCGACAAAGTATTGGTGGCTGTAATCGGGTGAGGCCGTGTTGGCCAGCTGCTGATTGAGTACCGCATTGGGAATAAAAGCAAACACTTCAACACCGGTTTTGGCGTTAAACCCATGCAACATGCCGTCGTTACCGCCGACATACACCATCGGCGTGCGATTGGCTTTATCTTTGGCAAATTGCGCGTAGCTGGCGTCTTTGGCATAAAGCCGAGGATTAGGACTGCCGACATACACTGGCGCTGAATTCACAATGTCACCGAGTGCACTACTGCGTGCCCGAAAAGCGCCACTCGGTACTTCTTTGCTGCGATCCCCGCGTAAGTAGTTAACGATATCCGTCGTGAATATACTTGTATCTAAACCGCTGGCGCCAGATTTGAATTCTGTCTTGCCTGAGGCCGCTTGTGGGGTTTGATTAAAATAAATTTTACGATCCGCTGGCTTAGGTAGCGCAGCAACGGCGCTCCATAAGGGCGTAGTTTCTGGTTTTTGCGTGGTTTGATTGATGGCATAGGCGCTTAAATCACCACTCCAGCTGGAGCTAGAAAACGTGGTTTGAAACACCGCTACGCCGGGCTCAATTTTATTACTCGACGAAGTGAGTGCAGCGGCCGAACTGGTTCTCTCCGCGCTGATACTGGCAAAGGCTTTGGTCAGGCCCGAGACCATATTTTGCGCGTCACTGGCGACAAAGAAATTATCTGGACGCTTGTCGCCAGTCGATAAAATGTCTTTGGTGGTGTACCACAGCGCATCGGCAATACTGGTGGTTTGACTATCGTAGGGCTTAAAGTCGTTCGGGACTTTAAAACCGCCGTATTTACTCGCCAACCAATATTGATTACTGCTGCGGTTAGCCAAAATGCCGCCTTCACGTACATCGACCCAATACGTTGATAAGGTTTGCATGCCTTTAATGCGTTTGAGTAGCTCGCTACTGCTGGTGCTGCCTTCGGGCCGCATATCCACGGTGTGGGCGTCATACGCTAAACCGGCGATAAACGCTGAGTTGTCGCGACCAGTAAATTGCGCATTAGCATTTATGTTAATGCCTTCTAATTGCGCGATTTTTTGCGTTGCGGTCACGACATTAATGGTTTTGTCATTACTCACTTCGCTGGGCATGGCAGGCTCACCGCTGCTATTGCTGCTACCTGGTAAGTTTTTGTCTCGGTGTGTATTGACGTCACCAATCCCTAAAATCACATTCTTTTGGCACCAGTATTTAATCGGATCATCCCAGCGGGTAATCACCGGAAAGCCATCAGCTTGCTCATATTTCTGATTGCTATCGCCGGATAAAGTGGAATAACTCGCCACATTGCCGAGGTTTTTAAAGTAGCGGATTGCCGCGTAATACAGTTCGCTCACCGGGTCGAAACTTTTGTGCGCGCGTGTGGTCATCTGACCAAATTTATTCAGATAGTTAATCACGCCACTGTCTTGAATGCCCGCATTGGTATCTGCCGCATCGGCTGAATCTGGATTGCGGTATAAAATCCCGGTGCTCGGGTCCCATTCGCGCGAACTATTAGCGACCAAACGATTGCTGCTGGGGTCGAGTTTATATTCACCAACGAATTTATTTTTGGCGCGCATCACGCCGCCATCTCTCAGCGCGTTACTGTCATTGAGATAGCCAAAAATACTGTATTGCAAATTACTTGAATATTGCTGGATCAAGCCTTCTGGCTTCCAATTGCTGCCATATTGCGCGCAGTTTTTTTCGGGGAAGGCCGAATCACAAACTTTAACGCGCACCGAGGCTTCAAATACCTGATCTTTTTTTGCATTGCTGATTGAATCAGGATAAGACCGCACGCTGGCTGGCTTGTTGACATCGCCAGTGCCGGTGAAATACATCTTATTGCCCAAGCCTGCGACGCGGATGGTGAGATTACCCCAGCTAAACGGCGTAGTGCCGGCGACGTTGCTGGTGCGATCACCATAACTGCCGCCACGATCATGCCGGGCTTTTTCTAGCCACGTCTCGCCTGCCGTGTCACGAACGCGATAACCGCCAGTCAGTGCCGAACGAAATGGATCGATGGTTTGTGTGACCGCCCAATTCATAAAATTACCACTCCAATTGCCTGAGCAACTGCGTGTGGTGGTTTTGCTGACGGGCTTGAAATGGCGATCGGCTTCATTGCTGGCATTCACGTAGTCGTAGCATTTATTGGCGTCAAAATAGCCGGTGTATTCGTTGGCCGATGAATAAGCACCGACATTGGCCTGACTAAGAATGGTCGGAAACTCAACCGAAGGGACTAAGGCCAAACTACCCGGGACAAAACCACCGACATACAAAGGGGCAGGGGCAATCTCAATTGCCGCCCAAGCGGACGGCGTTAGTGATGCAACAGCGATCGCGACCAAGTAGGTGATCGATTTGATCTGATATTTAAACATGGTGCTACCTATCGACTTTGACGGTGGTTTGTAGGCGAACTGCGGCACGGCCAGTGGCTGTGTCGGGCGCATGGCTGCGCGCGGTAATGCGGTAAGTGCGTGAAACAATCCCGCCACTACCGCCGTATTGATTGGCTAAGGCGCTGCCAGAAATCCCTGATTCATCATCGCTATTGGTTTCGGACATCAACTGAATAAAATACTGCGGCTTGCCTTCAAGCAGGGCGGTGTTGACTAAAAAAGCCGCGTCGATATCAGTCCAGCCGCTGGGGGCATCATCGGGCGGAGAAATCGGGCATAACGTTGGCGCAAGGCAGCTTTGCCCATTGAGCGCGGTGATATCGGGGTTGCTTTCAATCTTGGCTTCGGCGGCGCGTAGTGCTGATTCAGTGGCTTGTAAAGCCATAGACTGATCATAATTATTGCCGCTGATTTTTTCTTGCATTAGCACATTGCGAATTCCCGATACGCCGAGCAAGGTCGCGATCAATAGCAAAACCAGCGCCATGATTAAAATGAGTCCCGCTTGTGCAGGGCGGTAAGGCGCTGCGCGCATCATAATGTTCGATTCCTCAGTGAGATCACTTGGGTGATTTCGCGCGTTAAACGGCCATTGGGCGTGGTCGCTGCGGTGGCAATGTTTTTTTCCGCACTTTGTAGGCTTAGCGTTAAAGTGACAGCATTGACTTGATCCCACTGCGCATTGCTTAAGCTGCTGGCGTCCACCCAGCTGGTGCTGCTAGGGATGCGATAGCTGATTTGCATGTCAACGACGCCAGCTGCCATCTCGATGCGTGTGCCATCGATGCCAACGCGATATAGCGAGCGACCACCGTCTTGGCTGCGGCCATTATTGCCAATATACCAAGTGGACGCCGCCAATTTAGCCACCGTTGAATTGGGCGCAAATTCATATTTACTGGTCGGCCCACTGCCGCAGTCAGTCGGAAAGGCCAAGTCATTGCTGCAATTGCCTGGAGAAGTGCCGCTGCCTTTGTTATGCACTAGATTGCCCGTGCCATTGATATTTGAAACTTGAAAAATGGTGGCATGATCGCTATCGCAGACCATTAAAATATCCCCAGCGGTAATGTCGAAATTACTGCCTGCGAGCTTGATATTGGCTGAGCCACCGTTATGGCTTTCGATGCTGTAGGCCGAATCGCTCATACCTTGTAATTGAATCGCATGTGTGCCGCTAATGCGCTGACCAACACCGCTACCAAAAGCGGCGGCACTCGTTGCCGTACTCCCAGAAAATCCACGAATCGCCGCCCAGTTGGACCACCATTGTGAAGTTGGATTGTTTAAAACATTGGCTACTTGCTGGGTATTGCCGCAGGCAATGACGCCCGTGCCACGAATGGCGCGCTCGAGAAAACTCAGTGCACTGCGGCCACTTTCGTTCACTTGCGACAAGCCCTCAGAGCTGCGATAACTTTGCTTACTCGACAGTACTACCCCAGACACTGCAGCAATCATCAATAAGGCAATCGCCACGGCAATCATCAATTCGACAATCGAAAATCCGCGCTCAGTTACGCATCCCGCTCGAGCGGGTAGTGGTGCTTGGCTCATAAAAACACCTCGGTGACGATGGTTTGTTCGCGCTCACCTTGCGCCGCGCGCGAATCATCCCAGCGTATGGTCACCGTACATAGCGCCGCTTTGCAGTTGACCGCACCGCTAGCGCCTTCACCCAATTGGCTGCTAATGCTGCTGCGCCAACGATCCAGTACCCCGCTGGCAAAACTGCTGCCAGAGCTGACATCGCTATCTATTGCCAAATTAAACTGACCGTTAATGGCGTTTTCGCGATCAGCGCGCATTGCGCTCAGGACTGAATTGGTTTGAATCACCGCCATATTGCGCTCGGTCGAGCTTTGATTGTGCTTGAGCGTGGCCAATTGCAAAGCCGCCAAACCCAATAAACCAACTGATAGCACCACAATCCCAATGAGCACTTCAATTAAGCTAAAGCCTGCTTGTGATCGGGGCGAAGACAATGAGTTTACTGGCATACTTTGCTCCCTTTGGTGCTGACTAAACGACTTCCTGCGCCAATCGCAAGCGTCATTAAATTGTCGCTTGGGCGCCCCCAGCTGCACGACCAAATCGACATGCTGGCAGCCGCTAAATTGTTATTGTTGTAAGCCAAGCCATCGGCCCCTAAGCGCAGTTGGTTGGCGGTTAAATCGCTGGTGACTTGTATATTGCTGGCGATGGTGATGACGCCACGGCGGATCAGGCCTTCGTTAGAGATCACTCCCCAATGCAGCCAATTGCCCACCGTGCTAGAGCAAGCATTGGCGGTGGCTGAATCAAGCTTACAAAAAGTGACGCTGCGATTGAGTTTGATCGCTTCTGAGCGCGCTAAATTGATGGCGGCAATCAGCTCGTTGTTTTGCGTGGTCAGTCGATTGGCGACCATCATTTGGCTGAAATTGGGTGCAGCAATCGCGGTTAAAATCGCCAAAATACTTAGCGTAACCATGAGTTCAATTAAGGTAAAACCCAGTTGAAATAGCGTCTTAACGCGATGGGTAGTCAGATTGAGATGAAGGTGGCGCGGCATGGTGACTTTGAATTGGATTAACAGCATATTAGATAATGCTGATGGTATTGGTTTGTAGCTTAAATGACTAGTAATTTATTTGTCGTGTCGTCGTTTTAAGGGAAATGCCTAATGCAAATTGCCGCCTGCTGTGGTTTGCATGCATCAGTTCTTAGTCGTAGCATATTGATCTGTAAGGATTTAGTGGCTGTGAAATCGCGGCAAGGATAATTTGGCGAGCAAGCGGCGTAAATAAGGTGTTAAATCTTTCTTTTATCTTTCGTGGTTAGTATGGTTTGTGCTTGAGATCACCCTTAGTCAAGACATTGGCTTTATTTTTAGGCTGGTTTTAAAGGCGTAAAGGCGCGTGCTGAAATGCTATTGATGTGGGTATTTGCTTGTAGGTAATAATAAACAAAGTCTGCAAGTAGATACCCAACATCAATACTGATTTAGCTGGGCGATGATCAGCGCATTGCAGTATGCTCTCCCCATGAAAGGGGAGGGCCGAGCGCATTTTGATTTACTACTGAATGGATCACTGCTGGCGCTGAACAAGTCAGCAAGAATGTGGTACTGGAATTAAGCGAGTAGGCTTATTTGATTTTAAAAACGTCACACAAATAATTAAGAAAATTGACGTCTTCACACATGCCTTTGCCCGGCGTATCGCTGACTTTGGCTACCGGTTGCCCGTTGCAATACACCAATTTCATGACGATTTGTAAGGGTTCTAAGCCGCAGTCATTGGACAAATCAGTGCCAATCCCAAAGCCGACGCGTGAGCGCGGGGCAAAGTGTTGGTAGAGCGCAATGGCTTTATCAATATTTAGCCCGTCACTAAACACCAATTGCTTGCTGCTCGGGTCGATTTTCATTTTATGATAATGCGCGATGATTTTTTCGCCCCACAAAAACGGGTCGCCCGAGTCGTGACGCACACCGTCAAACAGTTTGCAAAAATACAAATCAAAGTCACGTAAAAACGCATCGGTGCCGACAACGTCGGTGAGCGCAATGCCCAAATCGCCGCGATATTCTCGCACCCAATGCTCGAGCGCATTTTTTTGAAAATCACGCAATCGTGAACCAAAGCTTTGAAACGCTTGCAGGTATTCATGCGCCATTGTGCCAATTGGCGTAAGGCCAAAGCGTTTGGCGAGTAATACATTACTGGTGCCGCGCATTGCGCTGCTTTGGCTGGCGAGTGCTTGCACCACTTCGGCATGCCATTGCCGAGAAAACCGTCGCCGGGTGCCAAAATCAAAAAATACAAAAGGATTGGCCAGCGGCGCTTGCGCTGCAAATTGCTGCAAAGTATTGATTTTGGCCGCCAGATGGGCGCGGCCAGTTGCGAGTGCAGGCGCGAGCTCAAATTGGCGGAAATACACTTCATTGACAATCGACAGCACGTAGATCTCAAACAACATGCAATGCAGCATCGGCCCTTTTACGGTGATGCTCAATTGGCCTGGCTGTTGTGTTGATTCGCTGACGCAAATAAAGCGGCGCTGCAGCTGAAATAAACGCAAAAAATCGACAAAATCAGATTTGATAAAACGCAGTCCTGCCAAATACGCCAGCTCGTCTTCGCTAAAGCGCAGCGTACATAAATGATCAAGCTGAGCGTTAATTTCGGCTTGGCAAGCCGCGAGCGGCAGCGCGGTGCGATTGCGGCATTTAAACGCGTATTCAGACTGCGTTTGCGGTTGGCTATGCAAGATTTCTTGCATCATGGTGAATTTATATAAATCGGTGTCGAGTAAAGACTCAATCACAGGCACTAAAGTTGTCATGCAAAGATCGCTTTTAAGTTGGATCAATGATCGAGCGCCAGCGCCAAATGGCTGGCGGTTTGCATGCCACGGGCGCGCATCTCGGTGATAAAAGCTTGCCCTTGTTCGGCAAAACCCGCGACTGGGCTAGTGCAATCGGTGAGTAATAATAATTTATGCAGCTGCGCTTCGCCCAAGGCGCTGGCTAAATCGCGCACCGTGCTGGCCACACAATGCGATAGCGCTTGGCCGGCAATCAAAATTAAATCGGCCTTGGCTAGCTCGGCCAACCACGCGGTATCGGCAGGATTAACCGCATCATTCACATCGGGCACTTCGGCTTGCAGCGCCGAATAATGCTCGCTACGTGGATTGCTGCCTTTATGAATAAAGTGTAGCGGTCTGAGCGTTTGCCGTTGCCATGCATAGAGCGCGGCGAGTAAGTCGCTTTGCACCGCTTGCCCCCAGCTACCAATCAGGCAATGCTCGGGCCAAATCATCAACTGATAGCGTTGATTGCGGCTGAGCGCTTTTACATACGCCAAACTGTGCGCTTGCTGCGCCGGATCGCGCGCGCGCCACACGCCGCGTTCAACATCACTTTGGCTAATCACCGTAAACGGCGCAGGTAATTGGCCTGCGGCATCACACCACCAGCTCGGATGGGCAATATCCACCGGCAAATGCGAATCAAGCGTGATATGAATTTGGCTGAGCGCTGCGCCTTGCTGAGCCAAAAGCGCGCCAATGCGCTGCAAATCAGCGCTGGCGCCAGCGACGGGCAGCGCTGCGCCGGCTTGATCGCAAAAGTCATTTTGCGGGTCGATGATGATCAGTTGCACATTGCGCTCAGGCATCGGCGTTCCTTAAACAGAGTCCCCAGCAGGGTGGGCAAAGCTTTAATCGGCTTGGCAGCATACCTTGAACTCACGCCAAGCGCAGTAAACTAGGCACACTGCGCGATCTGGATCAAGGTTGGGGCGGGAATGGGAATGGGAATGGGAATGGGAATGGGGAGTAGGGATTCGTGCAGCTTTAGCTTGGCTTACTGACGGCGGCGGATTGATTCGGTTATATTGGGGCGTTTTGTGCTGATTTGGCTGCGAGCACATATGAGTGATTCACTTTGGGATAGTTATGCGTTTTATTCACACCTCCGACTGGCATTTAGGCCAAACCTTGCATCATTTTGAGCGTCGATTTGAGCATCAATGCTTTTTGGATTGGTTGCTGGCGACCTTGGTGACTGAGCAAGCGCAAACTTTACTGATTTCGGGCGATATTTTTGATAACGCCAATCCGTCAGCGGCAGCGCAAAAGCAGTTTTATCAATTTTTGCAGCAAGCTAAATCGCGCGTTCCGGCGCTCAATATTGTCATTATCGCTGGCAATCATGATTCACCCGGACGACTTGAAATGCCTGCGCCGTTTTTAGCCGAGATGGACGCCAGCGTAATTGGCTTTGTGCCGCGCGATGCGGATGGGCAAATCGACGTCAGCCGTTTAGTGATACCACTGAAAGACGCGCAAGGCGTGGCCGCTTGGTGTTTGGCGATTCCATTTTTACGCCCGGGGGATGTGCCGCGCGTTGCCGATTTAGCCGACGGGCTTGATCCGTATACCGCCGGCATCACTGCGCTCTATCAACAGACTTTGGCGTATGCGCTCAGCCAGCGCCAAGCGGGCCAGCCGATTATTGCCTTGGGGCATTGCCATATGGTGGGCGGTGAGGTTTCGCAAGACTCAGAGCGGCCGATTGTCATTGGCGGCAGCGAAGCGCTATCGGCCAAAATGTTTGACGCCAATATCGCCTACGCCGCTTTGGGGCATTTGCATTTGGCGCAGTTGGTGGGGCAAGAAGCGCATATTCGCTATTGCGGTAGCCCGATTCCGCTGTCGTTTGCCGAAGTAGCTTATCCGCATCAAGTGCTGCGCTTTGATACCGAGGGCGAAGCGGTGGTGGATATCACGCCTTTATTGGTGCCGCGCGCGGTGAATTTATTGCGCATCCCCAAAAAAGCCGCGCCAATGGCTGAGGTGTTGGCGGCTTTAGCAGCGCTGGAATTACCGGCTGATTTAGCGCCAGAGCAATTTCCGTTTTTAGAGGTGCGCATTGCGCTGGAGCAGCCCGAGCCCGGTTTGCGCGCGCAAATTGAAGCGGCCATTGAAGGCAAACCGGTGCGACTGGCCAAAATTGAAACCCGCTTTGCCAACAAAAATAGCACGGCGCTTGAAGATGAAACCTTGCCAGAATTAGCGCAATTGCAACCCGATGCCATTTTTAATCGCCTCTATCGCAGCAAATATGCCGCTGATGCGCCGCCCGAATTGATGGCGGCGTTGGCCGAATTAATGCTCAATGCAGGGGCGGATGAATAATGAAAATATTAGCAATACGCGGTAAAAACCTCGCCTCTTTAGCCGGTGAATTTGACGTTGATTTTGAGCAAGAGCCACTTAAATCTGCCGGTTTATTTGCCATTAGCGGCCCCACTGGCGCTGGCAAAAGTACCTTGCTCGATGCGCTGTGTATGGCGCTTTTTGAGAGCACGCCGCGTTTACTCAAAGCCGGTAGCGGTAAAACGCTGCCCGATGGCACGGACTTAATCACCCATCAAGACGCTGCCAATTTGCTGCGCCGTGGCTGTGCTGATGGTTATGCCGAGGTAGATTTTGTTGGCAACGATGGCGCGAGTTATCGCGCCCGCTGGAGTGTGCGCCGAGCGCGCGGCAGTATTAAAGGCAGCTTGCAAGCCAGTACGATGACGCTGCTGCAATTGCCGCACATGCAGCCCATTGGCGGCAAAAAAAACGAAGTTAAAGCCGAGATCATCCAGCGCATTGGTTTGAACTTTGAGCAATTCACCCGCGCGGTGTTGCTGGCGCAAAATGAGTTTTCGAGTTTTTTAAAAGCCGATGATAACGAGCGCGGCGAGCTACTGGAAACGCTCACCGGCAGCACCATTTATAGCCAACTCTCGCAAGGCGCTTTTGCCCGCGCCAAAGCTGAGTTGCAAGCGCTGCAGCGGATTAACGATAGACTTGCCGACCAAAAACCATTGAGCGCTGAAGCGCGTAGTGAGCTCGATCAGGCGGCGACTACGGCTGCGCAAGCTTTAACCACACTGGATACCACGGCGCAGTCATTCAATAACGCGCTGCGCTGGTACACCGAGGCCGACAAACTCACCCTTGGTGTGAACGCCGCGCAAGTTGCGGTCGATGAACAAAACGCCGCTCACAGCGCAGCGGCCTCACGCCGCGAAACGCTGCAACAACTCGATTTGGTGCAAGCAGCCCGCCCTTTATTGCTTGATGTGGATCGCATTGCCGCGAGTTTGGCGCAAACTAGCGCGGCTATCGCTGCAGGGCAGCAGCAATTAAGTACGGCCAATCAGACCAGTGAAACGGCCAATGCCGCTTTGGCGCAAGCGCAAACCCAGCAACTGGCTGCCGAACAAGCGCAAATCGCAGCGGCACCGCAACTGGATGCCGCTAAAAAGCTCGACACTAGCATCGACATTCGTCAGTCGGCGCAAGCGGTGCTGCACAGTGCGGTGGCGCAAGCCAATCAAGCCGCGCAGCAAACATTGGCGCAGCACGAACAAAAACAAATAGCGCTTGATGATGGGTATAGCAAGCTAGCTAATGCTGAGCAATGGCTGCATGCGCATACCCAGTATCAAGATTTAGCCCAGAATTGGGCGGTGTATGCGGTGCAACTGCAACAAGCCGCAGCGGCGCGCACCGCTGCCCAAGGTGCAGCCAGCCAATGCGCTCTATTGACGCAAGCGCACAGCACGCAAACGGCGCAGCTCAGCGCAGCTAACGCGCAATTGGCAACGGCGCAAATTGCGCTGCAGCAGGCCGAGCAGCAGCGGCAAGCGGCCACTGCCCAGCAGGCACAAATCGACATTGGCAGCTTGCCAGCGCAAAAAGCGCAATGGACGCAGCGGCGCGATGATTTAGCCAGTGCCCAGCAGCTTATGCAGCGCATCAGCGAGTACACGGCGCAGCTAGGCAAATACGCGCAGCAGCAACAAACGCAGCAAGCGGCGCAGGTGCAAACCGAGCAAAACTGGGCTGCATTAACGCAGCAGCAACCGCTGATTGCTGCCAGCTTGGCGCAAGCCGAGCGCTCGCTCAAATTGGCCGAAGCGGCGTGTAACACCAACGTTGAGTCGCTACGCGATGCGCTGCAAGACCATGCGCCTTGTCCTGTCTGCGGCGCGCTTGATCATCCTTACGTTAGTGCTAATCCGCAGTTGCAAGCGATGCTGGTCAGCTTGCAAGCCGAAGTCGCTACGCAGCGGCAGCAGCAACAACAGCAATTGAGCTTACACAGCCAATTGAGCGCCGAGCTCGCCAGCATCCAGCGCGCTTTGGCCGAAATCCGCCCCGAAATCACTCGCCTTACCACCGCGCGCGATACGCTGCTTTTGCAATGGCAAGCGCACCCTTTGCGGGCCGAAATCAGCCCGATTACTGAGACTGAGCAGCCCGCATGGTTTGCCGAGCAACACACAGCATTGCAAACGCAAGCGAATGCCATGGCAGCGCAAGAAGCCGCATGGCAACACGCGCAGCAGGCCAAAGACGCCGCGCAAGCAGCGCTAGAGCAAGCCCGCCTAGTAGAGCAAAGCCAGAAAGATGCTGTGCAACAATGCCAAAGCGCGTTGCAGCAGATCACCACGCAACGGGCTGCCGCGCAAATCGCCGAGCAAGAGCATGCCGCGCGTTGCGCCGCCAGTTTGGCGCAATTGGCTCCGGCTTTACAGTTTGACGCCGATTGGCAAAGCCGTTGGCAGGCCGATCCGCTGGCCGAGCAAGCCTACTGGCAACAGCAAGCACAGCAGTGGTTGGCGCAATACACCGCGCACGCCAGCGGCTTGCAAAGCACGGCCTTATTGGCGCAAACGGTGGCTGGACTGCTCGCCACCGCGCAACAAGCTAGCGCCGAGCAGCAGCGCTTGCAAGCGCAACTCAATGCCGAGCAAGCGGCGTTAAGCGCGTTGCAGGCTGAAAGACAGGCGCTGTTTGCCGGGCACAGCGTAGCGAGCGTTGAGGCGCAATTGGCGCAAGCCTTGCTCAGCGCCAAAGAGCAGCAAAGCCAAGCCCAGCTCGCTGCACAATCGGCTGCGCAGCAAGTCGTTCGTGAGCAAACCGCGTTAGCGCAAGCTCAAGCGCAACTGAGCCAATGGCAGCAGCAAGCGCATAGCGCACAGCAGCAACTCGATCAATGGCTAGCCGAGCAGGGGATTGAGCTGGCTGTGCTGCGGCAACGTTTGGCATTGGATGCCGCAGGCTTGGCCAGCGAGCGCGCTGCGCTATTGGCGCTCGATACAGCGCTATTACACGCGCAAACCGTATTGCAAGAGCGCCGTCTGCAACAGCAGCAACACCAAGCGCAACCGCCCGAGTTCGTCAATGTTGAGGACGCCGCAGCGCTGGCGCAATTGCAAGCGCAGGCCGCAACCATCAGCAGCGAGCAAGCCGCCGCGCAGAGCACAGCCGCGAGCTTACAATTACAGCTCGCCCAAGACGACGCCCGCCGCAGCGCCGCCGCCGATCTGCTGCTAGAAATCTCCGCGCAAGAAACCATCCAACGCCGCTGGGCGCAACTCGGTGATTTAATTGGTTCCAGCGATGGAAAAAAATTCCGTAATTACGCCCAGCAATACACGCTCGACGTGCTGCTCGGCTATAGCAATCGGCATTTGCAGCAACTCTCACGCCGCTACCGCTTGCAAAGGATTAACGACACGCTGGCGCTAATGGTGATCGATCAAGACATGGGCTTTGAGGCGCGCTCGGTGCATTCGCTCTCGGGCGGAGAATCATTCTTGGTCTCGCTGGCGCTGGCGCTAGGCTTAGCATCGCTGTCATCACAGCGCGTGCGCGTTGAGTCGCTCTTTATCGACGAAGGCTTTGGCAGCCTCGACGCCGACACGCTCAGTATCGCCATGGACGCCCTTGACGGCCTGCAAGCGCTAGGCCGAAAAGTCGGCGTGATCTCGCACGTGCAAGAAATGACCGAACGCATCGCCAGCAAAATCAGCGTACAAAAAACCGCCGGCGGGCGAAGCGTGATTAGCGTGATGGAAGGGCGTTGATGCTGGGGTATTGATTGATAGGCATTGATTATAATGCCCTGTAATTAAATACCCTAAGCGTAGGGCGGGCAGCCTTCTTGCGTAACCCGCCAATCTAGTATCTACAGTACTGATGGCGTGCAGCAATCTGCGGCGATAGGGGACTTGCGGGGAGTGCAGCAAGAATATGACAATGCTTTGTTTTTGTGAAAGGTTTGTAAGGACGTGGTGTAATATGCCGATGTGATTTTTTCTGGGCTGTACTGCTGCTTGGGCATGGTTTGCTGATGATTTGATTTTAGTTTTTTTGCACAAGAAGGGCTATCGGTTCAATTTTTGACTCTTGGAAATAAATAATGAAAAAAACAAACGGGATATTTTCTTGCGCCTTATTGGCTCTGTTGTCTGCTTGTGGTGGTGGCGGTGGTGATAGCGTGGCGATAACTACACCGACACCTACGGCGACGCCATTGGCGATCGCAACACCACAGCCTACTGTGGCACCCGTACTTGGTTCTTCGGCAGGCTTATGGACTGGTAAAACGAATGCCAATCGAACGGTGACAACGCTCGTACTCAGCGATGGTACTTTTTATAATATTTATTCGGCGGCAGGTAGCCCCGATTCGATTGCTGGTGTAGTGCAAGGTGGTAGTACTTCAAAAAATGGGGTATTCCAATCTAGCAATGCCAAAGATTTTAATCTTGAGGGGTCAGGGGTTCTGGCGGTGACGGTTTCTGCCAATTATGTGGATAAGAAAAACTTAAATGGTTCGATTAGCTATACCGATCCTCGTTATATGGGTTCTAGCTTCGTGAGTCAGTACGATGCTGATTTTGAGAATAAGCCAGTGTTGAGCCAAATTGTAAGCGGTTTCTCAGGCTGGGTTGCGACGTCTGCAGGTACTGAGAATGCCACGATGAATATTTCAGCTTCGGGTGTGATTAGTGGCCGCGGTACATCGGGTTGCACAATCACTGGAACGGTCATACCACGTCTTGATAGCAATGCTTATGACACGGCAATTAAATTTGGTAGCAGCCCTTGTGCATTTGCGAATCAAACATTCAAAGGGGTGAGCTATTTCAATGCAAAAAATAATCGCCTGTATGCGCTGACTCTGAACACTGCACGTGATGATGGCCTTATTTTTGTCGGTAATAAGTTTTAATTCTGACTTGCTGTGAGCTACTTGCAGCCCAGTACGGTATGGCGCGTGATCGCTAAAAATATTACGCACCATACCGCAGTCATGTAATCAACCATCGCACACCACGCTGAATCCCTAAGCCGATTGGCGTATTGCCACTTCGCGTCGAATACCCTCTACTGGGGTATTTAATTGCAAGGCTTTATTTGCAATGTGTATCGGTTAATACAGCATCAAAAAAATACTGACTAGCATGTGCAAACCTTTTGCACATGCTGCGATTGGGTATGTATTAAATTGCAGGGTCGTCTGCGAGGAGATCAATCACAATACATCCACGCTTTTGACCAATGGCACACGAGTTGAAACGGCGTTGAGGGCGATGAGGTGGATCATCTCGCTGACGGTGGTGCAGCAATCGGCCAGAATCGAGACGGTGTATTTTTCTGCTGCTTTCGAGATCGCGGTATGTGTCACGCAATTTTGCGTCATCATGCCGCAGACGAGTAGTTCGGTGACGCCAAGCTTCTGCAAAGTGGCTTCTAGATCGGTGTGGTGAAAACTATCGGCGTAGGCTTTGATGACCACTGGTGCATCTGGGGCTGCTGCGAGAATGCTTGGATGTATCTCTGCGCCAACACTGCCTTTGTTGAAGAAGGGGGCAATACCCAAGCTTGGGTCGGCAATGTGCTGAATATGAATGATGTGTGTGCCAACTGCTGTTGCCTTGGCGATGGCTTGCTCAATATTGAGCAAGGTTGCGTCGGTATTCCATAGCGGGAATGCGCCGCCAGGAAAGTAATCGTTTTGTAAATCAATCACTAATAATGCACGTTGTGTTGGCTGGGTCATCATGGGGCTCCGATCAAAGTGATAGAGCATTCATTATCGGTCGAGTGATCTCGTAAATACAGTGGCCTAATTGACAAAATACGCTAAGATTGGGCCAATACCTTGTCATGAATTGCTGCTATGCCCAACACTTCACGTCCCATCGTCGCCATCGTCGCGTTTGATCAAATTAGCCCGTTTCATTTGTCGGTACCTTGCGTGGTGTTTGGCGAAAATCATCCCGGCGCACCGCGTTTTGACTTGCGGGTTTGCGCCTTTGAAAAACTGCCCTTGCGCACCTCGGCGGGTTTTACCGTGGGTGATATGCACGATTTATCGGTTCTGGATCTCGCCGAGATGATTATTATCCCTAGTTGGCGTAATCCGGCAGAAAAACCACCGCAGGTTTTACTCGATGCGCTAAAAACGGCGGCAGATCGTGGTGCGCATTTGGTGGGTTTATGTTTGGGGGCTTATGTGTTGGCTGAGGCAGGGCTGCTTGACGGTCGACAAGCGACGACGCATTGGGCGTTTGCCGAAGACTTTGCCCAGCGCTTTCCTTCTGTAAAGCTCGATGCCGATGTGTTGTATCTCGATGATGGAAAAATCCATACTTCGGCGGGTACGGCCGCGGGACTTGATTGTTGTTTGCACTTGCTGCGTAGCCAATACGGCGTCAGTGCTGCGAACGCCGTTGCTCGTCGGCTGGTGGTGCCGCCGCACCGACAAGGCGGGCAAAGTCAGTACATCCAGCAACCGCTGCCTAGCACAGCGCGTGATTCGCGGCTGGCCGAGTTGATTACATGGGTTCGGCAGAATTTGGCACTTCCGCATACGCTCGATAGCCTCGCCGACAAAGCGCTGATGAGCCGCCGTACTTTCACTCGGCATTTTCGCCTATTGTGTGGGCTTACTGTGGGTAAGTGGCTGATTAATGAGCGGCTGGCGATGACGCAAGATTTATTGGAAAGCAGTGAATTAAATATCGAGCAAATCAGCGCACAAGTCGGCTTTGGTTCACCGGTATCAATGCGTCATCATTTCAAGCAAAATTTTGGTGTGTCGCCACAAGCATGGCGGCAAACATTCCGAGGTGATATAGCCCAAGAAGGCGAGTGATTTCACAATACCGCCGCGCGCAATGGCGGCGGTTTGCTTGCTCACTGCCGCGCTTAGGGGGTAATCGCTGAATGCTTGTGCTGCATGCCGATGCCTCGCTCGAAGCGGTACGGTCTTGATCGTTTTGTTTAGTCATCAGCCCGCGCTGTGGTGGCTTGGACTTGGGTATCATGGTTGGGAGCGACGCGGTGAGGTTTGGCTTGCTGCGTTGGTGGGTGATTTGGAGAAGATGATGGAAAAATTTGCTGAGATTCAAGCCCGCGCGATGGCGCGCAAAGGTGGGGCGCAGGCTTTGCAGGATTTGTTGCCCAAGGTGGCGAGCGAGGCGCAGTTTTTGGCGCTGCCAGATGATCGGGTGTTGGCGATGATGTGCCGCACGATTAACCAAGCGGGTTTTAATTGGGCGGTGATCAATAACAAATGGCCGCAGTTTGAGGCGGCTTTTTTTGGTTTTGATGTCGATCGTTTGGCGATGCTGTCTGCCGAGCAATGGGAGGCGTATTGCAATGATCCTCGCGTGGTGCGGCATTGGCCGCGGATTAAGGCCTTGATGGAAAATGTCAGCTTTGTGCGGGCGTATAGCCATGAATACGGCAGTTTTGCGCGGTTTTTAAATACTTTTCCAGCGTCGAGGCAGATCGACTTGATGGCGGTGTTAAAAAAACGCGGCAGCCGCTTGGGGGGTAATACCGGGCAATGGTTTTTGCGCTATGTCGGCAAAGATGGTTTTGTATTAAGCCAAGATGTGGTGCTGGCGTTACAACAGGCGGGTTTGGATATTCCGGCTCAGCCGAGCTCAAAGCGCGATTTAGAGCGGATTCAGCTGGCGTTTAATACTTGGGCGGATGAGACCGGTTTGAGTTACACCCATCTGGGCAAAATTGCGGCTTATTCGGTGGGTAATAATTACGCGCCGCAGCAGATCGATCACAGCGTGAGTAAGTTTAATGCGATGATCGATTGAGTGGCGACAGTGGCTTGGCCGCTTGCCGCGTTGAGGCTGTTGATTGAAGGAAACGACGAATGAAAAAATACCAACGCTTAGGTGCATGCCTATTGCTGGCGAGCTTAGTGGCCTGCTCTTTTGGGCAGCAAGATCGTTGTCTTGCTCAAGGTGGCACTGCGGCGGGCAAGCAATGCCAATATGCTGGCGCGCCTGTTGTAAGTAGCACCGTCAATAGCACATCGCAAGCGAGTGCCGTGCAAGCGCGTTCGGTGCTAAAGGTTGTGGGCGCGGATCGGGATGCACACGGCTGTATTGCTTCGGCAGGGTATCAATGGTCGGCGATGTTGGGTGAATGTATTCGCCTGTTTGAGCGCGGGATTCGCTTTGAGCGTTATGACGCCAAGTCGAGCGAGCCGCAGTCTATTTTTGTGGTGTTGTCCCCTGATCGGCAGCAAGCCGAAATCTTTTTTGCCACAAGTGATAAGCCGGCAATCCTGAACGCCCAAAAGGTGCTTGAGGGCGATATCATGCCGACCTTGTATGAAAACAAGACTGAAGGGCTGAGTATTTTGCGCGCCAAAGATCAGTTTTATATTCGTTACCAAGGCCAGCTCATTTATACCGCCAATAGTTTAAATCCTGCTCGCTAGTGCTAATTGCTTGGCGTTATTGGGTTTGGTTTGCTTAGCGGAGTTGCTGCGGTTTGTCAGTAGTTTGGCTTGTTTCTTACATTTAATTAATGATTTGTTTACTCCTTGTTAGTGATTGGCTTTCTGCAGATAAAAAATAGTAAATTGTTGTGGTTTATTTCAAATAAAAGACGTTTTTACCGCTAGACTGTCGACCCCCTTCGAATTTAAGGCGGCTGTATGCTGCGCTTGAGGGGGTGTCACTTTGAGAGAGGAATGGAATGAATCATTTGCTGCGCTATATAAAGCATGGAAGTTTAGTGGGCCAGATTATGCTGGGTCTGGCGGCAGGTATTTTATTGACCTTGATTGCGCCCGACGCGGCAAAATCGGTGGGTTTGCTAGGTAATTTATTTATCAGTGCGCTAAAAGCAGTAGCACCGATTTTGGTGTTTGTGTTGGTGGCGGCATCGATTGCTAATCATAAACAAGGCCAGCCTACGCATATTCGACCGATTTTAGTACTGTATTTATTGGGTACGTTTTCGGCGGCTTTGGTTGCGGTGATGATGAGTTTTGCTTTTCCAACTGCGCTTACCTTGGTGGCGAAAACCGGCGAATTAGCCCCGCCCGGTGGCATTGGTGAAGTCATCAAAAGCTTGATGTTTAATGTGGTAGACAATCCAATTAATGCCTTATTAAAAGCTAATTTTATTGGTATTTTGGCGTGGGCGATTGCGCTGGGGATTGCGTTAAGACATGCTTCTGAAAGCACTAAATTGGTGGTGCACGATTTAAGCTATGGCATTACGTTTATTGTGCGTTTGATTATTCGCTTTGCGCCCTTGGGTATTTTTGGTTTAGTTGCCGCCACGTTGGCCGAAACCGGTTTGAGTACGCTTTGGAGCTATGCGCAATTGTTGGCGGTGCTATTGGGCAGTATGTTGCTGGTGGCTTTGGTGCTCAATCCTTTGATTGTGTTTTGGAAAATCCGCAAAAACCCATTCCCTTTGGTGTTTACTTGCTTACGCGAAAGCGGGATTACGGCGTTTTTTACCCGTAGTTCAGCTGCGAATATTCCAGTGAATATGGCCTTGTGTGAAAAGCTAGGCCTGCATGAAGACACATATTCGGTATCGATTCCTTTAGGCGCGACCATCAATATGGCCGGTGCGGCCATTACGATTACGGTGCTGACTTTGGCGGCAGTGAATACGCTAGGCATTGTGGTTGATGTGCCAACCGCCTTGCTATTGAGCGTAGTGGCGGCGATTTGTGCGTGTGGTGCCTCGGGTGTGGCAGGTGGTTCGTTGTTATTGATTCCATTGGCGTGTAGCTTGTTTGGGATTTCGAATGATGTGGCGATGCAAGTGGTCGCGGTCGGCTTTATTATTGGCGTATTGCAAGATTCGGCGGAAACGGCATTAAATTCGTCGACCGATGTGTTGTTCACCGCTGCGGCGTGTCAGGCAGAAGAAAATAATAAATAAATTGATTTGAAGATTTGCTGCAGCAGTGATGCTGCTGGTGATTTAAGGGTATATCGATGTAGTGCTTTATTCATAAGCGCTGCGTTGATATACCCTTTTTTATTTGGCTAAGATCGATTGCGCATCAAAATCATGTTGGCTGGCCAAGCTGCAAATGCGCTAGCACCCATGCCGCATCGTCTAGCGGTAAATCATGCCCTGCGCTGGGGTGGATATAGAGCGGGATTTGCCAGCGCTGTGCTAGCGTTTGGCTGCATTGTGCGCTAACTAGCTGATCGCACTGGCTGGCTAGCAATTGCAGCGGAACAGCGGGGCAATCGAGATGGCTGCGGTAGCGCAGGGCAGCCAATAATTGCCGCAAAATATTACAGCGGCGAATCGGATATTGCTGTTGATACGCGATCCATTGCGGCAAGAGCTCAGCTTGGGATTGATTGCTGGTGAGTTGCAAAACGATTTGTTCTTGTTGCGCGGCAGAGCTGAAAAGCAGGCGTAGCAGTTGCGGATAATTGCGTGGCCTTAGGCGTTGGTAAAACGGATTAAAGGGGCGCAAGCTGGTATTGATGAGCGTCGCACTGGCCAATTCATTGGGTGCTTGCTGCGCCCAAGCAATGGCCACCATCGCGCCGAGCGAGAGCGCCAGCACATGGTAGGGCGCGTGATGACCTTGCGCGAGCAAGGTGTGCCGCAGATATTGCACCATGTCCTCGATGCGGTTTGGGCTGGTTTCTGCATTGAGCTGACCATTGCCCGGCCAGTCGAGCACGATGATGCGATCTTGCGGATATTGCTGCTGTAATTGCTGCGCAAAATCCCCCCAATGCCGTATTTCGCGCATCAAGCCGCGTAATAACACCCAGTTTCTCATGGCCTATCCTGCCGATACCATTGCTCGATGGCGGCGTGTTGGCAATCCATGCGCTGGATTGATTGCGGCAACCAACTGCGGTAATCGTGTGTGGCGCGAATCAGAAATTCAAGTAGCGGCCAATGGCGCCGCAATACGCGTCGCTGGCGATGCGCGACAAGGGGGTTAAAGAACCCTGCGATAGAAAACAACTGCCGTGGGTTTTTTTTAATCCAAAGCCAAGAGCCAAGCTCGAGCGTGAGCGGTAAAAAAATACGCGCATGAGGGGATTGGCGGGTGCTTTGTAATGCAGGGGCTGGGGCGAGGGTGTGTAATAAATAATCCCAGACATCGCCGTGGGTACAGTACTGCCGCGCTTGCGGCTCAATCACATAGGGGTGGTGCGGATAGCATTGGTTTAAGAGCTGTTGTAAGGCGTAGATTTCGGCCAATTGCGGCATGGGTTGGCGCGTAGCGGCGTAGGGAAACCAGATTCGATCTCGTAGCCCAAAGCCTGAATGGCAATCGAGTGCAATACTCAGCGGGCTAGTTAGCAATTGCGCTTGGACTACTGCGCAAAGCGCTTGGTTTTCGTCTTCCATTGCCGCGCCCGCTAGCCCACGAAACCAAGGTAAATGGCGGCTGATGCGATGGCCGCCGACTAAAAACGCCGCTGGATCATCGGCATCCATCGGGGCATTACGCATTAAGTCAACGCCATTGCCATTGGCACGGCGGCCCAGCGCCATGCCGATAGGATTGACGATAGGCATAAACACGATGCGTAGCGATTCAAGCTGATATTGCAGACTGCGATCCCATTTGAGCCTTTGCAAAAGGCTGTGCAAAAAGGCGATTAAAATCTGGCTGCCTATGCGCTCTAAGCCATGCACCCCGCCAAAAAAACCAATCACCGGCGCGGCCGGATCTTGTGAGCCCAGTTGCAAACTATATAGTGGGAATGAATGCTGCTGATACGTCACGCTGCCGTGTTGCTGAGTGCGTAGCTGGGGGGCGGCGCTGGCAATGATTTTTTCGAGTGCGGCAAGTTCAGCAAGGTACAAAATGAAGTCTCAGTGGGCAAGAGAATAAACTGAGTGTAGTGCCTGATGAAAAAAACACACGGTATATCAAGCCAGCATAGATGCGATATGGGCTGGATAAATATACTTGTCATTTAAATTTCATATTTCCGCCGCAACGCAAGGTTGGCATGGTGAAAAAAATGGAACACTTAAGGATTAAGTGGCCATTGCAAAATCGTGGCTTTGAGCGTTTTGGCATCCGTCATCCCGCCCATCATTTTGCTGCCGATGAGTAAGCTTGGCGTGGCAAATACCCGCAATTGCTGCCCGAGCTGGACGCTGGCTTTGAGTGCTACAGGTTCGGCTAAACCCAGTAAATGCTGGGTTTGGGTGCGCTGCGCGATGTCGTTGATGGCTTGTTGCGTAATGGGAATGGGCGATTGCATTAAGGCTTGATGGACTTGCCAATATTGCTGGCGCGCCGATTGCCAAACCTGCAGCGCATAGTTGGCGGCGCTGGTGCTGCTATCGTCCATCATGGTTTGCCATTTTAAAACGAAGCGTGCCTTGGGCCATTCTTTGGTCACTTGCTGCAGTAGGGCATCCATTTTGCGGCAGTAGGGGCAATTAAAATCAGTAAACACCAAAACCGTACGTGGCGCAGTGGTTGCGCCAATCACCGGATCGGCGGCGTTAAAGTAGATTGCTGGGTCTTGCTCGATGGCCATTTGGCGTACTTTTGCTAAAAAAATAACGCGGCGTCGATTGGCTTCAGCCTGCATCTCTTGTAGGGATGATTGAGCCCAAACCGTGCTCGGTAATGTGGTGAGTAAAGCTAAAAAAGTGCGGCGCTGCATAAACCCTTCGAGCGATTCAAGATCGATAACAAAACTAAATACACTTGATTTTAACGCGTTGAGCACGCCAAAAGTGCGGTTTGCCAGATCAATTTGCAGCGTGCACAGGCCGGCCAACGCATGCCGCCTTTTGTCCTCTCGCTCTCGCCGTCGCGCCAGCGAATTAATAAAGCAAATACCACAAACGCGGCTGGTAAACCAAGCGTCAACAGACCCTAGCAATAAAGAGGTAGTTTGCATTATTTACGATGTTATTTTTACAGATAATGCTTAGCATTTGTTTGTGCGTTGTAAGTTTTATTGTTTTTATTTTGGTTTTTTTCTTACTTGTTTCTTTTGTTTGTGCTTTAAATGCGGCGTAGCGATCACCATTGGTCTAGCTAAATTACATCGTGCGCTTGAAATGAAAGGAAATGCGAGCTACTGATGAGTCTGGGCATCATTCGCTAGCTGACGAAAATCAAATCGAAAAAGGGGAGAAAAATGGCAAAAGCGGGACTATTGCAACGGTGGGAGCCTGAAAATCCAGTTTTTTGGCAATCAGAAGGCCAATCAATCGCTAAGCGTAATCTTTGGATTTCTATTCCATGCTTGACCTTGGGTTTTATTATCTCGGTGTTATGGAGCATGGTCACACTTGATCTGCCCAACGCGGGATTTACCTTTACCAAAGAACAACTCTTTTTATTGACCGCTTTGCCGCAATTATCCGGCGCCACACTGCGTATTTTTTATTCATTTATGCCGTCCTTAGTCGGAGGGCGCAAATGGACCACGATTTCAACGGGCTTGCTGCTGGTTCCGGCCTTATGGCTTGGTTTTGCTGTTCAAGATCCGACTACTTCTTATCCTGTCATGCTCACGATTGCCTTGCTGTGTGGTTTAGGTAGCGGCAATTTCGCCAGCTCGATGGCCAATATTGCGTATTTTTTTCCAACGGCACAAAAAGGCTCAGCCAATGGCTTGAATGCCGGTTTTGGTAATTTGGGCGTGTCTCTGGCGCAATTATTAATTCCTTTGGCGGTGACTTTGCCTTTGATGGGCGTTTTTGGCGGCGAAGCGCAAACCTACTTAAAAGACGGGGTGTCGCATCAATTGTGGCTTCAAAATGCCGGGTTTATGTGGGTGCCTTTGATTGCGATTGCGACGATAGCCGCATGGTTTGGTATGAATGATATTGCTGATGCTCGCGCTTCATTTGCAGAGCAGGCGGTGATTTTTAAACGGCAACATAATTGGATTATGTGCGTTTTGTATTTAGGCACCTTTGGTAGCTTTATTGGTTTTGCGGGTGCTTTTGCATTGTTGACCAAGACAATGTTTCCTGAGATTAGCGTTAAAACCTATGCATTTTTAGGTCCTTTAATTGGCGCTTTAATTCGTCCTGTTGGCGGCGCGATTTCCGATAAATTAGGTGGCGCTAAAGTGACTGCAGCAGTGTTTTTCGGCATGGTGATTGCTGTTCTAGGGGTGCTGTATTTCTTGCCAACACACGATGCGGCTGGGCAATTGGTCGGTGGTAGTTGGACTGGTTTTTTTGCGATGTTCTTGTGTTTGTTTACGTTGACCGGCATCGGCAATGGCTCAACTTACAAAATGATTCCAACTATTTTTGCCACGGTATGCCGACGTGAAGCGCAAGGCAAAGGCGATGCGGCTATTGAGCAATCTAGATTAGATGGCTTAAAAGAATCTGCGGCAGCGGCTGGTTTTATTAGTGCGATTGGCGCTTATGGCGGTTTTTTTATTCCGCAAAGCTTTGGGCTTTCGATGAAAAACACCGGTGGCCCCGAAGTCGCACTGTATTGTTTTATCGTGTTTTATGCGCTGTGCTTGTCCATTACTTGGTTTTTCTATGCACGAAAAAATGCGCCGTTACCCTGTTAATTCGCTCTATTGATCAAAAGGCAAGCTGTTAACGGTTGCCGAGAATTAAGGTGTTTAGCTCAAGCGAAAGCACCTATCACATACTGACAGCTGCATGTTGGAGGGTCCATGAGTAATTTTTTAGATCGTTTAAAATTCTTAAGTCGTACTCGAGAAACTTTTGCTGATGGCTATGGCGCAGTCGTTGTTGAAGATCGTCAATGGGAGGACGCTTATCGTGCCCGTTGGCAGCAAGACAAGGTCGTGCGCTCTACTCATGGGGTGAATTGCACGGGTTCCTGTAGCTGGCGAGTATATGTAAAAAATGGCTTGATTACGTGGGAGCTGCAACAAACCGATTACCCACGTACTCGCCCAGACCTACCCAACCATGAGCCTCGAGGCTGTCCACGTGGTGCTTCATATTCTTGGTATGTGTATTCAGCTCAGCGCCTGAAATATCCGATGATTCGCGGCCGGTTGGTCAGTATGTGGCGTGAAGCACGTAAAACCATGTCGCCCATCGCGGCTTGGGAATACATAAGCCAAAACCCTGAGCGAGCCAAAGCGTATAAATCAATCCGTGGTTTAGGTGGTTTTGTTCGCGCATCTTGGGATGAGGCAACTGAAATTATCGCCGCATCACAAACTTATACCATTAAAGAATTTGGCCCGGATCGGGTGGTCGGCTTTTCGCCGATTCCAGCTATGTCGATGGTGTCGTATGCCGCAGGTAGTCGTTACTTGAGTTTGATCGGTGGTGTCTGTTTATCTTTTTATGATTGGTATTGTGATCTACCTCCAGCCAGCCCGCAGGTGTGGGGCGAGCAAACTGATGTGCCAGAGTCGGCCGATTGGTATAACTCGACCTATTTAATGGTATGGGGCTCTAACGTGCCAATGACCCGCACGCCGGATGCGCATTTTTATACCGAGGTGCGCTACAAAGGGACTAAAACGGTTGCTGTTTCAAGTGATTTTGGTGAAATGGCCAAATTTGGCGATATTTGGTTAGCCCCTAAGCAAGGTACTGATGCCGCCCTCGCAATGGCGATGGGGCATGTGATTTTGAATGAATTTCACAAAACAGGTAAGAGTGCATACTTTAAATCTTACGGCAAGCAATATACCGACTTCCCAATGCTGGTGATGCTTAAAGATCATGGTCAAGGATTGGTCGGTGATCATTATCTTCGGGCGTCGCACTTGTCTGAGCATGAAAGTAGCAATAATCCAGATTGGAAAACGCTACTGATTGATGAAAACACCGGTCAGATTGTCATTCCAAATGGCGCAATTGGTTTGCGTTGGGGCGAGACAGGAGATCAAATTGGCAAATGGAATCTCGAGTTAAAAGCTACATCAGGCCAAGAGATTGATCCATTGCTCTCGCTGAAAGATAAAGCCGATGAAATCGTTAGCGTTGGTTTCCCATATTTTGGCAGCGAGCATGGCGAAGTTTTGCAAAGGAATGTGCCGGTTAAACGTGTCACTTTAAAAAACGGTAGCAGTGTTTTAGTGGCAACGGTGTATGACTTAATGCTGGCCAATTACGGGGTGGATAATGGCCATGGCGGTGAAAATGTCGCTATCTCTTACAATATGGATATTCCATATACGCCCAAATGGCAGGAAAAACATACCGGTGTTAAGGCCATTGATGTAGAAATTGTAGCGCGTGAATTTGCCGATAATGCCGATAAAACCCAAGGCAAGAGTATGGTGATTGTCGGTGCCGCGCTCAATCACTGGTATCACATGGATATGACGTATCGCGGCATTATCAATTTATTGATGATGTGTGGTTGCATCGGTCAAAGTGGTGGTGGCTGGGCACATTATGTTGGGCAAGAAAAACTACGCCCACAACAAGGCTGGGCGCCACTGGCGTTTGCAGCGGATTGGTCTCGTCCACCTCGGCAAATGAATGGCACGAGTTTCTTTTATGCGCATACCAGCCAATGGCGGCATGAAAAACTGGCGGTTGATGAAATCGTGAGCCCCACAACGACTAAATCTGCGTTTGATGGGATGTCGTTGATTGACTTTAATGCTAAATCTGAACGTATGGGTTGGCTGCCTTCTGCGCCGCAATTAGAAACCAATCCTTTTGAAGTCACTCGCGCAGCCCAAGAGGTAGGGCAAGATCCGGTGGCTTATGCCGTGGAAAATATGAAGTCTGGCGCATTAAAAATGTCGTGTGATGACCCAGATAATCCACGTAATTTCCCCCGTAATATGATGGTTTGGCGCTCGAATATTTTGGGCTCATCCGGTAAGGGGCATGAATATTTTCTTAAGTACTTATTGGGTACACAAAACGCTTTATTCGATGATGAAGCGACAGGAATTAAACCATCTGAAGTCAAAATTCGACCTGCAGTGGAAGGCAAACTCGATTTATTGACGGTGCTTGATTTTAGAATGAGCACGACGTGTTTATACGCCGATATCGTGCTGCCAACGGCAACATGGTATGAAAAAGACGATATGAATACGTCAGATATGCATCCCTTTATTCATCCACTTTCAGAGGCGGTGCAGCCGCTTTGGCAGGCAAAAAGTGACTGGGAAATATACAAATTACTCGCCAAACGCTTTACCGAAATGGCAGGGCCTGAGCTGGGAATACAAAAAGATTTGGTGCTTACTCCGCTGATGCACGATACCCCGAGTGAATTGGGGCAGGCATTTGCACCTAAAGATTGGAAGCATGGGGAGTGCGATTTAATCCCGGGTAAAACCGCACCACAAATGACGGTGGTTGAGCGCGATTACTCCCGAATTTATGAAAAATTCACGACGATTGGCCCCTTATTAAGCAAATTAGGCAATGGCGGTAAGGGTATTGCTTGGCAAACAGGAACAGAAGTTGAGCAACTTTTGCAGCTTAATGGCAAAGCCGAGAATGGGCAGCCCAAATTAGAAACTGCCATCGATGCCGCTGAGATGATCTTGAGCCTAGCGCCCGAAACCAATGGCCATGTTGCTGTAAAAGCTTGGGCTGCATTAGGCAAAATTACTGGGCGAGATCACACTCATTTGGCTGTGCCGCGTGAGCACGATGCGATTCGTTTCCGTGATATTCAGGCGCAACCGCGAAAAATCATTTCAAGTCCAACATGGTCAGGGATTGAATCCGAAGAAGTCAGCTACAACGCAGGTTACACCAATGTGCATGAGTTAATCCCATGGCGCACGCTGACCGGCCGGCAGCAATTTTATCAAGATCATCGTTGGATGATTGATTTTGGTGAAGGGTTTGCGGTGTATAAGCCGGCGATTGATTTAAAAACGACTGCGGGTATTTTGGGTAAAAAACCCAATGGCGAAACTGAAATTACGCTTAATTTCATCACGCCACACCAAAAATGGGGGATTCATTCATCGTATTCCGATAATTTGCGGATGCTCACATTAAGTCGTGGTGGCCCGCATATTTGGTTGTCCGAAGGCGATGCCAAGCGCGCGGGGATTGTTGATAACGATTGGCTCGAAGTCTTTAACGTTAACGGCACATTAACCGCAAGAGCTGTCGTTAGCCAACGCGTGCCAGATGGCATGACGATGATGTATCACGCGCAAGAAAAAATCATCAATGTGCCTGGCGCTGAAATGTCGGGCAAGCGTGGTGGTATTCATAATTCGGTGACGCGGGTGGTGATGAAACCAACGCATATGATTGGTGGCTATGCTCAATTGGCGTATGGCTTTAATTACTACGGCACCGTGGGGAGTAATCGCGATGAATTTGTGATTATTCGTAAAATGAAAAATGTTGATTGGTTAGAACAACCACTCAATAAAGTTGAGGCGTGAGGAGATCGTTATGAAAATTCGTGCTCAAGTAGCGATGGTCCTTAACCTTGACAAATGCATTGGTTGCCATACCTGTTCGATCACTTGCAAGAACGTGTGGACTAGCCGTGATGGTGTCGAGTATGCCTGGTTTAACAATGTAGAAACTAAGCCTGGGATTGGTTACCCCAAAGAATGGGAAAACCAAAGTAAATGGAAGGGTGGCTGGCAGCGCAATGCCAAGGGGCAGCTTGAACCTCGGCAAGGGGGAAAGTTACGGATTTTAGCCAATATTTTTGCCAATCCGAACTTGCCAGAAATTGATGATTATTACGAACCATTTACTTACGATTATGAGCATTTGCAAAATGCGCCAGAGATGCAAACGCCGCCAACGGCTCGCCCGATTTCGGTGTTAACTGGCAAAAAAATGGACAAAATCGAATGGGGTCCGAATTGGGAAGATGATTTGGGGGGTGAGTTTGCCAAACGCAGTAAAGATCAATTGTTTAAAGATATCGAAAAAGAAATGTATTCGACATTTGAAAACACTTTCATCATGTATTTACCGCGCTTGTGTGAGCATTGCTTAAACCCGGCTTGTGTCGCCTCATGTCCATCGGGTTCTATTTATAAACGCGAAGACGATGGCATTGTTTTGGTTGACCAAGATAAATGCCGTGGTTGGCGGATGTGTATTTCGGGTTGCCCTTATAAGAAAATTTATTACAACTGGGATTCAGGTAAAGCGGAGAAATGTACGTTTTGCTACCCTCGGATTGAAAGCGGCCAGCCAACAGTCTGCTCTGAGTCATGTGTTGGTCGGATTCGATATTTAGGTGTTTTGCTTTACGACGCCGATCAAATTGAAGCGGCTGCGAGCGTTGCTAATGAGCAAGATTTGTATGAAGCACAGCTTAAAATCTTCCTCGACCCTAATTTACCTTCGGTGATTGAAGAAGCGCGCAAGCAAGGTATTTCTGATTCGTGGCTCGACGCAGCCAAACGATCGCCAGTGTATAAAATGGCGGTTGAGTGGAAGGTGGCATTTCCATTGCATCCGGAATATCGCACTTTGCCGATGGTATGGTATATCCCGCCATTATCGCCGATTCAAGCGGCAGCTGAGCGTGGCGTTTTGGGTCGCAATGGTATTTTGCCCGATGTGAAAGAGTTGCGAATTCCGGTGAAGTATTTGGCCAATTTACTCACTGCGGGTGACGAAAAACCAGTGTTATCTGCGCTGGATAAAATGCTCGCGATGCGCGCTTATATGCGTAGTAAAACCGTGGATAAAGTCGACAATCTCGAGGTGCTAAAACAAGTTGGGCTAACGCAAGCGCAAGTTGATGACATGTACCAAATCATGGCCATTGCCAATTATGAGGATCGCTTTGTGATTCCATCGAGTCACAAAGAAGTCGTTGAAGATAGCTTTAATGAAAAAGGCAGTTGTGGCTTTACTTTTGGTAATGGCTGCTCGACGGGCGTCTCTTCAGGGACTTTGTTTGGTAAGAAAAAAGAGGGGTCGATAATTTTTGTCGAGATGCCAAAATCACGCAAAAAATCAATTCAAGAAGAATAGGGGGTATCTATGCGAAGCTATCAAATACTATCGGCTTTACTGCAATACCCCGAAAGCGCCTTGCTAGAGGCTTTGCCTGAGATTCATGCAGAGCTACAGCATTGCTCGACTGAGGTCCGCACTTCGCTTACACCGCTTTTGGCTTATTTAGCGCAGCACGACTTGATTGAGCTGCAAGAAAATTATGTTGCAACGTTTGACCGTAATCGAACCTGTAGTTTGCATTTATTTGAGCATGTGTACGGAGAAAGCCGAGAGCGGGGTCCGGCAATGGTGAGCTTGATGCAGGAATATACCAATCACAATTTTTTGGTGGTTGCTGATGAACTGCCTGACTTTTTACCTATGTTTCTCGAGTTTCTGGGGCAAACGGATGAAGCGACTGCCGCTGAATTTTTGGGCGAATCGATTCATGTGATCGCACGGATTGGTGACAAACTTAGCGAAGGGGAGAGCCCCTATCACTGCGTGTTTACAGCTTTACGCAGTCTAACGGATGTTGAACCTTTGCCACTAGCCGAGCCCCCTGTGCGTGATATGGATGAAGTTATGGAGCAGTTTGGTAGTGGGGTGGATGGTATTGAGCCACTGCTCAGCCCGAGTTTGAGTCATCAGGCAACAACGCAAACGATTCAGTTTTATCCACGTACGGCTGCCCCCGTTGGCGCCTCGCAAGGAGTTTGAAGATGGACTACCTTCAATATTTTATTTTTGGTATTTATCCTTATATCGCGCTGACTATTTTTTTATTGGGCTCTTTAGTGCGTTTTGAGCGCGAGCAATACACTTGGCGATCCGAATCAACGCAAATGATTCATCGTGGGCAATTGCGCTTAGGTTCAAACTTATTTCATATCGGGATTATTGGGGTGTTTTTGGGGCATTTGGGCGGCCTACTCACCCCGATGGTGGTGTGGCAAGCCTTGGGGGTGACCCACGAAGCAAAACAAATCTTAGCGATGACAGCTGGGGGGATTTTAGGCGGCTTAGGAATTATTGGCCTGCTGATTTTGCTCTATCGCCGCTTTAGTAATGAGCGCTTGGCAGCGATGATGCCAATGCGAGATAAAGTGGTATTGCTGTGGTTATTAGTGACGTTAGGCTTGGGGTTGTTGACGATTCCTTTGTCGATGGCGCATTTAAACGGCGATATGATGGTGATGTTTATGGAATGGGCACAGCGTATTGTGACCTTTCGTGGTGACGCAGCATCTTTTGTTATTGGTTCTCCTTTGGTGTTTCAGCTGCATATTTTCTTTGGAATGACCTTTTTTATTATTTTTCCGTTTACTCGAATGGTGCATGTCTGGAGTGGTTTTGCCAGTGTGACTTATCTAGGGCGAGCTTGGCAGTTAGTGCGCCCGCGCGCTTAAATTGCACGACAACATGATCACGGCGAACTGAGTTCGCCGTTTTTATTGGCTAATGAATAAGGAAATGGCGATGGGAATCTCGGTGAATGGGGTGGATATTAGTGACGACGTAATTCAATTAGAGCGTCAAGCGCAGCCAGAGAAAACACTCGATGAGGTGGTCAAAGAGGTGATTTTACGGACAGTTTTGCTGCAAGAAGCGCAAAAATTAGCCATTGAAGGTCAAGATGACGATGAAATCATTGGTAAGCTATTAGAGCGTGAGATCAAAGTGCCGCAGGCCGATGCTGCAAGTTGTTTGCAATGGTATGAGCAGCACCCAACAACCTTTGTGCAAGGGGAGTTGGTGACGGCCAGTCATATTTTATTTCAAGTAAGCGAGACGGTTCCTTTGGAGTTATTACGGGCGAAGGCCGAGTCGATATTGGCGGATATTTTGCAAAATCCAGCCGTGTTTGAGCAATGTGCTAGGCAGTATTCAAATTGCCCTTCTGGGCAGGTGGGCGGCAGTTTAGGGCAGTTTTCGCGCGGCGAAATGGTGCCTGAATTTGATAAAGTGGTGTTTGCACTGCAAGCGGGGGAAATCTCCCCGCGCTTATTAGAAACCCGATTTGGTTTGCATATCCTACGCTGTGAGCACAAGCTGCTTGGCAAAAGATTAGACTTTGCGATGGTAAAAAATAAAATCGCGCAGTATTTACACGAATCGGCGACTCGGCAGGGGATGAACCACTATTTGCAGCAAAAAGTGAGAGCGGCAAAGATAGAAGGGTTTGATCTGATCGGCGCTGATTCGGTGCTCATGCAATAAAGGTTTGCCTGATTAGGTCTGTGCTTCAGAAAAGCGGCGTAGCAGCGGGTTTGCCCACGAAGGTTTTTTATTTAGCCCGCGCCGACAAATACGCGATTTTTATGGGTTTTTGCAGTAAACACATCATCAGCTAGGTTTAAAAATCATGCCATATTGGCTGGCATGTTGAATTTCTCGGATATTTTCGGGGTATCGAATTTTGCGCAAAAAATCAGGCTAAATAATGATTGGTATTACGATACAAGGCTTTAGAGTTATGCTTGGCAGGTCAATACATAGTGGGTGTATTGTCAAACGCTGGTGTTATTCCCTTGGGCTTTCTGTTTAAAAGGTTTTACACTTTACCCCTTTTGAGACTTGGGGTTTTTGATGTCACGTACCATCTATTTGCTACGGCATGGACAAACGAAATTTAATCTCGAACGTCGCATGCAAGGGCATTGTGATTCCGCGCTTACAGAACTGGGTGTGGCGCAAGCGCGGGCCATGGGCGCGACTTTACGGGCAGAATTAGGCTCCCTGGACGACTGGCAAGTGTTCGCCAGTCCACTGGGCAGAACCATGCAGACAGCAGAACTTGTTTGCGCTGAGCTTGGCTTAACCAGTGGCTGTATTCAGCCAGAACCGCGTTTGATTGAAGTCGGTTTTGGTGAATGGGAGCAGCAGCAAGTCCAAACCCTACATACCCAATATCCTCACCTAGCAACGCGTCCGGATTGGCATTTTCAAGCGCCAGGCTGTGAAACCTATGCCGATGTGGTGCAGCGACTGGAAAACTGGCTGGCCGATGACACCTTGCCAGCTCAGCTGATTGTTGTGGCGCATGGCCTATTAGGGCGAATTTTACGTGGAATTTATGCCCAATTATCACCAACAGCGCTGTGGGAGCAAGATATGCCACAAGATGCGTTTTTCCGCTTACAAAATGGTAGTCTGACTCGCATTGAGTGCCAGCCCTTGCCCATCGTAACTGTGTAATTTGCTGTATTGTCACCGCAATCACACCCAAGCGAGCTGATTTTGCTTGGGTGCTTGCTGGATCAAGTGCCGCGCTAGGTGCTTGGGTTGCTGATGCTACTGACAAAATCGGCTTCAGACTGCGCTTGGAGTCGGCCACTTTTACACGCGGCTTGAAATAGCGCGTAATCTTGCTCGCTTTGGTCGGCATAGTTGCGCGCATAACGCATCATGGTCATGGCAAATTCATCATCTTCACCTAAATAGCCCGCAATTTCGCCGGCAAATCCTCCGCTGCGTGCATGCGCTCGAGCCAGCACCCAGCCGCATAACTCACCATACAGCGTCATCATCGATGGGGTATAGCTATCGATGGCGGGAGAGATTTTCATATCGCGCAATTGGCGGAAGTAAAAATGATGATTACCCGCACTAGACCAGCCCAAAAAGATATCGCTAAACGCCTGCATCAAGCGCTTACCAACCACCACACGCTGCCCTTCATTGCTATACGGTGAGACGCCGCTGGGTACATACGGCGCGAGCACCGAAGGGCGAGCTTCTTTGATTTGTAAAAATAAAGGTTTATCTTGCTCATCAGTGAGCAGCAGCGCCAAGCAACGCGTGCCGACACTGCCTACGCCCACCACTTTGCAAGCCAGATCTTGCATCGTAAAACGGGATAATAATTGGCGGTGGCTGATGCTAATAGTGTTTTGATATTCGCTAAATAATTGCTGAGCCAAAGCTTGGCGATTGCCTAATAAAATTTCGCGCTCGTGCGCACCAAAAATGCTGTTTTCACCAAAAATATGAAATAAAGCCGGTAATTCATCGTTAATTTGCCAGCGGCCATCAACCTTGCTACTGATTTTGGGCAGCAAACGTTCGTGGGTGCGTTTTTGGGCGCGTTTCATTTCTTTGCTCAGCTGCTTGCGTGCGTCTTTGTCGGTGATATTGGCCAGCAGCCGCTCATAACTAATTTGGTCATACCAAATTTGCATCGCACCTTGTTCGGCATACTGCGCCATCCAATGCTGATAACTACGCACCAATCGGTAGATCGTTTCATCGGCCGCTGCTGCAGAAAACCCAGAACTGCGTGAAGCCAAAACAAAGCTGGCCGTCAAGCGTTTGATATCCCACTCCCAAGGCCCTGGGTGGGTTTCATCAAAATCATTCAGATCAAATAACAGCGTGCGTTCAGGCGAAGCAAAGCCACCAAAGTTAGCTAAATGCGCATCGCCACAAATTTGCTGAATGATGCCGCTGTGTGGCGTAGCCGCTAAATCATGTGCTTGCAGCATGGCTGAGCCACGAAAAAAGGTAAATGGCGACACCAGCATTCGGCCATAGCGCAGCGGAACGAGGCGTTCAATTCGCCCTTGGCTACTGGCAATGAGTAGTTCGAGTGGATCGCGTTGAATATTGCCTAAAGTGGCATGCGCGGCAATCGGCGCGGTTTGACGTCGTGCTTGTCCTTTGCTGAGTTGCTGTTGCAGTGCATTGAGCATAATGACAACTCCCAAATGAATTGCCGCTTAGTTTATCAGCTTCACGGCAGGGATTCTGTAGGCTTGTCGTGTTCTAGTGGCTTGTCGTCGTTGACGCAAGCGATTGATGCGGCAGGAAAGCATTGCCTAGGCTGGCCGTCGCAGCATGTCTCGGTGAGATAGGCGATCAGCTGCTGCATGATGCTCAGATTGGCCCGATAACGCATATAACGGCCCACTTGCTCAACAGTCAAAATCTTGGCTTGTGTCAAGGCTTTAAGATGAAACGACATATTACTCGCAGTTGATTTGTACAAATTACCGCAATGTTTGGTGCGCATCATTGCAAGCGGTGAAGTCGTCCGGCGAATAGAAAATAATTTCATGAGCACTTGACCTTGCCATGATGGCAAGCTTTATCGTTCATTCACGGTCAACGTTGGCCGATGCTCAATGGAGAACAGACTATGTACACGCTTAAGGTGGCAAAAATTGCTTGTGGTGGCTGCGCCGCTAAAATTAACTCCGCTCTGAAGACAGTAGATGATGCGGCTGAAATCGTCATTGATCGCATGGCGGGTATTATTCAAGTAAAAAGTGATCTCTCACTCGATGAAATTCGAACGGCATTGAATCAAATTGGCTTTCCAACTGTTGTTATATGATTTTGTGTCTTATCTCTTGCCAGCCCTGTGTATTCACAGGGCTTTTTAGTTTTTGCCGCTTGGTGGCTGCGCAAGCAATATCTTACTTGACCTTCCTATTGTGGCAAGGCTGAGACTCTATTCATCGACCACAAACCAGAAGTCTTATCATGACCAAATCGTATTTATCTTTAAACGCCGATCGGGAATTCAGGCTCGATATTGATGGCATGCATTGTGCGAGTTGTGTGGCGCATATTGAAGCGGCATTACTACAAACGCCGGGCGTGATCAGTGCGGTAGTGAATTTGGCGATGGAAACGGCGCAGGTCAAACTGCAGGCCGGTCATGATGAGAACAGTGTGCTCAATGCGGTGGCTAAGGCTGGTTTTTCGGCAACGCTGGCAAATGCGCCTAGCCTTCACGCCGAGCAGACGGTTAAATTGAGTTTGACTGGCATGAGCTGTGCCAGCTGTGTTGGGCGGATAGAAAGTGCTTTGCTGGCCACAAAAGGCGTGCTTGCTGCGGTAGTGAATTTAGCGACTGAATCCGCCCAAGTGCGGATTTCATCCGGCGTTAACGTGGCCACACTACTTGATGCCGTTGCTGGCGCGGGTTACCAAGCTCGTTTGTTGACGGTCGATATTGTCAACACACCGGCGGTGAAGTCGTCACCCTTTTGGCCGATAGGCCTCGGCGCTTTATTGTCTTTGCCCTTGGTACTACCGATGCTGGCCGAGCCCTTGGGTATGCACTGGATGTTGCCGGCGTGGGTGCAGTTTTTATTAGCGACTCCGGTGCAATTTTGGCTAGGTGCGCGTTTTTATCGCTCGGCATGGCGAGCAGTACGTAATCGGCGCGGCAATATGGATTTGCTGGTGTCGCTAGGGACTAGTGCTGCCTATGGATTATCGCTTTATCACTGGTTATTTGATGCTAGCCAAGGTGCGTTGTACTTTGAAGCGAGTGCGGTGATCATCACGCTGGTGTTACTGGGTAAATGGTTAGAAGCCCGCGCCAAACAGGAAACCACGGCAGCGATTAAAGCGTTGCAAGCCCTGCGTCCTTGTGTCGCTCGAGTGCGTAAAAATGGGCAGGATACTGAAATGCCGCTAGAGCAGGTACAGCTGGGTGATTGGGTAGTTGTCTTGCCGGGGGAGCAAGTGCCTGTCGATGGCGTGGTGCGCGAAGGTGAAAGCCAGCACGATGAGTCGATGCTCACTGGTGAAAGTGTGTTGGTGACGAAGGAAGTCGGCAGCAAAGTAAGCGGTGGTGCGATTAACCATGATGGCGTGTTATTGGTTGAAACCACGGCTTTAAGTGGTGAAAGTACGCTTGCTCGCATTATTCGGATGGTGGAAGACGCACAAGCGGGTAAAGCAGCGGTTCAGCGCCTGGTTGATCAAGTCAGCGCAGTCTTTGTGCCCGTCGTCTTAGTCATTGCGTTGGCGACTTGGCTGGCTTGGTGGTACTGGACTGGCAGTATTGAAAGCGGCATTTTGTATGCTGTGGCGGTGTTGGTGATTGCCTGTCCTTGTGCGCTGGGTTTGGCCACACCGACGGCAATTATGGCGGGAACTGGCGTGGCGGCACGATTTGGGATCTTGATTAAAGACGCCGAAGCGCTAGAGCTGGCCCACAAGGTCCAAGTGGTGGTGTTTGATAAAACGGGTACTTTAACTGAGGGTAAACCGCATCTTGCCGAGCTCATTGCTCAGGATGGCGAACAGATGGCAATGCTGGAATTGGCCGCCGCATTGCAACGCGGCAGCGAGCACCCATTGGCCACAGCCGTGATTGCCAAAGCCGATGCAGTTCAGCCATACCCGGCCGATAATCTGCAGGCGCTGCCTGGGCGCGGCATTGCTGGTGATATTGCCGGCACACGCTACTTACTGGGTAATCAGCGCTTGATGCAAGAAAAAAACATTGATCTGAGCATCATGCAAACAGCCCATGAGCTGGCACTAAGCCAAGGTTATACCGTGTCATGGTTGGCGCGTGAACAAGACTTATCCTTGATCGGCATACTGGCTTTTAGTGATGGCGTCAAAGCCAGCGCTAAAGAGGCGATTTCGCAACTGCGGGCCTTGGGGGTAAAAACGGTGATGTTGTCGGGCGACAATCGCTTTGCTGCACAGCGGGTGGCTGAGCAGTTGAACCTTGATGAAGTGATTGCTGAAGTCTTGCCGCACGAAAAAGCCGCGCACATTGAAGCGATGCGTGCGCAAGGTTTCGTGGTGGCGATGGTCGGCGATGGGGTGAACGATGCGCCAGCATTGGCTGCCGCCGATGTTGGGATTGCCATGGGCACCGGTACCGATGTGGCGATGCATGTGGCCGGTGTTACGCTAATGCGCGGTGACCCGCAATTGGTGAGCCAAACGATTGAAATTTCGCGTTTGACCTACCGTAAAATTCGCCAAAATTTGTTCTGGGCATTCATCTTTAATGCTATCGGTATTCCTTTGGCGGCATTTGGATTACTCAATCCAATGCTTGCTGGTGCTGCAATGGCATTCTCTAGTGTGAGCGTGGTATCGAATGCCTTATTATTGAAACGTTGGAAACCCTAGTGAATAGGGGCATAGCCCCTTTTTATGGGAATTGTAAAAGGATAGGCAATGAATATCGGACAAGCCGCCCAGCTCAGTGGGCTTAGCAGCAAAATGATTCGACATTATGAAAGCCTTGGCCTCATCAAGCCGCAAGGGCGTAGCGCAGCAGGGTATCGAATCTTTAATGACTTTGATTTGAGCCAGCTTAAATTTATCCACCAAGCGCGGGTATTGGGTTTTTCGCTCGAACAAATTGGGCAATTATTGCAGCTATGGCATCAAGAAAATCGCGCCAGTATCGATGTGAAAATGCTTGCCGAGCAACATATCAATGCGCTCAACGCCAAAATTGAATCAATGCAGCAGATGAAACACACTTTGGAACAATTGATCGATATCTGTCCGGCGAGTGCCGATCCAAACTGCCCGATTTTAACCTCGCTATCTAGCGCTTCAATTTGAATCAAGTTCACGCCAGAAGCGATGTTTGGCGGTAAACCCCAGCCGATATTTCGTCAGCTCTGCGATCTTTCGGGGTGAAAATTAGGCGCTAACCGTGGCGCTAGCGTTGCTTGATTTTGCTGATCTTTCGCTTTGGCGCAAACCGCTTGCTGTGGTTTACTCAATCAAAGTCTGGCCTTTATATAATTGATAAGGGTATTGCCATGCACGCATTAATTTTAAATGGCATGATGGCAATACCCATAGTTTTTAGTTCAAAGAGAAGCGAAATTGTTCAGCAGATTTCCCCGGCAAAGTGACTTTTAACAAAGCTTTGGTGCCGGCAACGGCTTTATATGGGCCGTACGCCATAAAAGAATTGTCGCCCGATGGGGAGATTTTCACGGTTTGTTTTTCGCTGCCATTGAGCAAAGTTAATTCCGCTACCGCGCCTTTAGTCGCAATCGCCTTATCACTATGCGTTGTCAGATACACCATCAACATATTGCCTTGGGTGCTCAGTTCGGCGCGAGTGCCCGTGGTCGCTTCGGCCATCACACCTTGATGTTTGGGTGTCATTTCGCCATCGGCCAAAGCAATGTTTGCAAACAAAACCAAACCGAGTGCGAGTAATGTTTTTTTCATGATATTTCCTTTAGTAATCTTGAGTAATTAATGCCCGTTAGGCAAAAGTTAAAACGTGGTTTCGCTCTGATCATCGACTAAACGTTGCAAGGGCTTTTGGCCAAACAACCAGAACATCAGCGGCGTGAGTAAAGTATCGAGCAAGGTCGAGCTGATTAACCCACCAAAAATCACCACCGCAACAGGGTGGAGAATTTCTTTACCCGGCGCATCGGCTGCAAACAGCAGTGGCGTTAAGGCCAGCGCCGCGGTTAATGCCGTCATTAACACCGGCGTTAACCGTTCTAGCGAGCCGCGCACGATCATCTGTTTACTGAAGGTTTCGCCTTCGAATTTACACAGATTGATATAGTGACTGACTTTTAAAATGCCGTTGCGAGTGGCAATACCGGTGAGCGTAATAAAGCCAACCATCGACGCGACAGACAAGGTAATACCACCCAGCCACATCGCCACCACGCTGCCAATCAACGCCATCGGAATATTGGCCATAATCACCGCAGCCAGCACTGCGGATTGGTAGCGCGTATAGAGCACCATAAAAATCAACGCCAGCGATAAGATCGATAGCAAGGCAATCAGCCGCGTAGCATCTTCTTGGGCTTGAAATTGACCTTCTAGACTGACAAAGTAACCTTCAGGCATGGTGTTCGTTGCCAATACCTCGCGCATATTAGCAATGATTTGCGCCATATCGCTGCCATCGGTATTGGCCGAAATCACGATCCGACGCCGACCATTTTCTCGACCAATTTGATTCGGGCCATCGCCTTCTTCAATGCTCGCCACTTGGGATAGCGGCACCTTGCCATGTGGGGTATCAATCAAGATATTGGCTAAGCCCGCCGCATCTCTTGCCGCATCCGGCAAACGAATCACCAGATCAAAGCGTTTGTTCTGATCCACAATCTGCGCCACCGTATCGCCTTCGCTCAAGGCTTCCAGCGTTTTGAGCAAAGTGCCCGGCGCAACACCGAGCTGCGCGGCACGGTCGTAGTCAATTTGCACTTTGATTTGTGGAATCAAGACCTGCTTTTCGATTTGCAAATCGGTCAGTCCTTTAATGCCCGATAGCTTTTGTTGCAAATCAGCCGCTTGAGTGCGCAGCGTATCGAGATCATCGCCGTAGATTTTTAAGGCGATTTGCGCCCGAACACCCGAGAGTAAATGATCGAGCCGATGCGAAATCGGCTGCCCCAACATCACTGTCGCTGGCAGGCTGGATAATCGTTGTCGAATATCCGCCAAGACTTCGTCGCGCGGTCGATCCGATGCTTTTAAGTCAATATCGAGCTCGCTGGTATGCACGCCCTCGGCATGCTCATCGAGCTCGGCGCGGCCCGTGCGGCGGCCAACGCTTTCGACTTCCGGCACGTGTTGCACCAGTGTTTCGGCCAATTGTCCGATGCGATTGGATTCGGCCAGCGACGTGCCGGGGTTGAGTAGTAGACTCACCAGCAAAGTACCTTCGTTAAACGCGGGCAAAAATGCGCGCGGCAAAAACGGCAGACTCGCCATCGCCACCACCAGCATTAACACGCCACCGGCCAGCAGGCTGCGGGCACGATCAAATGAACCCTCCAGCAAACGCTGATCGTGGCGCTTTAGCCATTGCACCAGTTTTGAATCACCATGCTCGATCTGCTTCATTTTGGGAAGTAGGTAGTAACACATCACCGGTGTGACCGTGAGCGCGACCAATAAACTGGCCAAAATCGAGGTGATATAAGCGATGCCCAATGGTGCAAACAAGCGTCCCTCCATCCCCGGCAAGGCAAACAGCGGCACAAACACCAATACCACCACCATCGTTGCCACCACCACGCCCGAGCGCACTTCATTACACGCATCGGCAATCACTTTGATTGAGGCGATCGCACCTTGCGGTTTTTTCTCTTTTAAACGCCGCAGCACGTTTTCAACGTCGACCAAGGCATCATCGACCAGCTCACCAATGGCAATGGCCAAACCGCCCAAGGTCATCACATTGACTGACAAACCCAGCGCTTTGAAGATGAGAAAGGTCAGTGCTAAGGACAAAGGAATTGCCGTTAGCGAGATGATCGTGGTGCGGGTGTTCATTAAAAACAGAAATAAAATCACCGCGACCATAATCGCGCCATCGCGTAGCGCTTCTTCGACGTTGTTGACTGAGGCTTCAATAAAATCAGCCTGACGGAACGAGACTTTGGGCGTGCTGACACCCGCCGGCAATGATTTGCTCAGACTGGCTAATGCCGCCTCAACCTCGCGCGTCACCCGCACCGAATCAGCAGTTGGTTGTTTTTGCACGCCGACAATCACTGCTGGCTGACCACCAAATCCGGCATCGCCGCGTTTGAAAGCCGGCGCAAACTTTACCTCGGCCACTTGCTTGAGCAACACCGGCTGGCCATTGTTGACCTTGACCGCCAGATTTTGCATATCTTCTAGCTTGGTGGTGCGGCCCATATTGCGAATCAAATACTCACGCGCATTTTGCTCCAAATACCCACCACTGGTATTGCCAGAAAAACCATTGACTGCTTGCTCTATGTCTTCATACCCAACAGACAGCTGCGCCATCATGGCTAAATTGGGTTCAACGCGAAATTGACGTACCTCCCCGCCAATGGGGATGACTTGCGCCACGCCCGGAATCGACAGCAGGCGAGGGCGTAGAACAAAATCAACGTATTCACGCACCGCCATGCCTTGCTGCGGATTTGCCCCTTGCGCCACAATCGGAAAGGCAATCAGCATAATTTCGCCCATCACCGATGAAATAGGGCCCATTGTCGGACTGATGTCATCAGGGAGCTGAGACTTTACTTCAGCCAATCGCTCGGCAACCAATTGGCGATTGCGGTAGATATCCGATCCCCAAGCAAATTCGGCATAGACAATCGACAATCCCACGCCCGATACCGAGCGAACTCGGGTGACGCCGGGCATACCATTGAGCGAGGTTTCCAGCGGAAAGCTAATTAATTGCTCGACTTCTTCGGGCGCCATACCGCCCGCTTCGGTCATAATGGTCACGGTTGGTTTATTTAAATCTGGAAACACATCCACTGGCATTTTGCTGGCGGTGTAGCCGCCATAAATCATCATGATCACCGCGATGGCGACCACAAACAGCCGGTTTTTTAAACTGGCATTCACAATCCAACTAAACATGATGCTTTCCTATCGAATCTGGTTAATCAGATTGGCGCCTTGTACTACGATGCGCTGACCGTCTTTGAGTTGGCCAACTAAAACTCTTTGACCATCGAGCGGCATTGGCTGCACCGGCACGGCGCGTAATACTTGGGCTTGTTCCAGCACCCAGACGACGTTTTGATTGCTGGTGTTTTTGACGATGGCGCTAGCAGGCAAGACGACGCCACGGGTTTGCTCACGGGTATTGGCGATCACTTTGACGACTTGCCCTAAGGCCAACGGCATCGCTTCGCTCGGCGCGAATAACAATGGCAAAGCGCCATCACGTAAAGCGCGAGCACCACCTAAGTATCGCAACGGGACCCCATTGAAGGCTGCGCTCTCAATCTGAGTGGTTATTGCCGGATCGTAAGCCAGTGCTTCAATCAAAAAGCCCTTTGGATCGACAATTTCAAACAAGATGGTGGCAGGATCAATGACCTGACCATTGACCACATTGCTGCTGGCCAAAACACCATCCAAACTCGCGCGCAAGGCTTCACCGTTACTGGCTGTTGATAAAGCGCTGCTGCGCGCTTGAATGGCTTTGAGTTGCGCTTGCGCGGCCTCGATGTCTTTGCGCGGGACCGAGCCTTCCAGTTGACGCAAGCGCGCTACAGTTTGCTCGGCTTGCGCTAAGTTAGCGCGTGTTTCCGCCCATTGAGCTTGTTGCTCTGCGATTTCATAGCTGCCTTGTGCAGGTCTAATCCACGCCAGAATTTGTCCTTTTTTGACCTTGCTACCCAGTAGCGGTAAACCGCCTGCCGGGGCGCTGACTCGTCCACCACTACTGGCCTGAACGCGCGCGCCGTGGTTGGGGTTCATGACAACATGGCCATTGAGTTCGATGGTTTTTGCTGCCGCGCTGGTTTGTGCCAACTGAGTACGAACACCGAGTTGAAATTGCGTGAGCTTAGGCACAAACACTCGGCCATCCGGTAGCCGTTGCGGCTTATTGGCCGTATTTACCGCTGGCGCTGCATCATGCGCATGATCGTCATCACCATGAGCCGATGCCGTGACTGGGCTGAGCGCTGCAACGGCCATGGTTAAACTGAGAATGATTGCATTGCGTTTCATAATTTGTTTCCTCCACGGCGGCGCAATGCCACCAGCAGCAGTAGGGCAGCAACGCCGCCACCAATCCATAGCCAAGTTTGAATGTGCATGTGCGGTGCATTCGCGACCGTCGGTGCCGCGACATTTAAGGTGGTGCCGAGCAAATCAGATTGTTCGCCAGCGAGTAGGGTCAGCGTGAGTGCATGTTCGCCCGTTTTGGCCAAAGGGGCGGCTGGGGCTTGATAAATGCCTGAGGCTACGGCTCTGAGTTTGGCTTTAAACGCACCGCTTTCGACTTCAAGGCTGGCATGGTTAACCGGCTGGTTGTCGGCAAATCGATTGAGGTAAACCGTGAGTAACTCGCCGTCCATCTGTGCGAGCACTTCAAAATCACTTGATGCACTTTCAGCGCTGGCTACCGCTACTTGCGTGGCAGCCGCTTGTGGTGCCGCGCCATGATCATCATCGCCATGCGCCCAAGTTGTTGCGCTGAGTATCAGGCCACAGATCAATACAGAAATACGTTTCATGGCAATACCCCAAATGTTTGTAAATATCGTGAATTGGCGCGCCCCAGTTCTAATTCGGCACGCTGTACGGCAAAACCGCGCTCAAGAAAATTAGCCTGCGCGCTGAGGAAGGCCGCCAAGTTAGTCTGTCCCGCTTGGTAGCTGCGTTGTTGCCACTGCCATGCTTGCGTCGCCAGCTGCAAACTGTGTTGCGCCATTTGTAATTGCTGGCGGGTCAATTCACGCGCTGCATTGGCCGCTTGCTGCTGAGTGTTGATTTGCCGCTCGGTACGCTGTACTTGCGTTTGCGCGCTGATCAATTCGGCATTGGCGCTTGTGACGCGCGCCTGAGTGCGTCCTTCGGCGCCAAATGGGATGCGCAGTGAGATTTTGCCGAGATTTTTATACGGTTCATCGGGGGAACCTCGCTCACGCGTTAGGCTCAGCGCCAGCTCGGGCGTGTCGCGAATGTCGTATTGCGCTTGCGCCAATTGCGCACCAGCTAATTGGGTCTGCGCTTGTAAAGCTTGGCGCTGTGGATGAACAACGGCATCGAGTGAAAGAGGCAGTGTCTCGGCTTGATCCGGTACAGGAATGTCACCGGCGAGTGCCTGAAACTGCAGCAGGCTTTCACTAAACTGCTGCTGGCTGACTGCCAATTGCAACTGCGCCTCTAGCAATGCTTGATGGGCTAGATTGACATCCAGCGGCGCAACTTCCCCGGCTTTAAGCTGGCGCTGCAAATCTTGGCTGATTTTTTCTAGTGCCTGCAGTTTTTGCTGCGCGCTGTCTTGCGCCAGTTTGGCCAAGCGTGCATTCCAAACCGCCTCACGCAGCGCACCGGCAAACTCCCAGCGGCTGAGCTGCAACTGACCTTGTTCGACCTGGGCTACTTGATTTAATTGTGCCAAGAGACGATCTTTTTGCCCCCATTGCCACAAAGGAATTCCCAGCTCGGCTTCATACTCTCGCGAGCCTTGGCTTGGTGATAAATTATCGTTCAGCGAATTGGTGCCTGAAATCGTTATTGACAAGGGCTCAGGCGTCATTGACTGCGCATTGCGCAGCGCACTCTGTGCTTTGAGTTGTTGTGCCGTTTGCACCGGTTCATCGATCTGGCTGGCCAGTGCAAAGGCCTCTTTGATCGTTGCCGCCTGCGCGGGCAACGCGATCAACGTGCACCACAAAATGGGTGCATAAAATCGTTTTGATTGCATGGTGTACCTATCATCATTTCTACAGAAAACCAGCCAATAGTGTGTATTGGCCAGTCAATCAGAAAAGACGCATCAGTAGCAGCAACTCACTTAGCCCCTCGGCCAGTTAATCAATCAACACCTTGCGCGCACAACAGCACGCAACGCATCAAAGTTAGCGTAAGAGAGAAGGGGATAAAAAGTTGGCTGACAACGCGCCTGATTAGGCGCGCAATTTAGGCGGGTCTTCGGGCGGGGCTAATGTCACACTGCATAAGGTGGCAGGTGAAGCATCCACCAAGATGGCAGAGAATAGTGGAACTGCAAATCGCGGATCTAGCAAAATCGAGTTCAGTGTCGTTTGACACGCTTTAGCACAATCTGTGGTTGTCGCAGGCATTGGCTCATGTACATGAACACTTTGCTGACCAAAAAGACCGAGATGAATATGCAACTGCTCGCTGCTTGGAGTCTGGCTTAAGTGGGGTTTGCTTGCATCATGCTGATGCGCTGCATGCTTAGTATGAGCGCTCGCTATTTTTGCATACGCAGGCATCTGTGCCAGCACGGAATTAACCGGCAGCACCAAGGCCAACACGCAAAAAAAGAAGAGACGCAGCGATTTCATCCCGCTAGCTTACATTAATGCAAATCGCATGTATAGCAGCAGCTGACGCTAACTTAAAAACTAAAAGCACTCATTTCTAAGCTAACTGGCTTCAAAAATGCATCATCGATTGTGTGGCTATTCAGGCGAGGCGTTCGCTGAGCTAGAAAACCCCAAGGCTACCCTCCATCGAGGCCGCCATCATTTTAGGTGTAGGCTGTTACTGTTCGGTCAAACCCGCGATTTGGCTTCATTGATCTGGCGATCGTTTCTTTGCGCTAGATCGGCGGTCGTTAATACTCACAAACGTATTTCTTACGTGAGACTTTGCTCTATTATTTCGTAAGGGATATATCGCCCAAGCATGACGGGTTGCTCTGAGAATCAAGTTGCGGGTCTCGCCATTATTTAAAGCCCCACGAGTTACCAGCAATATTTATGCTTACTTTTAAGCCTATTTCGGCGAAGGAACACAATATGGCGGCAAAGAATTTCTTTAAGGACAATTTCGTGCTCATCATCGGATTGGCCTTGCCGGTGCTACTGATGATTGGGTTTATGCTTGCTAGCTCTTTACCCGCCTCGGGGGCACCGCCGAAATACAGCCTCGTTTTCAGTATTAATGATTACCGCAATAATCAGTCAATGCCGGTATCGGCGAATCTGGTGGTAAAAAATGGTGTGCTGATGGCGCAGTACACCCAGCTCAAAGACAGGAATAACAACTATGGTTTCTATTGGCCGAAGTTGTATTTATTCGATGCAAAGACACAAAGAGTACGCGAGCTGGAGTTTGGCCTGCCTAATTCCGCTGATCAAATCAGCGGCAGCCGTGAAGAAGTCGTTCAGAGCACGAAAGGCTTGAAACTATCGACCGAGCTAAAGTCGCCTGATGGTTACGAATTGAGTGACCGCTATCAACACCGTGGGCTGTTTAACGAGATCTTCTTCGGCTGGGGTCGCAGCTCGAGCAATAGCATGCTTAGCAACGGGTCACGCAATGTAAAATTGTCACCTGATGACGGGCGCACTTATTTTTACAGCGGACAGGCGCAATTTATTGGCTGGGTCATTCCATGATGACGAACCGAGACGATGCACTCAATGACATCATCGCGCTGATGAAAAGCCACGACATAACGATTACTGAAATCACCGGCGCTATGCGTGATAACGCCGTAGTTAGCGCAAAAAAGGGCAGTAGCATTCTCGCGCGTCTATTTGGCTATCTCGGCGGCTTATTTATTATTTCGGGCGTGGCCTATTTTATCGGTATGCAGTGGGATGAAATGGGCACGGTAGCGCGAATTTTGGCCACGCTGGGTTTGGGCTACTGCCTCTTTATCATGGCCATTACGTGTATTACGCGGCCTAGTCTCGAAAAAGCGGCAACACCATTATTTTTGCTGGCTGCACTACTGCAGCCGACGGGCATTTTGGTGACGCTCAATGAGTTTTCGCGCGGTGGTAATCCAGCGCATGGCATGCTGTTCATGTGTTGCGTGATGGCGATACAACAAGGGTTTACGTTTTGGGCTAAGGATCGTACGGTGCTGGCATTCACGACGATCTTGTTTGGCGCCTTCTTTTTCGCCATCGCTTTTGATTTGATGCACGTTGATGCCAACGTCATTGGTGTCGTTATGGGGCTGTCGCTCACTTGTATCGGCTGGAGTCTTGGCAAATCCAAGCACAAGTCCTTAGCTCCCATCTGCTATTTTTTCGGGTCGATGATGTTTCTCTGTGCGATGGGCGACTGGCTGCGCCATACACCGTTTGAGATTTTGTTCCTCGGCCTAGCCTGCGCCACTATTTTTTTATCGACCGTGGTTCGCTCAGGCACGCTGCTGGCGGTAGGGACACTGGCTACGCTGTCGTATGTCGCTTATTTCATGAACAAGCATTTTGCTGACAGTCTTGCCGGGCCTATCGGTTTGGTGCTGCTGGGTATTATGCTCATTGGCGCGGGAGTACTGGCAATTAGCATCAACAACAAATACATCAAGCAAAAAGAACAGCGAGGCGTTGCGCTGTGAGGCAGCCTGAACAAGATCAACCCCCAATGTCGCTGCCAAATAGGTAAGTAAATAAGCCTGAAACTTGGCATTTTGGCTTGGGGCAACCGCGTTGCCCAGAAAAGTGATCAAGGCGGCAAGCGATCAACTTGCCGCCTTCGATATTTTTTAAGTCGCTGTATTGATATTTTGTGTCAGATGCGATGAATGAATTTCAGTGTTACTTCCGCGTGAAGTGCTGTGTCAGCCTATCGTTGAGAAGTCAGCTCCAAAAACAATTTTTATGAGCGTATTGCTATGAGCGCATTGATAATGCTGGGATGCAGTCAAATACATCAATAGTGTAGGACTGGTAAGCGCAGGCTTAAACCAACAAATTGATGCCGATTTCACCAACTGCAATCGGCGAGGATAGAGAAACTAAATCCGTTCGGTATGGCTTAGGGGGTGAATAGATTCATCACCGCGATTAACTTTACAGATAATATTGTTCGTTAATTGAAACTAAGGTTGAAAGATATTGATATAAATTGGTCGTATTTCGGTTTTTTATTGAGCAAGTACTTTAAGGTTTCCGCTGGCTGTAAAGTACTTCCTGCTAAACGACAGTTCACAGTTTGTACTCCTCCGATGTCACCATAGTCTGCTTGGCAGGCTTTTTCTTTTAGCATTCCGCCTAAATAACTCGTCGCATACATACTTAATCTTGAATTTTTTGATAAAAATGTTTGGAAAACAAATCCAAATTTAAATTTTGGGTAGATTGTGTATTTCTCGCCATATTCTCCAGTGCTGCCGCCCCATATTAAACCAAAGTTTTTATCTAATTTAGTAATCCAAGTTAAGCTTAAATCTGTCCAGCTTGTTTTATAGAAGTTTTTAAGATTAATTGCATCGCCTAACGAGCTCTCATAAGATACATTCCTAAAGCTATATATATTATCAGATAGCTCTGAGCCCTGTTTTAAATCATATAAAGACGTTGATTCAAAAACATCTTGCTCATTTTCTTGTAAATTTGCATAGCTGGTATAAGTTTCAGATCTTGAAAGGGCAGAGCTAAAAAAAAGACATAAAAATAACACAGCATATGCCGTTATTTTATTCGTATGTCTTTGTCTTGATGTGATTAACATTATACTGACTTTATTTTAAAGTTACTGGTGATAATGCTCTGGATAAGCTGGCTTCGCCTTTTCCATGTATTGACGGGTTGTAGTTTTGAATTGTATCGGTTCTGGCGGTTGTTAATAATTGCTTAGTGATTTGAGTTGCAGTCGCGTTGGTAAATTTGCTACCTAAAACTTGAGAGTACCCAGATATGATAGGAGCTGCAAATGAGGTACCATAAAGATTAGTTTTATTACCTTCCACGCCAACTACTAAAAATTGGTTTTGTACTCTTATATCATTGCCGGCATAATTTGAATAACTCGCCATTGTTGCCTTTGATGTGGTACTACCATTGGAATTTAATGCCCCTGCAAAAATTGCAGTTGGTGCTCCAATTAAAGCCAAATTGAGATAGTCACTATTTCCAGCATAGGAACCATTGACAGCGACCGCATTATTGCCAGCCGCTTTGACAACGATTGCGGTACGAGTTTTTGCTGCATTGATTAAACTGCCATGTAAATTACCAAAACCAATTTGATTTACGTTATAGCCACTTCTTGCATTCAGTCCATAACTAGCATTGATGACGTTCAATCCAGTTTTTGATAGTGCTATTGCATTATTTCCATTGAAGTCTATTCTCGTCATGTTTCCTGATGGGGCAATTGCATTTATTTCGGCGCTGGTCCATTCCCCATGTCTTTGACTTTGATTTACACCAACTAAATTTCCAGAGAATTTATTAGCACTGGTAAAATCATCAATTACATAAACATTGGTTCCTTGACCTTTATAGCCTTTATCCCATGCTGCTTTTATATCGGTATGCATCCAGTTTCTTAAAACTGGCGTTGGTGGTGTGGTACTTTTTATTACAGGTGTTGCTGTTGTTTCTAAATCCAAATTATCCAAAGAGGTCTCTGCTTTAGCATTTAGCATAATAAAATTGGTTGTAATTAATAATGCTAACATTTTGGTTTTCATCATTATTCTCCAAAGGTTATTTAAAAACTAAATGTAAATTAGTATTTCCTTATGTAGTCGTCAAGCTCAGAATATGCCGTCTATCTTCATTTCATGGCGTGTAATTTTCTGTAATTATTTAATTGATTGAACTAGCAAAGTAAGAAATCTCACCCTAATTGCTAATACATTGAGATACCTTGCTGGGGAATAATGTTTAAAGCATTCTGAATGCTGGCTTAGACGCTCATACCCTGATTAATGACGTAAAAATGACATATTGATTTTGGCGGCGCGGCGAGCAATCGCATCGTCGTTTAGGCTTTTCTGAGCCGCCCAACGGTTAGCTCATAAGCCGCCCAATCTTCCAGACGAAACCTAATTGAATTGTTTCCGGCTCAATTTTTTGGGCTTACATATCGTTGTTGGCTCGAATACGGGCTGACATTTTCCTGTGAAACGAGCCATCTAATGACACCGTAGTGAGGTACAGATTTTGGCTGCCGGCGATGAGGTGTTCGCGCCGACGCGATTTTAACCCAGTTGCCGATATTTGCTTGACCTAGGTACATGCTTTGGAGTCCATTGAAATCTATCGAGATATTGGCTTTTGATGTGGGTCAGCTGAATATCGGCAGTTGGGTCAATAAAACATCGGTGGCAACAAAAGGTGCTAAAAATGATTGCTCAGGGCGGAGAACAGCGATTCTTTACGAAGACGCAACAAAATCTGCCGACAGTATGTTTTGCCAGCTGAACCAAAAGCAATGAATAACTAATCAAAGGAGTTGCTAGACTGATCCGCACTCTAAGCTACACGTTTTTATTACGGCAAAGAGTAGCTTTGTAAGCGTTAGTCACGACTTTAAAAATGACCCTTCGCTACAAGGGGCATTTTTATTGGGTTCAATTTCACGACTATATTAGACAAGTTGCGACTTTAATTGCCAAGTTGCGACTTTAATAGGTCGGAATAACCGCTATTTCGACCTATTAAAGTCGTGAAATTAGATCAAGCATTTATGCGGTCTCCAGCGGCTACTAAAAACCGTTGGTTCTAGTAAAAGTCGTGAATTAATTTTTCAATAAAATTTCATATAAATTATCAATATGGAAAGTTTAATTTCGTACTTGCGAGGTAGGAATTTTTCTCTCTTAGGCTGATCAATTATCGAGCTTTTAACAACAATTGATCACAGCTGCATGGCTGTACCCAGTGTCTGCTTTGCTTAAGTTTTCTGTCTTTTAGCCAACAAGCCGGTGCTTCTGCTGTTCGGCCTTAGCGAACAGTCAAAATACCTTTGTCGATGGATGAAATAAGTGCGCCACTATAAAGTAAGGGGTGCTGGTTAATACGGACACCAAAGTTTGAGACCAATTTTGTTGAAAATGTCGGCTTTGGCCGAGCAGCACAAGCAAGCCCAACAAATACTAAAGGCCGCAACCTGATGGCTAGCGGCCTTACAATTTTACAGCTTCGGCATCGACACATTGGCTTTAGCCGCCATTCGTGTATTTCTGTAACGACATCGGATATCATTAAGAAATAGCTCAATAAATCGATGGCACCCGAATGTTCGACGAAAACGATCTGATCAATTCTTCTTTGACGCAAAAATACACGTCCAATGGAAAGACTGTGGAAATATGCATTTATCGCATGCCGGATACTGATTGGACTTTGGAAGTTGTAGATCAGTACAATAATTCCACGGTCTGGGATGGAGAATTCGAAACGGATCAACAAGCGCTCGATTGTTTCTTTAGTGAAATCCAGCAAGACGGTATTGAAGCAATGGTAATCCCCCCACTTTTAAGCTCACTTAAAAGTAGAGGTCAGGCATGTAATGCCAGTTTTTGTTTCGGGGTGATGCCACCCAAACCCATGTGCGGGCGCTCGTTGTTGTAGCTCCAAAGCCATTGCGTGGCAACCTCTTGCACTTCAGCAAGACTTTCAAAGTCATCGCAAGCCAGCCATTCATGCCGCACGGTCCGATTATAGCGCTCGATATAGGCATTTTGCTGGGGATTGCCCGGCTGAATATACGCCAATTCAATTGAATGTTGTTCCGCCCAGTTTTTTAGCAACTGGCTAATATATTCAGGCCCATTATCTGAGCGAATCCGTTTTGGCTGTAAGCGCTCAGCCGCTCCACCGCCTTGACGCTTAAGTTTCTGCTAGCGCTCTTAGCGGTAATAATTCGTCGATGCGGCTGTTCGGCCAAGTGGGGAGCTTTTCTAGGGTGTCGGTGAGCCAGGCCATCGGGTCAAGGTCGTTGAGTTTGGCGGTGCCCAGTAGCGTTTGAATTGCGGCAGCGCGTTGACCGGCGCGCTCGCTCCCCGCAAATAACCAGTTCTTTTTGCCAATCGCAATCGGCCGAATGCTGTTTTCGACCGGATTGTTATCGATTGGCGCGATGCCGCTTTGGGCGTAGCGTTCAAGCGCCGTCCAACGCCGTTGGCTGTAAATGATCGCTTTCGCGAGTGCGCTATTGGGCGCAACTTTGCTACCGGTTTCATCCAGCCAAATTTTGAATTCGAGCAGTTTAGGTTGCGCTTGTTGCTGCCGTAGCGCTCGGCGTTGTTCGGGGTTTAAATCTTTGGCCTGCGCTTCTAGTGCATACAATTCGCCAATTCGACGCAGTGCCTCTGCGGCAATCGGGCTGCCGTTGGCTTGATGCAATTCGAAGAATTTGCGCCGTGCGTGCGCCCAGCAGCCCAGCTCAATCACGCCGGTTTTGAACAGCGCTTTGTAGCCGCCATAGTCGTCGACCATCAATTGACCTTGCCAATCGGCGAGGAAATCTCGGACGTGTTGACCCGAGCGACCACCTTGATAGTCGAACAAAATGATCGGCGCACTGCCACTCAAAGGCGTATTGCGATACGCCCATAAATACGCGGTTTTGGTTTTGCCTTTGCCCGGATCAAGCTGTTTGACTGGCGTTTCATCGGCATGCAGCACCGTTTCGCCTTTCAATCGTTCACGCAATCGATCCGCCAATGGCTGCAACCACCAGCCAACGGTGCCTACCCAGCTGGCCAGCGTGGTTTCCGCTAACGGCACTTCGCTGCGTTCAGCGATTTGTCGTAGCCGATACAGCGGTAAATGATCAATGTATTTGCTGACCATCACCCACGCCAAAGTGGCCGCAGTGGGTAAACCGCCATTGATGATCGCCGCCGGAATCGGCGCAGCGCTCATCGTTTGGCAGCTGCGGCAAGCGTATTGCGGGCGAATGTGGCGCAACACGCTAAACACCGCCGGTTGCACATGCAGTTGCTCGCTGATGTCTTCGCCGACTTTAACTAAACCCTGACCACATTGGCCGCAACTGCATGATTCAGGCTCGTGAACCATATCGGTACGCGGCAAATGCGCCGGTAAGGCTTGGCGACCTGCGCGAATGCGTGGCTTTTTATCGCTGACCTCGGGGGTGTTGTTGGCTTGCTCGGCGGCGAGTTTGGCTTCCAGCGCCGCCATATCGGCATCGAGGGCTTCTTCAAACAAATCTCGCTGCTCGCGATTCATCACTTCGGTCTTAGCGCCATAACGCATGCGGCGCAGATAGGCCAATTCCATCGTTAGCGCTTCGATGGTTTGCGTTTTATTTTGGATGTCGGAGACGTATTGTTTGAGTTGTTGATCTTGCTGAGTGACTAATTCAGTATGCTGAGCAAGGAGTACCGACTGCGCCAAAATCGCCGCGCGGACTGCGGCGGGTAGGTTTGAATTGGCGAGTTCTTGAGCGAGATCCATGCTTTGATTTTACTGGGTATTGCCATACAAATCATATCCTTCATGATTTATAGGGTAATACTGCGACAACTATTTTATCCATCCGCAGCGTGAATTAGTAGACATATTCTGGCAGCGGTGGCGGCGCTAATCGCTGCCAGTCGACACCGCTCACCAACCATTGCCACTGCGCCGCATCCAGCGTAAACACAGCATCGCCCGATTGTGGCCAAATAAATCGACCGTGATGCAAACGCCGTTGCGCCAACCAGACGCCAGAGCGATCCCACAGCAACACTTTGAGGCGATTGCTGCGCTGATTGCGAAACGCATACGCTGCACCTTCGACGGGTGAACGCTGCAAACAGGCGTGAATCTTGGCCGACAAACCCTCGATGCCAAGGCGCATATCGACCGGTTCGACGACCAATTGCAGCGAAGTGAATGGCGGCATCATGCCAAACCGCGCAATAACGCCGCGACCCAAGCCGGATCGGTCGCCGCAGGCAAAGTCAGGGTCACGCCGGAGGGGAAATTCAACTGCAACTGCGCCGCAACGGGTGCGGGCCATTGTGCGGGCACGATGCTTGAAGCCGATGGTTTCGGAGCGATCTGCGGTTCGGTGATTGCAGCTGAAGATGCGTCGGCAGATTCGAGGCGGCTACGGCGCAGCCAACTGGAAAAAGTAGTGCGTTTAAGCTGGTGCACTCGGACAAACTCGGCTTGAGTTAAACCACTAGTCTGCCAACGTTGAACCCATTGCAAAGCATCAATCCACCGTCCCATGCTGCGCTCCAAAAAATCAAAAGCGCAGCATGCCTGAATTAAAACGATAATTGAGGTGGAACGGCTAAGCCCTTACTTTTGGCTTGCCTCGCCATTCAATGATTTGATTCAAACTACGCACCACGCGCTCGGCCGGCAAAGAGAAATCAACATCAATCGCTAAACCCTCCCGATTAAAATCATCAATCACATTAAACAGGCGAATGCTGCGGCCATCGGCTAATTGATCGTGCATAAAATCCATCGACCACGTTTCATTGATTTTCTCAGGCACTGCTAATGGTGCTGGCGTTGCACGAATTAAGCGTTTATTAGGCTTAATTCGCAGATTTAATTCTAAATCGCAATAAATCCGGTAGACCCGTTTGTGATTCCAAGACTTTTTCTTGACGTTTCGTAGATGCAAAAAGCACAGACCAAAGCCCCATGTGCGATGAACTTGGGTAAGTTGCAGTAACGAATCGGCAATTTTTTCATTTTCTGCGTCTAGTTTTGCCACATAGCGATAACAAGTCGTGCTGATCATAAAGCTAGCGCAAGCTGCACGAATCGAAACGGCCTTTGATTCAACGGCCCAGCGCGCCATCTCACGCCGCTGAGATGGCTTCACCACTTTTTTGCCATGGCTTCCTTGATGATGTCTGCCTGCATTTGAGCTTCGATATACATCTTTTTAAGGCGCTTGTTTTCATCTTCCAGCTCTTTCATGCGCGTCATCATCGAGACGTCCATGCCGCCAAACTTAGCGCGCCACTTATAAAAAGAGGCCGAGCTCATGCCGTGTTCACGGCATAAATCAGGAACAGTGGAGCCGGCTTCGGCCTGCTTTAAAATCGCCATAATCTGGCTGTCAGAATAACGTGCTGCTTTCATGTAGAAGCTCCTCAAAGACTGCGAGAAAATTCTACTTAAAAATGAGCTGGTTTGGTGGGGGGATTACCCAATGATCGGATCCGCACCAGGGACATATTTGCATTGATTCAGTTTAAGCTGAATATTGCTGCTAATGTTTTGACAGAAAAGGCCGTAAACCATCAGGTTGCAGCCCTCATTATTTGTGCCTAGTAGCAATGCTGTTCGGCCTTAGCAGTCACCCATAAGTTCTTTCAAAGCATTGCAATTGCCTTTGTTTTTCTTAACTAAGTTTTTTTGCCAAATTAACTGAGTTCGCTGGTCGAGTGTTGATCACATTCAATATTAAGTCCCCCACAATTTGATTTGGAAGATGTCGCTGAACTGTAATGGCATAAAAATGCTCATAAACATTGGGCAAAATCATATAGCGGTGTAATTTCCCTAATTTTAGTTCGTCTTTCACGACCACTTCCGGCATTACGGTTAAGGCATTGCTATCGCGGGCAAGTAGCCGCATCATCGCCATGTCATCGGCCTCGGCGACGATTTTGGGCTGGAATTGGTGAAGAGCACAAAAAGCATCAAAAGCCGAGCGAATTGGACTTTCATCGACTGGCAAAATCCAATCTTGGGCGGCATAGTCGGCGGAAAAAATGGCGCCAAGTGCGAGTGTGGGTTGACCAATAATCGCCACGGGCTGCCTCGCGAGAAGCTGGCATTTCCATAAATTATCGTCGCTACCACTGACATCAATATTGCTCAGAACAATGTCGAGTTGATGGTTGGCTAGTTCATTCAGTAGCCGTGCTTGCCCTCTTGCGTGTAGCGAGTATTTGCTGTTGCCTTGTTGAATCAACGGCTCGATAAAACTCTCAATAAAATTACGCGACATCGTCGCTAGCATGCCAATTTTGATCGTCCGCTGCTGGGTATTTTCCCCTGTCAGTAACAGCGATTCTAATTCCCCGCCTTTTCTAAAAATCTCATCCGCATAGGAAAAAGTGGTTTGGCCGATTTCAGTCAAAATCAGCCTGCGTCCTTGCCGCGCGAATAATTGCACGCCCATATTGTGTTCAAGTTGTGCGATTTGCGAGGACAGTGCTGACTGAGAAACATGTAGACGTTCTGCTGCTTTGGTGAGATTACCTTCCTTAGCAACTTGCCAAAAGTAGTTGAGGTGGTGGTAATTGAGTTTACTCATTTACGTTCTCTAAAATAGAATTATTTGTTAATAATAATCTATTTTTATTAATCTTGGTGTCATGTGATACTCCTTTCACCGCAACGAACCATAAGGAGATCAAAATGCAGCTGAGTATTCTTTTGACTTATTCCCTGCCAGCCGTGGTCCTATTACCACTACTGGCCGTCACGCCTAATTCCTCACGTTGGGCAAGGGCGCAAATAGCAACAGGGCTTGCCGCTGCTTTGGCTTTGATTTCATGGTTACTCTTAATCACTACTGGTGCGCCGCAGTCCTCGCTGGGTTGGTTCAATCCAAGCATCTTGAATGTCACTATGCTAGTTTTGATCAGTTTTATTGCTTGGATTGTACTGAACTATGCCAAAACCAATTTTGAGTCTGATGGCGATAATCAACGATTTTTACGTTGGTTTCTGCTAACAGTGTGTGCGGTGATGGTGACGGTGGCGAGTAATCACTTGTTGGTGTTCTGGCTTGGTTGGGTTGCAATCAGTTTGAGCATGCATCAGTTGCTGATGTTTTATCCCAACCGAAATCGGGCCGCACTGGCAGCACATAAAAAGTTTATTTTTGCTCGGCTTGCCGAACTCTGTTTGGCGGTGGCGTTTGGTTTGTTATACAGCCAGCACTCTACATTCCTTATCACAGAAATCTTGCATGAAGTATCGAATGCACCGCTGAATGCAGTACACCAAGTCGCTGCATTTTTGATTGCCTTGGCGGCCTTGATCAAGTGTGCGCAATTGCCACTGCATGGCTGGTTGATTCAGGTTGTTGAGTCGCCAACGCCGGTCTCTGCCCTCATGCATGCTGGTGTAATCAATATGGGTGGTTTTTTACTACTGTTGTTTGCACCCTTGTTTGGTCTGGCCCTCGCCGCTCAATGGCTGGTTTTAATTGTGGCGGGCCTCACTACGGTGATTGCCGCTTTGGTGATGATGACTCGTATCAGTATCAAGGTACGTTTGGCTTGGTCGACCACGGCGCAAATGGGTTTAATGCTAGTGGAGTGTGCGCTGGGTCTGTATGAATTGGCCTTCCTGCATCTGCTCGCACATTCTTGCTACAAAGCGTATGCATTCTTAAATTCAGGAAATGCCGTCGATGAGGCTATGCAAAAGCAGTTTTTGGCAGTGCCCCTGCCTAATTTGCAGGGCTGGGTATTGGCTGGCACCATCTCTTTAGGCTTGTTGTTGGGCTTGAAATGGGCTGTTGGTTTACCTGCTCCGCTCAGCCCTTGGTTACTGATCGGCTTTGCGATGATGTTTACGCTAGCGATACGATTTAGCCAGTTACAGACCTTATCGTGGCTGAAAAGTTTGCTGATGTGTATTGCCTTGCTAGCTAGTTATTACCTCTTGAAAACCAGTGTGGCTCTGATGTTGCCCGTGGTTGAACATAGTTACAGCGTAGCGGCGGATCTTTGGATTAGTGGGCTGTTCCTTAGCTTATTAGTCTTGAATTTTTTACTGCAATATCGCGCAGATCGCCTTGCAGTGAAAAAGCTCTTTATCGCACTCAATGCTGGGTTTTATTTAGATGAATGGTCTAGCCGAATCACTTTAAAACTATGGGCCATTAGCCTGCCAAAAAATGCCGTACAAACTCGTTTGAGCCTTCTGGGGGAGAAATAAAATGTCAAAAGCAAATCACTCAACTCAATTAGGATCAGTTCGAGCTACAGCATTACTTGCGTGTGAGCGGATCGCGCCAGCATGGCCACTCGATCAATCGATGGCGGTCAATCCCTGGTGGAAAATGCGCGATTTGCCGATGTCAGCGGTGGCAGCGAAACTGCAAGCTTTAGGTGGTGTACATTTATTGATGCCCAAGTCCTATTATCGAGCGCAATGGCAAACTGAAATCAAGGATAGTCATTTGGCAAAAGCGGCTCAGGAGCTAGGGCTTGTTGCTTCAGAGACAGCGTTAGTGGCTTACTTGGCAATGCCAGAGCGCCACACTCATTGGTTAAATGTTTGTGATTTGCTCGATGCCGACCCTCGTCATCAGCACAAAATGCCATGGCGTGATGAGATCGTGCAGCAAATCAGTCAATTTACTGCGCTGTACTTTCAATACCCAGAGCATATGCAACAGCAGGTGGATGTCGACAATCATTTTTATCAAGGTTGGCTTGAGGTTATCCGCCAAGATGAAGGGATTGAAGTCTTGATGGGTGAGTCGGGATTGAACGCTCAGTTTGCACATCTGCCTGAACAAGCCGATGCACTCTTGGCGCAAGTTCATGCCGCGATGTTTGCGCAAGGCTTGCCTGAATCGGTGTTTGTTGATTACTGCTACGCCTTGCTGTTGGATATGCATGGCTGGGCGTCTTGGTTAGCTTATGGCGCATGGCAAGATGCGTTTGAAGGTAAGTCAAACACATTGCTGCTGCAATTACTGGCGGTACGGATGGCTTGGGATTGGGCGCTTTGGACTCAAACGCAAAGCCGTGACACGAAGCAATTTGCGCAATTACAACGGCAATTTGGACTGCAACTGCAGCAGTCAGCTCAACTTGAGCAAAGCTGGTACGCCACACAGCAGTATCTGTGGGTCTGGCAGCGGGCACTTGAATATGCGTATCAGCAACCGCTACATGAACAATTGGTTCGCTGTGAGGCTACACCTGTGCAGAATCAGCAACTACAGGCCATTTTTTGTATCGATGTGCGTTCAGAACCCATGCGCCGAGCGCTTGAGGCACAAAGCCCTGCGATTCAGACTTTAGGTTTTGCTGGGTTTTTTGGCTTACCCATCGAATATTCAGTATCGGGTAGCCAATATACTCGTCCGCAACTACCTGGCTTACTAAAGGCATCGATTCGCGTTGAGCAAACGGGTTCAGCAAAATCGCGGCAATCGGTAGCGGGTGGATTACATGGCCAAGTGGCGGAGAAACAAACGGGTGATGCGGCACCTGCGACCTTCGGTATTGTGGAGGCAAAGGGCTTGTATCGTGCGGTGAATTTGGTGAAGAACACTTTTTTCCCGGGAACAGCAGTGCACAGCATCAATCAAATCGATTTGGAAGGACCTTGGACGCTCAGCAGTCATGGCCGCGAACTGACCGATGCAGAGCTGGCCAAAATGGCGGCCGGAATTTTAGGTGCGATGGGCTTGAAAAGCGATTTTGCGCCAGCTGTTCTCTTAGTGGGGCACGGTAGCAGCTCAACGAACAACCCTCATGCGGCAGGGCTCGATTGTGGCGCTTGCGGCGGTCAATCGGGTGAAGTGAATGTGAAAGTATTGGCGCAAGTATTGAATACGGCCGGCGTGCGCGCTGAGTTGAGCGTGCTGGGTATCCACATTCCTACGCAAACGCAATTTGTGGCCGCGCTGCACAATACCACCACGGATAAATTTGTTTGTTTTGGTGTTGAAGGATCGTATCTATGGCAAAGCTGGTTGCGCCAAGCAACAGCGCAAGCACAAAAAGCACGTGCTTTGAGTGTGGGCATCACGAATGAAGACGCAAAAGTGCTGGATCGTTTGTTTCAGCAGCGTGCGAAAGATTGGGCGCAAATCCGCCCAGAGTGGGGCTTGGCTAATAATGCCGCGTTTATCGTTGCTCCGCGCGCGATGACGCAACGTTTGGATTTGGCTGGACGCAGTTTTCTGCACGATTACAAATATCAGGAAGACACGGGTTTTAGCGTGCTTGAGTTGATCATGACCGCCCCGATGGTCGTGACGAACTGGATTAACTTGCAATATTACGCATCGGTGACGGATAACCTGAAATACGGCAGTGGCAATAAATTGCTGCACAACGTGGTTGGTGGGAATTACGGTGTATTTGAAGGCAATGGCGGCGATTTGCGGGTGGGTTTATCGATGCAATCAATCCATGACGGTGAAAATTGGCGACATCATCCGCTGCGCCTCAGTGTTTACATCGCCGCGCCGAGGGACGCCATCGAGGCCATTATCGTGAAGCATCAAGCAGTGGCTGATTTAATTCAAAACCAATGGCTGTTTTTGTTCCAATGGGATACCGACTTGAAGCAAATCTGGCAGTACAGCGCTGGCCAGTGGCAATTAGTGCACGCGGAACGGGAGGTCGAATGCGTACTTTAAGCAATCTACAAAATTTAGAAGCTGAGGCGATTCATATTATGCGGGAGGTCGCCGCCAGCTTTGATAAGCCGTGCATGTTTTATTCCATCGGTAAAGATTCGACGGTGATGTTGCACTTGGCCAAGAAAGCGTTTGCACCTGGCCCCGTGCCGTTCACCTTGTTGCATATCGATACGACATGGGAATTTGCCGAAATGGCAAAGTTTCGTGATGAATTGGTCGCCAAGAACCAATTGCGGCTGGAAGTGTATGTCAATCGCGAAGCGTTGGCACAAGGCGTACATCCAGTTGAATCGGGATCGGTCAAATACAACGATCAGATGAAAACGCAGGCCTTAAAGCAAGCCTTGCAAATCCATCAATATGATGCGGCTTTAGGTGGGGCACGGCGCGACGAGGAAAAATCTCGCGCAAAAGAGCGGATTTTTTCAGTACGGGATGCGCATCAAGTATGGGACCCGAAAAATCAGCGCCCCGAGCTGTGGCAATTGTATAACTCGCAAATCAATCAAGGTGAATCGGTGCGGGTTTTTCCATTGTCAAACTGGACCGAACTCGATATTTGGCACTACATTTTGAAAGAAAATATCGAGCTCGTTTCGATGTACTTTGCTAAGCCAAGGCTCACATGGATTAGCGATGAGACGGGGCAGCCATTTATTTTGGATGATGACCGGATGCTGCCCTATTTAAGCGAAACGGAACGCCAGAGCATTGCAGTTCGTTCAGTGCGTTGCCGCACTTTGGGCTGCTATCCACAGACTGGCGCAGTGCTAAGCGATGCAGATCGAGTCGAAGACATTATCAAGGAATTGCTGATGAGCAAATCCAGTGAGCGAGAAGGACGAATGCTGGACAAGGATCAAGTGGGCTCAATGGAAAAGAAAAAACGTGAGGGGTATTTTTAGATGAAATTGTCTGTAATCGTACAACAGTTAGTGCGAATTTGAGCATGTCATTGAATCGATATGAAGGACGGCTAGTCATTGTTGCTAGCCGTCATGACAAGGCCGCAGCCATTGCGCGTCCCATGACAAAATTGCTGGGAGTTCACCTTTGGAGCCCTCCGGATCTAGATACCGATCAATTCGGGACATTCAGTGGTGATGTGCCTCGCCCTGGTACGCCCGTTGAAATGCTGCATGCCAAAATAGCCTTGTGCCGAAAAATCATGCCAAACCCGATCATGATTGCGAGCGAGGGTGCTTATACTCAGCATCCATTTTTTACGAGCCTTGCCTTAGCGCACGAATGGATGATTTGGGATGATGCTGATAACGGCTTTCAGTTAATTGAACATAAAACGGCCATCACCCCAAACTACTATGCTGCGCGATTAGAGACAAACGCTCAATTTGAGTTACTGCTTCAACGATGCGGCTGGCCGAAGCTGGCCGTGACGCTGCATGCTGCGGACTTGAAAGTGCCCAGTTATAAAGGGCTGCGAACAGAATCAGAGATTCAAGCCGCATTTAAGACTTTGCAGGGCGCTGGAGCCCAACAAATACAAATAGCCACCGATATGCGCGCTCATTTACACCCTTATCGGCAGCGCACGATCAGACATTTGGCAGCAAGACTAGCCCGACGAGTTCGAATAGCTTGCCCACAGTGCCACCAGTATGGCTTTGGAAAACGACACATTGAGTCGGGTTTAAAATGCACAGACTGCCATACACCTACGAATCAAATGAATGCAATGTGCCTACAGTGCGACCATTGTGGCTACAGAAAAAATACATGGTGTAGTGGCACACTGAATTTGGCCACCTGATTAGAGGTGTTATGCTCCACCTCGTAAGCAATTAGGTGACTCAATGAACAATAAAACCAGACCGACATTTAGTCCTGAATTTCGCCTCGAATGCGCCCAGCTTGTACTCGACAAAGGCTATTCCGTTCGACAAGCCGCTCAGGCAATGAACGTGGGTAAATCATCCATGGATAAATGGGTTCGGCAACTGCGTGAAGAACGTGCCGGCATGACCCCCAAGGCGACGCCGATGACGCCGGACCGTAAGCGCTCAGCCGCTCCACCGCCTTGACGCTTAAGTTTCTGCTAGCGCTCTTAGCGGTAATAATTCGTCGATGCGGCTGTTCGGCCAAGTGGGGAGCTTTTCTAGGGTGTCGGTGAGCCAGGCCATCGGGTCTAGGTCGTTGAGTTTGGCGGTGCCCAGTAGCGTTTGAATTGCGGCAGCGCGTTGACCGGCGCGCTCGCTCCCCGCAAATAACCAGTTCTTTTTGCCAATCGCAATCGGCCGAATGCTGTTTTCGACCGGATTGTTATCGATTGGCGCAATGCCGCTTTGGGCGTAGCGTTCAAGCGCCGTCCAACGCCGTTGGCTGTAAATGATCGCTTTAGCGAGTGCGCTATTGGGCGCAACTTTGCTACCGGTTTCATCCAGCCAAATTTTGAATTCGAGCAGTTTAGGTTGCGCTTGTTGCTGCCGTAGCGCTCGGCGTTGTTCGGGGTTTAAATCTTTGGCCTGCGCTTCTAGTGCATACAGTTCGCCAATACGGCGCAGCGCCTCTGCGGCAATCGGGCTGCCGTTGGCTTGATGCAATTCGAAGAATTTGCGCCGTGCGTGCGCCCAGCAGCCCAGCTCAATCACGCCGGTTTTGAACAGCGCTTTGTAGCCGCCATAGTCATCGACCATCAATTGACCTTGCCAATCGGCCAAGAAATCGCGGACGTGTTGACCCGAGCGACCGCCTTGGTAGTCGAACAAAATGATCGGCGCACTGCCACTCAAAGGCGTGTTGCGATACCCCCATAAATACGCGGTTTTGGTTTTGCCTTTGCCCGGATCAAGCTGTTTGACTGGCGTTTCATCGGCATGCAGCACCGTTTCGCCTTTCAATCGTTCACGCAATCGATCCGCCAACGGCTGCAACCACCAGCCGACTGTGCCGACCCAACTGGCCAGCGTGCTTTCTGCTAACGGCACGCCGCTGCGTTCGGCGATTTGCCGTAGCCGATACAGCGGTAAATGATCAATGTATTTGCTGACCATCACCCACGCCAAAGTGGCCGCAGTGGGTAAACCGCCATTGATGATCGCCGGCGGAATCGGCGCGGCGCTCATCGTTTGACAGCTGCGGCAAGCGTATTGCGGGCGAATGTGGCGCAACACGCTAAACACCGCCGGTTGCACATGCAGTTGCTCGCTAATGTCTTCGCCGACTTTAACTAAACCCTGACCACATTGGCCGCAACTGCATGATTCAGGCTCGTGAACCATATCGGTACGCGGCAAATGCGCCGGTAAGGCTTGGCGACCTGCACGAATGCGCGGCTTTTTATCGCTGACCTCGGGGGTGTTGTTGGCTTGCTCGGCGGCGAGTTTGGCTTCCAGCGCCGCCATATCGGCATCGAGGGCTTCTTCAAACAAATCTCGCTGCTCGCGATTCATCACTTCGGTCTTAGCGCCATAACGCATGCGGCGCAGATAGGCCAATTCCATCGTTAGCGCTTCGATGGTTTGCGTTTTATTTTGGATGTCGGAGACGTATTGTTTGAGTTGTTGATCTTGCTGAGTGACTAATTCAGTATGCTGAGCAAGGAGTACCGACTGCGCCAAAATCGCCGCGCGGACTGCGGCGGGTAGGTCTAAATTGGCGAGTTCTTGAGCGAGATCCATGTGTTGATTTTACAGGGTATTGCCATAAGAATTATATATTACATGCTGTATAGCGCAATACTGCGACAACTATTTTATCCATCCTCATCGTGAATTAGTAGGCGTATTCTGGTAGCGGTGGCGGCGCGAGTCGTTGCCAATCGACCCCACTCACCAACCATTGCCACTGCGCCGCATCCAGCGTAAAGATCACATCGCCCGCTTGCGGCCAAACAAACCGACCTTGATGCAAACGCCGCTGTGCCAACCACACACCGGTGCGATCCCACAGCAACACCTTCAAGCGATTACTGCGCTGATTGCGAAACGCATACGCCACACCTTCGATGGGGGAACGCTGCAAACGGGCATGAATCTTGGCCGACAAACCCTCGATACCAAGGCGCATATCGACCGGTTCGACGACCAATTGCAGCGAAGTGAGTGGCGGCATCATGTCAAAGCGCGCAATAAAGCTGCGACCCAAGCCGGATCGGTCGCCGCTGGCAAAGTCAGGGTCACGCCGGAGGGGAAATTCAACTGCAACTGCGCCGCAACGGGTGCGGGCCATTGTGCGGGCACGATGCTTGACGCCGATGGTTTCGGGGCGATCTGCGGTTCGGTGATTGCAGCTGAAGATGCGTCGGCAGATTCGAGGCGGCTACGGCGCAGCCAACTGGAAAAAGTAGTGCGTTTAAGCTGGTGCACTCGGACAAACTCGGCTTGAGTTAAACCGCTAGCCTGCCAACGTTGCACCCATTGCAAAGCATCAATCCACCGTCCCATGCTGCGCTCCCAAAAATCAAAAGCGCAGCATGCCTGAATTAAAACGATAATTGAGGTGGAACGGCTAAGCCCTTACTGCCAAAGCTCATTTCGATGATGTCGATGTCATTGGTGGCGACCGGAAGCCAAGCCGACATTCTATAAAATCGCTGTGCGCAGGCTGTAATACATAACTCTCGGTGACTCGCGCAGCACATCTAGCAAGCATGGCGCGGTAGTCTCATCTGGCTGTGTATTTTCAAGCATGATCACACCCACAAGTTTGAAAATTAATAAAAAAAGCGCGTAGCATGCTGAGCTACATACAGACAAACCAGATCAACACCTGCACAGGTGTATATTTTACGTTAGAGCTATCCGCAATTCGGGGTGAATAAATGATCGATCACACAGGTATCAACGTTGCCAAACTTGCTGTAAGTAAAAACTTCTATGAAGCTGTTCTATCCACTCTGGGTTATGTCGTACGCCTTGATTTCGAAACTGCCGTTGGGTTCGGCACGACCAACTCGAACACCGAAGATGATCCAGGCGGCGATTTTTGGATATCTCAAGGTAATCCATTCACACCAAGGAGCCATATCGCTTTTCGCGCCAGTAGTGAGGCGCAAGTCGTGGCCTTCTATGAGGCAGCGTTGGTTGCCGGCGCGAAAGATAATGGCCCCCCGGGGATTCGCCCTCACTATCACAAGCAGTATTTCGCGGCGTTCGTCTTCGATCCAGATGGCTACAACATCGAGGCTGTGTTCCATGGAGGACGATTAACTGATGGCATCCAGCCTTAACAATTCGATCCAGAGGATAGCCCACGAGCGGGCTTCCCTCCCTGCGATCGGTGCCCCTGATCTCAAAAGTTAGCCTCACAATACTTTTTTGGGTAATGAATTGAAAACAAAAGATGATTATCTTGGCAAAAACCCATATATTGCCAAAAAGTTGTCAAAAGTTGTCACAGGTTGACATGTCTTGCCGAAAAGTTGGCTTTTGTTGTCATAAGTTGGCATATTTTGCTAAGAAATTGTCATTTCTTGTCAAAAGTTGTCATTTGTTGCCACAGGTTGACATATCTTGCCGAGAAGTTGGCTTTTGTCGGCAAAGGTCGCCATTTGCTGGTAGCCCTGAAAAAACAGGAGGAAATCATAACCTTGCTGATTCGATCGGGGAGCGTCGTAGTGCTGTCAGACAATCTTTCATCTTGAGAGGGAGGGAGTTATCTGTTGTTGCCGATTATTTATTGGCCCAACTACCGATGTTTGGCTTACTCATTACTTATCCATAAATGAGCTGGTTTGGTGGGGGGATTGCCGTGCTGCTCGGCCTTTGCAGACACACAACCATCCACAACGATTTTGAAATTGTGCCCCGATACTCTGTGTCCATTATTGTTAATCCATCCCACGTCCTCAGTGATCAAAACAAAGATTGCTGCGGTGAGGGTATGGGGTGTGACCGGATTTGCGGTAAGGCATCCGCGCGCATCAATTCAGCTGGGTAATTCTTCAAAAACGTTCGCGCTAGCTCAGGGTTTTTGCAGCTCAGCCACGCGTCATAGTCGGCCTCGGGAATGATGACTAAGTTTCGCTTTTCATCGTTTGGTTTGTGCATGCGTTTCATCAGCGGATGCTCATCTGCGTTGATGGTGATTTGCGTGAACGAATAGCTGCGTCGGCCATTTTCTTCTTCCCATGCGCGCCACAATCCCGCCACCGCAAACGGCGCATCATTGAGCAAGCTGATTTGATGCCTTACCGCTTTGCCTGATTCATAACACGGCTCAAAAAATCCCATCATCGGCACCAAACAAAGCTGGCTGCGTTGCCATGCGCCTTGATAGCGTTGCCCTATGGTTTCGGCGCGGGCGTTCATGGTGCTATAGCGCGCACCTTGCGGTAGTTTGGCCTTGGGCAAGAAACCATAGTTCGCGACTACAGCTTGTCGACCTTGGCGGCCATGCACAATCATCGGCGCAGCGTAGTCTTGCCACACTTCATCAGGCCAGTCGGCCTTGGGTTCAATCGCGGCAAATTGGCTAAGCACTAACCGTTTAGGAATTGGAATGTAATTTACGCACATAGAAAAGAACGTTCGTTCTATAATATTCTGATTCAGATGGTTTCAGGATAACCCATGTCATTGCATTTGCACCCGCCAATCCCCGCCGCACTTGAAGCAAAGTCACTCTATTTACCCGTCATGGGTGTTTCGGTTTCGGCTGGCTTTCCGTCGCCTGCCGAAGATTGGGCCGAAGAGCGTGTCGATTTGAATCAACGTTATGTGCAGCATCCCGAGGCAACCTTTTACTTTACGGTTGCAGGTGACAGCATGGTCAGCAGTCTTGCCGAACGCTCCATCCCTGATGGCGCAACGCTGATTGTTGACCGTGCTTTGAGCGCCAAGCACGATGATATTGTTGTGGCGGTGATTGATGGCGATTTTACCGTAAAGCGTTTGTATTGCCGTGGCGCACGCTTGGCGCTGATTGCTGAAAATCCAGCCTATCCGCCGATTGTATTGGGCGAAGAGCAAGAGTTATCAATTTGGGGCGTGGTGACAGCGTGGATAGCGAGGCCGCGATGATTGCCTTGGTCGATGTGAATAATTTCTATGTATCATGCCAACGGGTATTTGAACCCAAGCTAATGGGTAAACCCGTGGTGGTGCTATCGAATAATGATGGCTGTGTGGTGGCGCGTAGTAGCGAAGCCAAAGCACTGGGCATCAAAATGGCTGCGCCGTGGCATCAATTACGTGATTTTGCGCAGCAAGAAGGCATCATCGCCCGTAGCAGCAATTACGCGCTGTATGCCGATATGAGCCATCGGGTAATGACCATACTCAGCCGCTTTAGCCCGAACCAAGAGATTTACAGCATCGACGAATGCTTTTTGAGTTTTGACGGCCTACTGCAAGACCATACCGAACTAGCGCAAAACATTCGCCGTACCGTATTGCAATGGACGGGCTTACCCGTGTGCGTTGGCATTGCCCCAACCAAAACGCTCGCCAAACTCGCCAATCACATCGCCAAGAAACAAGCGCCATTCAATGGTGTGTGTGCATGGCAGCAACTCAACCCCAACCAACAAGACGCGCAAATGCAGGCTTTGCCTGCGGGTGATGTATGGGGTATTGGCCGCAAAATATCTGAGCGATTAGCGCAGGAAGGGATACATACCATCGCTGATTTAAGAGCCAGCAATGCTGACCAGATACGGCAACGGTATAGCATCGTCGTACAACGCACCGTGCATGAACTACGCGGCATACCGAGTATTGAATTGGAAGAATCGACACCCGACAAACAGCAAATCCTGTGTTCACGCAGCTTTGGCCAAGCGATTTATACCGAGCAAGAGTTAGGTGAAGCCATCAGCACCTACATCGCTCGTGCCGCTGAAAAACTACGTCAACAAGGCTCACTTGCAGGCAGTTTGGCGGTGTTTATACGCACCAATCCGTTTCGCCCCAAAGAGCCGCAATACAGTCAGCACATCCTCGTTCCGCTTACGCAAGCCAGCGACGATACGCTATTGCTGACCCGCGCTGCGCTATGGGTGCTCAAACGTATTTATCGAACGGGATTTGCCTACGCCAAAGCAGGCATAATGCTGTGCGACCTGCAACCCAGAACGGCAGTCCAAGGCCATCTATTTCTACAAACCGCCGACCCCATCAAACGTGCGGCACTCAATAAAGTCATGGACGACATCAATCGCCAATGGGGACGCGGCTCAATCCGTGTTGCCAGTGCGGGGTTTAATCACGGCTGGAAAATGCGGCAGAACACCTTATCGCCGTATTGGACCACGCGGTGGGCGGATTTGCCGATTGCTCGATAAATGGCGCGGTATGATTTGCATTGGCTTTATCTCAAGATTCGTCGTACATTTCACTCTACCTTTTGTTCTGCATTTAAAAGAGCTTCACTTGGATTATTTTTGTTTTGAATCAGTTGAATGTATAGGCAAACCAATTTCCGTAGATTTTGAAAAGTACGAGAACAATATTGCTTATGCAATTGGGCACAGTCTTGCGGATTACCGCAAATGTGTAAAAAACGGGCAGCAAGAAATGGCCAATTGCTTTGGCGTTTCTATTGGGCAATATCGTAAATATGAAGCTGGAATTGATGTGCCTAAAATGCATTCAGCGGCTAGATGGTCTGCGACAACAGGGGCACCATTACCACTGTTGTTTAAATATACCGAATACGCTAAATTTTTCCCACCGGAAGAATTGATATATCGCCCCTATTTCAATTTAATTGCCAAATCGAATGATAAGAATTTTTATTCGCTGCTCAGTTTGCTGTCCGGCAAGCCTGAGTGGAGTAATTGTGTCGCTGCAAATGATGATGCACTAAATTTTCAACAGGCTCTTGATGATGTACTGACCAATTACTATTTCAGGGTTATGAAAAACTTTGAGGCAATTCGTCACTTTCACAATTTATCTCGCGGTGAAATGGCGCATTTGTTGGGCGTATCTTCGGCCACCTACGCTAAATATGTCAGCCAAGCAGAAAAAATTAGTATCTCACTGCTCTTATATGCGCGAGCTCATGTCGCACTCAGCATTGATACAAATTGGGCTAAAACAGGAAGTACGTTTTATTCCCTGATTAATAAAAGACGAAAAGACCGAACCTCTGTTATTGAAGGACTTTTGCAAAAACTTGACAAGAGAAATGCCGATAATTTTCAGTCTATGTTAAGTCTATTTGGTGAGCAGCATGAGCGTATCCAACAATTGCAAGACGCTCTGAGTAATGTGCCAGAGCGCATTAATTAACAATTAAGGCGACTGTACTGGGATTAAATTCGGTTATTGCAGCTATGCAATTACGCACATGTAGGCGCCGTAATGGCAATGCAATTGGTTTCGGCTTGCCGCGCAAGGTGAAAGCAAATCAAGGAAAGAATACACATAATGACATTGCTCGCCAAAGCAAGTTGATAACCCCAGCTACTTGCCAATAAGCCACCAACAAAAGCCCCTAGCGCCATGCCACCTACGATTGAATTTGCATATAAAGTCGACGCATAACCCAATCTATTTTTGGCTTGATGCTGAAAAAATTGTAAGCCTGCTGTTGCACTCAGGGCGATACTAGCCGCACCTATCATTTGTATTGCCATTAAAAACATCATGGATGTTGCGGTTACAAACAACAGGTAATAAATTGAGCCTAAGGCTGCTGCAAGAAGTAATTGTTTTTGATGACTGATTCTTTTGCTGATTCTTCCTGATAGCAACATTAAAGGAATTTCAAATGCTGCAGTCAATCCAAAAAAAACACCGGGCAGCCACTCGGGGTGTTTTGCCATTTTCATTATATACAAAGGCATGGCCATCGTATAATTGGTTCCCGCTGCAAACAAAAACACCATCCCCGCTATAGCTAACAATAGCTTGAGATTTAATTTTGTATTTTCAGGTGCTTTTTCTGATTTTTGCTGCTCAGGTTTTACCGCGAGCGGCATATGCAGCTTTAACGCGGCAAAGGCAATGCAAGCATATGAAACAATCAAAATTGCGAACGTCATATTAAAACTGAATAAACTAACTAGGCTAAAGGCCATTGGTGGGCCAATTACCCATGCCATGGATACTACTGCACGCATTGTTCCCATTAGAGACTCATTTTCATCGCCGAACACTTCAGCGGCAAGAGCAAAAAGCTGCGGAGCGCCAATGGACACGCAGGCCAGTAAAGTCAGGCCAATAAATGCGAGCGCGTAGATATTCTTGATAAAGATAAAACCGATGAAGGCCAATATGCCACATGCAGCTGAAAAAATAATTAATTTATGCCGAGCGATACCACGGTCTGAATACATGGCAACTAGCTGTGATACCAAAATCGTAGCAAAACTAGATATAGCAAGATAAGTGCCAACGATAGATGGTGCAGCACCCAGCTCATTCACAAAGAAGTAGCTTTGCAATGGCCCAAAAATTGACGAACAAATTCCCATAAGAAAAGTGACGCCAAGGAATATGAATTGACTTGAATTTATTTTTGGCATTGATGAGCTCAGAGGGTGATTTGCATAAGTAAATGCCAATCTCTCGTGATCAATAGAGTGGCATCTGAATTTTAAATTGCAGAAATAAGCAATTTGGTTGGCAAATCATACATAAGCCAGTAGCGACACAAAATCCGCCAAGGTATATCTTTTAATTCGTAAAAATATACTTTAGTAACTTGAGATTCGTTGAGAAGTATGGGCACAAAATGTTCGAATAAAATGCATGCGTCAGTGGGTAAAACTCAAATAGCATGTTTGTTTTTATTGTGGTGATGCTATTTGTCTTCTCTTGGTAGACTGTTGCCTAATCCAGCCTAGCCATTCCAATCAAGCATCAGCCCTCAAATATTCATGGCCGATTCTGTAAGTAAATTTGAAAAACATCAGTCAATTCACTTGTGATTCTATTCTTCTTTTTTGAATCTCATCCTTTACCCGCTTAATCGTTCCGCGCCCACACCCCAGTAAATCTTGAATCGCACTCCACGATTTACCCTCAGCCAGCAGGCTAGCAATTTTGCGGTGCAGCTCAGCGTCTTTCGGGCGGCCTGCGTATAGGCCTTGCGCCTTGGCTTTAGCGATGCCATCAGCTTGACGGCGACGACGGTCGTCGTAATCTTTGCGAGCAATGGCGGCGAGCATATCAAGCAGCATGTTGTTAATCGCTGCCAGCATTAGCGCAGTGAAGCTATCACCATCTTTCAGCATGTCGTGACTGGTCGGCAAATCGAGCGCGACAATTCGCATGCCTTTGTCGCTAATCATGTGCCGTAGCTTGAGCCAGTCAGCGTTTTTCATACGACTTAGTCGGTCAACCTGCTCAACAAGTAATACATCGCCGTGACTTGCATCATTCAAGAGTCGCATTAACTCGGGGCGGTCGAGTTTGGTGCCGCTTTCATTCTCTATGTAATAACTGGCAATGCGTAAATTATGCTCGGCGGCAAACGCATCAAGTTGCTGCCGCGCACGACTGGCATCTTGCTCTTTGGTACTGGCACGAAGGTAGGCTCGAACAAACATGGTGACACCCCATCAAAAGTTCCGCTTAGATGGTTCCAATATAGCAAGTTCCGTTTGAGTGGTAAATACGTATTTTGGAACTGGTTGATAAGCGGTTTTATGAGGTTTCGTTGAGGTATACCTTATTGGTACTTGTGATTTGATGTAGTACCGACTACAAAATTTGTGTAAGTTGCGTTTAACGTAAGCGCTCAGCCGCTCCACCACCGTGACGCTTAAGTTTCTGCTAGCGCTCGTAGCTGTAATAATTCGTCGATGCGGCTGTTCGGCCAAGTGGGGAGTTTTTCTAGGGTGTCGGTGAGCCAGGCCATCGGGTCAAGGTCGTTGAGTTTGGCGGTGCCCAGTAGCGTTTGAATTGCGGCAGCGCGTTGACCGGCGCGCTCGCTCCCCGCAAATAACCAGTTCTTTTTGCCAATCGCAATCGGCCGAATGCTGTTTTCGACCGGATTGTTATCGATTGGCGCGATGCCGCTTTGGGCGTAGCGTTCAAGCGCCGTCCAACGCCGTTGGCTGTAAATGATCGCTTTCGCGAGTGCGCTATTGGGCGCAACTTTGCTACCGGTTTCATCCAGCCAAATTTTGAATTCGAGCAGTTTAGGTTGCGCTTGTTGCTGCCGTAGCGCTCGGCGTTGTTCGGGGTTTAAATCTTTGGCCTGCGCTTCTAGTGCATACAATTCGCCAATTCGACGCAGTGCCTCTGCGGCAATCGGGCTGCCGTTGGCTTGATGCAATTCGAAGAATTTGCGCCGTGCGTGCGCCCAGCAGCCCAGCTCAATCACGCCGGTTTTGAACAGCGCTTTGTAGCCGCCATAGTCATCGACCATCAATTGACCTTGCCAATCGGCGAGGAAATCTCGGACGTGTTGACCCGAGCGACCACCTTGATAGTCGAACAAAATGATCGGCGCACTGCCACTCAAAGGCGTGTTGCGATACGCCCATAAATACGCGGTTTTGGTTTTGCCTTTGCCCGGATCAAGCTGTTTGACTGGCGTTTCATCGGCATGCAGCACCGTTTCGCCTTTCAATCGTTCACGCAATCGATCCGCCAATGGCTGCAACCACCAGCCGACGGTGCCAACCCAGCTGGCCAGCGTGGTTTCCGCTAACGGCACTTCGCTGCGTTCAGCGATTTGTCGTAGCCGATACAGCGGTAAATGATCAATGTATTTGCTGACCATCACCCACGCCAAAGTGGCCGCAGTGGGTAAACCGCCATTGATGATCGCCGGCGGAATCGGCGCGGCGCTCATCGTTTGACAGCTGCGGCAAGCGTATTGCGGGCGAATGTGGCGCAACACGCTAAACACCGCCGGTTGCACATGCAGTTGCTCGCTAATGTCTTCGCCGACTTTAACTAAACCCTGACCACATTGGCCGCAACTGCATGATTCAGGCTCGTGAACCATATCGGTACGCGGCAAATGCGCCGGTAAGGCTTGGCGACCTGCACGAATGCGCGGCTTTTTATCGCTGACCTCGGGGGTGTTGTTGGCTTGCTCGGCGGCGAGTTTGGCTTCCAGCGCCGCCATATCGGCATCGAGGGCTTCTTCAAACAAATCTCGCTGCTCGCGATTCATCACTTCGGTCTTAGCGCCATAACGCATGCGGCGCAGATAGGCCAATTCCATCGTTAGCGCTTCGATGGTTTGCGTTTTATTTTGGATGTCGGAGACGTATTGTTTGAGTTGTTGATCTTGCTGAGTGACTAATTCAGTATGCTGAGCAAGGAGTACCGACTGCGCCAAAATCGCCGCGCGGACTGCGGCGGGTAGGTCTAAATTGGCGAGTTCTTGAGCGAGATCCATGTGTTGATTTTACAGGGTATTGCCATAAGAATTATATATTACATGCTGTATAGCGCAATACTGCGACAACTATTTTATCCATCCTCATCGTGAATTAGTAGGCGTATTCTGGTAGCGGTGGCGGCGCGAGTCGTTGCCAATCGACCCCACTCACCAACCATTGCCACTGCGCCGCATCCAGCGTAAAGATCACATCGCCCGCTTGCGGCCAAACAAACCGACCTTGATGCAAACGCCGCTGTGCCAACCACACACCGGTGCGATCCCACAGCAACACCTTCAAGCGATTACTGCGCTGATTGCGAAACGCATACGCCACACCTTCGATGGGGGAACGCTGCAAACGGGCATGAATCTTGGCCGACAAACCCTCGATACCAAGGCGCATATCGACCGGTTCGACAACCAATTGCAGCGAAGCCAATGGCGGCATCATGCCAAAGCGCGCAGCAGATTCGCCAACCAAGTGGCGCAGGTGCTGGTCGGTAAGGACAAATCGACCCCATTGGCCAAACGCAGCTGCAATGTTTCGGCACTGGGCGTTGGCCATTGCGTCGTCACCAAAGTCAGCGGGGCAATGGACGAATTTGTTATGGGTGCGGCATCAAAAGTCGTGGTGGCGGATAAATGGGTTTGATGGCGTTTCACCCAGCTTGAAAAAGTAGCACGCTTATAACCATGCTACCGCTCCAGAGATAAAAAGCGCAGCATGCCAGAGTCCGTGAAGAAATTGCTGTGGTACGGCTGAGCCCTTACCTCTGAGCGACTCACTTTTTTACGATAATTAGTGGATTTGTAAGCTTTAGTCACGACATTAAAAATGCCCTTCGCTGCAAGGGGCATTTTTATTGGATTCAATTTCACGACTATATTAGACAAGTTGCGACTTTAATTGCCAAGTTGCGACTTTAATAGGTTGAAATATGTATTTTACTTTCTTGGTGGCTACTCAACTGTCACACTTTTCGCAAGATTTCTAGGTTTGTCGACGTCGGTGCCTTTACGGCAGGCGGTGTGGTAGGCCAAAAATTGCAGTGGTAGTGTAAAGACAATTGGCGCTAGTGGGCCGGTTTGACTTGGTAGGGTAATGGTGCGATGGCAGTAGTCAAAGGCGGCTTCACAGCCAGGTTCGGCGATTAGAAAAATCTTGCCGCCACGTGCTTGGACTTCACGTAGGTTAGACAGTAATTTATCAAATAGCGCATCATTGGCGGCGCAGACAATGACAGGCATTTCTTCGTCTACCAAGGCCAGTGGCCCGTGTTTGAGTTCGCCAGCAGCGTAGCCTTCGGCGTGGATGTAGGCAATTTCTTTGAGCTTGAGTGCGCCTTCGAGTGCAATTGGGAATAGCGTATGGCGACCTAAAAATAGTGCATGGTTATAGTGGCTTAGTTCGTGAGCCCATTCTTCTAGCGCGGTTTCTAGTGGGAAAATATCAGTGAACATAGCAGGCAAGCGGGGTAGGCAATTGGCCAGTTCAGTTAATTCTGCTTGGGTTAAGGTTTGGCGGCAGTGGGCCAGTGTGCCGGCCAGGGTAAATAGCGCGGCCAGCTGGGTGGTGAATGCTTTGGTGGACGCTACACCAATTTCAATACCGGCATGGGTGAGTGCGACAAGGTCGGCTTCGCGTGTGAGTGTGGAATGAGCGACATTGCACAAAGCCAAAATATGCACTTGGCCGCGCTCTTTGGCAGAACGAAGCGCGGCGAGTAAATCGGCGGTTTCTCCCGATTGTGAGATCGCCACTATCAAGCTGCCGTCTTGTTCTTTGCCGCTGCGATAGCGGTATTCACTGGCGATATCAACGCTGACGGGTAGGCCGGTGTATTCTTCAATCCAGTAACGGGCAACCAGACCGGCGTGATAGCTTGAGCCACAAGCGACGATACGGATTGCAGTGGTGTTGCTGAAAATTTCATCGGCATTGCTGCCAAATAATTCAGGAGAAAATCCGTGTTTGAGTGCGGCAGCAAGTGTGTCGGCGAGAGCGACGGGTTGGGCAAAAATTTCTTTTTGCATGTAGTGGCGGTAAGGGCCTAAGTCGGCTGAATCGGTAATGACATCCAAGGTGCGTGCAGGGCGTTCAACACGTTGGCCTTGTCGATCAAAAATTTGCACTTCGCGGGTATTGAGTACCGCTAAATCACCTTCTTCTAGGTAAATCATGCGTTGGGTGAGTGGCAATAGGGCGGCGATGTCTGAAGCAAAAAATTGTTCTTCAAAACCAAGGCCGATGACTAAGGGGCTACCTTGTCGGGCGCAAATTAATACATTGGGTTCGGCTAAGCTGGCGACACCAATGGCGAATGCGCCGCGTAAACGAAGAATACTTTCTTGCACTGCGGTTTGCAGGTGATGAGTGCGCTGCAAATTAAAATGGATTAAATGGGCAATCGCTTCAGTATCGGTTTCTGAGCTAAAAACATAGCCAGCGGCTTGTAGCTCAAGCTTGAGTTCGGCGTGGTTTTCAATAATGCCATTGTGTACCAGCATGACGGAGTCGCCGCCTAAATGCGGATGAGCATTGGCTTCTGATGGAATACCATGGGTCGCCCAGCGGGTGTGGGCAATGCCACTTTGACCTGATGCATTTTGGCAGCGTTCGGCTAAATCGGCCACTCGGCCGGCGACGCGAATGCGTTCTAACTGCTGTTCGCCATTGAGTGCGATGCCGCTGGAGTCATAACCGCGGTATTCAAGTCGGGTAAGACCTGCCAATAACATAGGAACAACATTTCGATTCGATACTGCGCCAACAATTCCGCACATAAATTGGTTTCTCCGAATGGTGCATTGCATCATTGAAATGTAAAATAAATTATATGCTTTGTCGCTATTGGAATACCCCTAGTCCGAGTACCGTTTGACGGATTGGCCGACATTACCAGAGCATGCTCACTAAAGTGAAGCAAATGCTTGGATCAAAGAGGTTTGCAATGACAATTCAATTGCTTTCGCTGGGTGTGATTGGTGTGCGCTTACTCGATTGTATTTTAAATTCGAAAGCAATTTATCCCGATGAATTAGCCGATCAAATTGTGAATGAAATTAATCATTATTTGGTGAGCGCGCCAATGCGTGAAAAACCATTATTATTTCATTTGGCTTGCGAAGTGCATGAAGCGTTGAGTGATCGTTTTGGCCGAGTGGATTCTTTGCAAGTCAAAAGAGATATTAGCAATATGATGGGCTTGTTAATTTACCGTGCTCGGGTGACGGCCAATCAAGGTCGATAATTTAAATTGAGTGCCGTTTATAAAACGATCCATCTTACGATGGGTCGTTTTTTTATTGCCGATCACGACAGGTGACGGCTTTTTAGATTATGCTTAGCCCAATTTACTTGTTGAGCTTACACGCTATGAAAAACAAAACAGCGGATTTTGTTGAGCCCTTAGTGGCATTGGCAGTGATATGTTTGTTGTCATTGACGATTTTTTCGATTGTTCGCCCATTTTTGGCTGCCACTTTGTGGGCCGGTATTTTGGTGATTAGCACTTGGCGACCGTATCTTTTTTTAGTGAAGTGCCTACGTGGTCGGCGTGCACTCGCGGCGGTGACGATGATTGCTGCGCTATGTTGTTTTATTCTTTTGCCGATTGTTTTGGCGGCGAGTGATTTTTCAAGTGTTGCTTCAACTTGGAGTATTCAGCTGCATGCGTCATTTGGCGAGGGCTGGCCAGCATTACCCCAGTGGTTGGTTTCTTTGCCGGTGGCGGGTAATTATATTGATCAATTTTGGAACAAACTTGGCGCTAAAGATGCTGAAACGATTACTTCGTTTCGTAGTTATATCGCGCCGGCATCACAGCTATTACTGCTACTGGCCAAAGAGATTGGCAGTGGCATGATGTTGTTGGTGATGAGTTTATTTATTTCATTTTTTATTTACATGGGTGGCGAAGATTTATTGGCGTGGATTCGCGGTTTTGTTGAGCGACTCGCTGGCGAGCGCAGTATTGAGTTATTGGGCATTTCTTTGGCTTCGACTAAGGGCGTGGTCTATGGCTTTATGGGGACGGCCGTAGTGCAGGCGGTGTTGGCATGGGTGGCCTTTTTGATATCGGGCGTGCCGAATGCCGCATCACTTGGCTTTGCGAGCTTTATTTTAGCGTTAATGCCGTTTGGTCCATCGTTGATTGGTTTGCCTGCTGCGGCATGGTTGTATTATCAAGGCGAAGTGGGCTGGTCGATTTTTATGGTGGTCTGGATGCTGTTTGTGGTGGGCTCGGCCGATAATGTGATTAAACCATTGTTGATTGGTAAAGGCAGTTCACTACCATTTATTTTGATTTTCTTTGGTGTGCTTGGCGGCGCGTTAGCTTTTGGGATGCTGGGGGTATTTATTGGCCCAGTCCTGTTGACGATTTTTTATGAGCTAGCGCGTAGCTGGATTTTTTATCCGCAGCGTTTGCCACCAGCGACCGTTACCACCTTGCCAGATGAGTCGAAAGAATAAATAGACAACATAAAAAAACCGCAAAATGCTTTGCGGTTTTTTTCGCTTTAATCCTGTATTGCTGCGATGTTTTAGTATGCAACTAACTCACCGTTGATTAATTTAACCTGCTGGCCCACTTGGAGTGCTGGCATTTGTGGGTATTGAATGGTGCGCGTACTGCCATCGGCAAATTGCGCAGTGACTTCATAATGGGTTTGGGTATTGACGCGTTTTTCGACTTGATTGCCAATCAATGCGCCACCGATGGCGCCTAAAATTCGGGCTGCGGTTTTGCCATGGCCTTTGCCGATTTGATTGCCGATCACACCACCTGCAGCGCCGCCGAGTATTACGCCTGCGGCCGAGCCCTCACCATCGGTTTGAATGGTTTCAATATGGGTAATTTGCCCGCAATTGGGGCAGCTTACCGGGCTATTGCTTGCGGAGACTTTAGTCCACACCAGCTCGGGGGCAACGGGTACTGGCGTTGGTTTAGGATGATATTTTGGTTTTTTGCTGGGCGTTGGTGTCGCAGTTGGTGTCGGTGTGGGGCTTGGACTTGCGGTAGGGGTGGGCGTTGGCGTTGCTGTCAGGGTAGGCGTTGGGCTCGCGCTTGCTGTGCTGCTGGCAATCAGCGCTGGGGTGCTGGCGCTAGGTTGTGGTGTATTGCCGACGTAGCCTAGCCAATGGGCGATGCCGACACCCGATGCCAAAATGACCGATGCTGCTGCCGCTAAAATCAGAGGATGTGTGCTTGAGGTCGACGTGCTCATCATGGGGGCTCCTGCTTGGAATCAATTGATTTTGCGCTGTTTTTATAAACCAAGCTATGACGCAGTGCACAGTTATAAAAAAAGCCCGTCGTGAATAACGACGAGCTTTAATTTCACAAGTAGGGGGTTATAGCCGAAATACAGTTCACTTAACGAAAAACCCTGAAAATCTGACGCAGAGACACAGAGGCGCGGAGGAAATTCAGGGGTTTTCAATTGATTTTCTCTGCGCCTTTGCGTCAAAAGCGACACCAGCAATGAAATCGAGGAAAAAAATGCCGCTCACTTGGCTTAAGTGAACGGCATTAGGGTTATAGCCGGAATTTATGCACTAAGGTTGCGAGTTGCTCTGATACGACTTTAATCGATTGTGCTGCGCCGACCGTACCTTGAGCTGCCGACATCGTGCCGTTTGAAGATTGGGCTACTTCATCGACATCATTACGGATTGCCATACTGGCATGCACTTGTTCAGCGAGCGCATTGCCGATCGCTCCCACTACCAATGCAGTGGCTTCCGTTTCTTGGCGAATGGCTTTGACCGCTTCGCCGCCTTCTTTAGCTTGGCGTATCCCTTCTTTCAGTTGGATAAACATCTCATCCATTCGGGTTTTGGCATTTTGGCCACTGCCCTGAACCGCGGTAATGGTAAGGCCAATTTCTTGCGTCGCTGAGCTGGTTCGCTCTGCGAGTTTACGCACTTCATCGGCCACCACCGCAAAGCCTCGTCCCATATCGCCAGCGCGTGCCGCTTCAATGGCCGCATTCAGAGCCAGTAGATTGGTTTGGTCGGCAACGTCGCGAATAACGGCAATAACGGCTGAAATACTGCCAACGCGCTGCGCTAAATCATCAATACTGCTTTGGGTGTCGCCAACCGCTTGTTCAATATCGGCAAAGCGGGTGACAGCCGATGAAATTACCGTGAGGCCTTGCGCAGAAATCGCCGTGGCCGATTCGCTTTGTTGGCGGGCAGTATTGGCTTGCTGTTCAGCTGAGCGAGTTTGTTCGGCAAATTGTTCTGCGGTATGCGCGATGCGGCTGGCGGCATGGCCTTGCGCTTCGATTAGACGATTACTGTCTTGGGCGCGTGACACAATGTCTTCACTGGTGTGGTGTAAGGTCGATACGGCTTGCGATAACTGCGACATTACGGTGCGTAATGATTCGCGCATGCGAATGACCGAGGCAAAAATGCTATGCGGTGAGGCGTTGTCCGCTTCATGGTGATTTTGCAAATTGCCATCAGCAACGCTTTGCACCAGTTTTAAAACTTCAGCTGGCTCGCCACCTAAGTCATTTAAAATTCGGCGCACGGTGGTGAGCATTAGAAAACCCACAATCCCAGCAACCACTAAGCAGATCCAAACTTGCCAGCGTGCATTGCTCCAAAAGCGAGCGTGCGCTTCGGCTGAGCTAACACCATTGCCGACAATCCAACCCCAGCGAGGTGTTTTTTGTGCCACAGACAGTAGCTCGACGACTTCGCCATCGCGCTCTGAGGTCCAAGGATAGGCGGTGAGTGCGCCGCCCGATTGATTGAGAGCTGCCAGCGCAATGGCGCCAACGCTGCCACCTTTGGCGTCTTTAAATTCATTAAAGCTAGTGCCATGCAGTTGTGGGTCGAGTGGCGTTGCAATGAAATTGAGTTTTTCGTCGGTAACGTAAACGTATTCAGATTTATGGTATTTATTTTCGCGCAAAATTTGCGTTGCAATGGCTTTGGCTTGTGTTTCAGTCAGTTGACCGCTGGCGGCTAAGTTTTCTAGCTGAGTGATCGTCAGGTAAGTGCTTTTAAGTAGTTGTTCAATGCGTGCTTGATTGTCGCTTGCGCTCATATCACGCATGGTGATTAAGCCAACTAACATGACGCCGATTAAGGCGACGAGAACGGCAATGGATAAGGCCCATGCTTTAAATTTAAGTGTCATCGTGAAGTCCCATACCATTTGTAACAAAGACGGTGTATGGGGGCTATTATGCCTTGGATATTAGAGATTAATAATACCGTTTCCTAAATAGTTCACTTTACCTGAGCAGTAAATCTGTAGTAGTGGATTAACTTTGATATTGATCACACAAAGTCGGCTAATGAGTTTTTGGATGGTGTGGCCTTGCTCAATTCGAAATTGCAACGGCGCTTTGGCTCCGGTAGCCAGTAAGTAACTGCCCAAATTGGCCGCGGCGGTGCCAGACGCAAAATCTTCCTCGACCCCAAAAGCATCTGAGCTAAAGCAGCGCACGGTGAATAGTTCAGCGTCACGCCGCCAGATGGTGACTTGTGCCATGGCGTTAGGGCTATTGAGAACCTGCGCTAACAAAGCGGGGTGGGGTTTGGCCTGCAAAACACTTTGCCGTGAATGTGTTTGCACCATCAGCTGCTCGACGCCGTTATCGACCCATAAAATGGGCAAAACTAAATCATGCACGCTGATATTGAGCGCTTGGGCTAAGGCAAGTGGGCTTTGGTCATAAGGACGGGTACTGCTTGGCGAGCTAATGAAATTATATTCTTCATGGCTATACCCCACCTTAAATTGCCGTGCATTGTGCGTGAGTAATAGCGACTTAAACTCTGGATCTAAATGCCGAGCAACGGCAGCGGCACCAATTAAAGCTCTACCAGAAAAAGGCAGGGCATACTGCGGTGTATAGCATTGCAGCTGCTGAGTATGAGGGCTAAAAAAAGCCACTTCAGTGCCGCCCATTTGGTAAGCGAGGGCTTGGCAGATTTCAGTATCTGGGAAGTCATCAACCACAAAAACCACGAATGGATCGCCAGCTAAGGGCTTTTCGGCAAAAACATTCAGCATGTGAAAGGAATATTGTGGCATGCGGCGATAACCTTGAAAGAATAGCTTGCTGACACTTAGTGACGCAAAAATTGGTATTTTTTGGTAAGATAGAAAAAATATTGTCTTGAATTTCCAAAAAGTTGGACTGCCATGCCTGTGAACTTACCTATTGCTGAGAAAGACCAACCCTTAAAGCGAGATCTTGATCTGCTTGCTGCCTTGTTGTCTGACACGATTCGTGAACAGGCTGGTGCTGCAACTGCTGAACAAATTGAAGCGATTCGTCAACTTGCTTTCCGCTACGTGCAAGGGCACGAACCTGATGCGGGTAAAGCATTGGCGCGTTCCTTGTCGATATTGGATATGCCAACCACCATGGCCTTGGTGCGTGCATTTAGTTATTTCTCGCATTTATCTAATATAGCAGAGGATTTGCACCATAACCGCCGCCGCCGCGCGCATAAAATTGCCGGTTCAAAACCACAGCGTGGCAGTATTGCAGCGGTGATTGATGATTTGTTAGAACGTAACGTTAAGCCATCTGAAATGTTAGCGTTATTGGCGGATACACTGATAGCCCCGGTGATGACAGCGCATCCGACAGAAGTGAAGCGTAAAACCATACTCAATTGTCATAATGCGCTCGCGGCCTTACTGACAGAGCGCGATCGTAGCCAGATGACGCCAGAAGAAGTTCGCGACAATCAAGAAGCCATGGAACGGGTGATGCTGACTTTGTGGCAAACCCGCGAAGTGCGTACGGTAAAACTGACCGTGCAAGATGAAATTGAAAATGGTTCGACCTTTTTCCGTAATACCTTCTTGCATGAAATTCCACGCCTTTATCAAGACTTAGAAGACAAGTTTTCTGATATGAGCGGTGAAGCCATTCAATTACCGAACTTTATTCAAGTCGGTAGCTGGATTGGTGGTGATCGCGATGGCAACCCCAATGTGACGGCCGATGTGATGCGCTACGCCGTGTCACGCCAAGCTGGCGTGGCATTAGATCATTACTACCAACAATGCTTGAAGCTTGAGGGCGAATTGTCGATGTCGACGCGCTTGGTGGCAGTGGATCAAGCGTTGTCTGAATTGGCTGAAAGCGCTGTTGACGATAAAAATCGCAAAATTGGCGAACCTTATCGTCAGGCGGTATCGGCGATTGCATCGCGCATTTTTGCTACCGCGCTTGAAATCGGTACGTTTCACCATGAATTACACGATGTGGCCCGGGCTGCCGCGTATAAAAATGTTGAAGAATTATCGGCTGATTTAGCCACGATTGAACGTTCATTGAAAGCACATGGTGCAGTGAAGTTAGCCAATGGTCGTTTGCGTCGTTTGCAGCGTGCCGTATCGGTATTTGGCTTTTTCTTAGCGCCAGTCGATATGCGTCAGAATTCGGCCATTCATGAAAAAATGATTGGTGAGCTGTTTCAGCAAGCGGGCTTAGAAGAATACAGCAAGCTCAACGAGCAATCTCGCCGTACGGTACTGCTGCGTGAGCTTTCAAGCCCACGACCATTAATCTGCCCATACGATGTGACCTATAGCCCTGAAGTGCAGCAAGAATTAGATATCTTGCTCGCTGCCGCTGAATTACAAGCGCGCTATGGTGAGGCGGTATTACCGAATTATATTATTTCTAACTGTGAATCCGTTTCGGATATGTTGGAAGTGGCTGTGTTGCTCAATGACGTGGGCTTGGTGTCATTGGCGCCGCAAGTTCGCAGCAAAGTTAATATCATTCCATTGTTTGAAACCACCCCTGATTTGCGCGATAGCGGCAAAATCATGGGTGAGTTATTTGCCTTGCCACAATGGCGTTTGCTGCTCAATTGCCGCAATCAAGTGCAAGAAGTGATGTTGGGTTATTCTGACTCGAATAAAGAAGGCGGCTATCTCACGTCAAACTGGGAACTCTATAAAGCCGAGCTTAACTTGGTCGAAGTGTTTTCTGCTGCCGGTGTCACGCTGCGTTTATTCCATGGTCGTGGTGGTACGGTTGGCCGTGGTGGTGGACCGGCTTACGATGCGATTTTGGCGCAGCCAGCCGGTTCAGTGAATGGGCAAATTCGCATCACCGAGCAAGGTGAAGTGATTACCGCCAAATATGCCGACCGTGAAGTGGGTCGACGTAATTTGGAGATTTTGGTTGCCGCCACCTTGGACGCCAGCTTTCAGCCTTTGATTGAGCAAACCGATGATGTCTTAGCGCGCCGTGTGTTGATGGAGCGTTTGTCGAGCCGCGCGTATCAGTTCTATCGTGATTTAGTCTATGCAACGCCGGACTTTATTACTTATTTCCTAGAAGCCACACCGATTACCGAGATTCCGAATTTGAATATTGGTTCGCGTCCAGCAGCCCGTCGCAATACCACTAGCATTGGCGATTTGCGGGCGATTCCGTGGGTGTTTTCTTGGTCACAATGCCGCTTAATGCTGCCTGGTTGGTATGGCTTTGGTACTGCAGTGGCTGAGTATCTGGATGAAACCGGGGAAGAAGGCTTAGCGTTATTGCGTGAGCTGTATAAAACTTGGCCGTTCTTGCAAGTAACGATTTCAAATATGGAAATGGTATTGGCTAAATCGGATATTGCCATTGCCGAACGCTATTCTGAGTTAGTGCAGGATCAAGCGATTGCCAAGCGTATTTTTGGCCGGATTAAAGCTGAATGGCAACGCTCGGTGGATGCCGTGTTGGTGATTACTGAGCATGATCAATTATTGGGTGACAATCCAATGTTGGCACGTAGTCTGGACAATCGCTTGCCATATTTAGATCCACTCAATCATTTGCAAGTTGAATTACTGAAACGAATCCGTAGCGGTGATGATTCGGAAGAATTACGTCATGCGGTGCATTTGACCATCAACGGGGTTTCAGCCGGTTTACGCAATAGCGGCTAATTACTCGCAATAAAAGGAAACGCCACCATGCGCCCAGTAAAACAATTGTTTGCTTGCGGCTGTATGGTGGCGTTTTTGCATTCTGCGCCAACTTGGGCCTTACCCAGTCATTTTAGCGATAAAGTCGAAGCGGCTTTAGCTTGTCGTAGTGAATGGTCAACAGAGTGGTGGCGAAGTTATTTTCGATTACATTTAGACCCGCCAATTCGAGTTTGGGGCGAGGCTGAGTGGTACGCTGGTAAAAATGCGCAGTTAGCTGGTAATAGCGCCCAAGAGATTTTTGTAAATATCCCAGAATCTGGTGCATTGATGGTTGGCGTATTGATTAATTCGCCGGTGGCCACGGTTAGAAAAAATATCGAAGAGCGACTCGGTATGCGCTTTGTCGAGCTTGCTGGGCCATATCCGCGGTTTTTATCTCAATTTGGTAGTGTCTTAGTGCCGACTTCAGCAGAGAAAACCAAATGGTATTGCGCGCGCTGGAATTTGGGTAACCGACCATAGCAATACCACTTGCTAGCCACTTTAAAGTGTAATTTAATTATGGAATTAATTACTGCCTTGTTATTTTTTTGTAATAAAATATTAACATTACAGAAGCTGGTTTAAGTGGCTGTTCTGCTTATTTCTAAAAGTGTCGGAAATACGCCATCTCTTTTTGATATTAATAAATTGATTTGTTGCGTTTTTGACTACATCATTATTTGTTAATGCTGCGTTGCAATATTTTATTTTTCGCGAAATAGGTATAGATAAATGCAATTTATTTAGTTTTGTTGCGGTGCAGCAATAGTGTTTTTGCCGTATTTGGTAGTCCCACTCGTTGATTATTGTGCGCATTTTCAAATGGGTTTATTTCATGGTTGAGGCGCTTGACAGGAAAAATACTTTGCTACTAAATAGACTTTGTCGTGATCAAAAATATAATTTTGGCGCGATGCAATCATTAAAAATGAATAATTATTACATTAATCTTTCATTTTTAAGGTTGAGGCAAGACCAGTTCGATTGCGCGGGTAATGCCAAAAATAATGAGGATGGAGACTAATAACGCTAGAAATATAAAAGCTTGAGCGGCATTGATGACTCAAGCTATACAGATGAAGTCATGACAGGGCGTAACTGAACTCGATCGGGGTTTGTGTTGCTGACGTAGTGCAGGATTGCCAATCAACCCTTCCCTTGTGGAAGGGTTTTTTTATTTATCCCGTACGCAAAGTGGTGGATAATCGCCTTTTGCTTTGTTGTGATGATTATGTCTGCTTCATTAAGCCCGCGTGCGAATTTAAGCGCAATGAATACCTTGGGTTTGACCGCCTATGCATCCCGAATTTTACACCTACAGTCGATCGAACAACTTGAACCATGGCGGCTCGATCCTGAATTAAATACGCGGCCATGGCTGATTTTAGGTGGCGGTAGTAACTTGGTCTTATCCGAGTCGCTCGATAGCGTGGTTGTTCATGTCGAGCTTAAAGGAAAGCGCTTATTACGCGAGGATAATGAGGCGTGGTACGTCGCAGCGGCGGCGGGCGAGCTGTGGCATCCTTTTGTGCAATGGACCTTGGCGCAAGGCTGGGGTGGGCTGGAAAACCTGTCTTTAATTCCGGGGACTGTCGGCGCTGCACCAGTGCAAAATATTGGTGCTTACGGCGTTGAGCTTAAAGATACCTTGGATCACTTGACCGCGATTGATTTAAGCAGTGGCCAGATGCAACAATTTAGCGCCGCCGAATGTCAGTTTGCCTACCGCGATAGTTTTTTTAAGCAATCGACAACGCCTTGGCTGATTTGTGAGGTCGTATTTCGCTTACCAAAAAATCATCAAACCAAAACCAATTATGGTGATATTGCTCACGCTTTACAGGCGATGCAATTGCCGGCAACGCCGAGTAGTGTTTCACAAGCTATTTGCCAAGTTCGCCAAGCCAAACTGCCCGATCCCGCTGTGATTGGCAACGCCGGCAGTTATTTTAAAAATCCTATCGTTAGTGCTGAGCATTACCAAAAATTACAGGCGCGCTTCCCGCAAATGGTGGCGTATGCCTTGGCCGATGGTCAGTATAAATTGGCTGCTGGCTGGTTGATTGAACAAGCTGGTTGGAAAGGGCGGCGCTTGGGACCGGTTGGCATGTATGAAAAGCAAGCTTTAGTCTTGGTTAATCATGGCGGGGCAACCGCCGCCGATGTACTGGCTTTGGAGCAAGCAGTGCAGGCCGATGTCGCCGCACGCTTTGAATTGGCTTTAGAGTCTGAGCCGGTTAAATGGTAGGTATGTTTAGCTAGGTATTATTCAATATGGATTAGAGAGCGATACCCTGTATCGCTCTCTTTTTATTCTATGGCCAGTAGCCGTGTGGTTTGCTAGCCGCGTTTGCGACTATTTTGCGGCTTATGCCAAGGCCTTGAGTAAAGCGTCATGGATGCCAGCAAAGCCACCATTACTCATCACTAAAATATGGTCTCCTGCTTGCGCGGATGCCGTGATCGCTTGGATTAATGCCGGTATGTCATTAAAACTTTGCGCTTTATCGCCCAATTGAGCCAATGCTTCGCTAGGCTCCCAGCCTAAATTAGCGCCATAACAATAAACTTGATCGGCAGCGGCTAAGCTGGCGGGCAGGGCGGCTTTCATTGTGCCGAGCTTCATCGTATTCGATCGCGGTTCAAGCACGGCCAAAATCCGCGCATTGCCGACTTTGGCGCGTAGCCCTGCAATGGTGGTGGCGATGGCCGTAGGATGATGGGCAAAGTCGTCATAGACGGTGATTTGATTGACGCAGCCTTTAATTTCCATACGTCGTTTTACATTGGCAAATTGCCCCAAAGCCTCAATGGCGACACTTGGCGTAACGCCTACATGGCGCGCTGCCGCAATCGCCGCTAAGGCGTTGTGCGCGTTGTGCTCGCCCATCAACGCCCACGTTAAACGGCCTTGTGCTTGACCATCGAGTAAGACTTCAAAGCCATCTGGGTACACGGTACCCACTTGCCAGCCGTGCTCGCTCCCAGCAAAAAACTCAGTTTCACTCCAGCAACCGCGATCGAGTACGCGTTGCAAGCTGGCTTCTTTGCGATTCACAATCACGCGGCCTTGGCTGGGAACCGTGCGAACCAAGTGATGAAATTGGGTTTCAATCGCCGTTAAATCAGCAAAAATATCGGCATGATCAAACTCTAAATTATTTAAAACGGCGGTGCGTGGGCGGTAATGCACGAATTTACTGCGTTTATCAAAAAATGCCGTATCGTATTCATCGGCCTCAATGACAAAAAATGGCGAGGTGCTGTGCTGATCTTGGCGTGGTGTTTGCGGCAAGCGCGCCGAAATGCCGAAGTTCTCAGGGATGCCGCCGATTAAAAATCCGGGGGCTAATCCAGCGTATTCTAAAATCCATGCCAGCATGCCCGTGGTGGTGGTTTTGCCGTGCGTACCGGCAATCGCCAATACCCACTTATCTTGTAAAATTTGTTCTCCCAGCCATTGCGGGCCTGAGGTATAGGGGAGTCCCGCATCTAAAATCGCTTCCATCAGCGGCATACCCCGTTTAACGACATTACCAACGACGTATAAATCGGGCTGCAGTGCTAGCTGCTCAACGCCAAAGCCTTCAATCAGTTCAATGCCGAGCGCTTCAAGCTGAGTCGACATCGGCGGATACACATTGCTATCGCAGCCGGTAACGGTATGCCCTGCTGCGCGCGCGAGTGCGGCAATGCCACCCATAAAAGTGCCGCAAATACCAAGAATATGAATATGCATAATGGAGATAACCGTAGTGCCCGTGGCGAAATTAAATCAAGTGAAATGAAAACGATTGTTTTTGAATAATGGACTTGGCGAAGTATGCACTTGTCCTTACAATCGAGGGCAATAGTATAAACCAACAATTAGGCTTTAATTCCATGACTCTGTCCACCCCTGTTAATCCGGTGGAAATTGCCCGCATAGCACTTAAGCGGCTTTCTGAGCGCGCTTTGCCGCCAACGCCTGAAAATTACACCCAATTTTATAACGCTATTTTGACGATTAAGGCACCAGAAAGCAAAACCTCAACTGAGATGCAAGTGGCATGGCAGGTGTTGTATAAGCTGGATGATGCTGTGGATGGAGCAAGTTTACTGACTGAATGTTTATTAGAAAATTTGGCGGATTCAAATCAGGTTTTTGAACAAAAACTTGGTGATTTAAAGCAAGTCCGTCAAGCGCATGTGGCGCAGCAAGTCAGTATTGAAGAAACGCAAGCATCCTTAGAAGACATGCTCAATGTGGTGATTAGCACCACGCATAATGTGCATTCCACGGTGAGAACATCGCATAGCGATTTACAGACCATTCGCGATTCGATTCGGCATATTGAAGAAGATTTGGCATTTAATCGCAAAGTGCTTGAGCAAGACGCCTTAACCGGCGCTTTAAATCGGCAAGGGCTGGACCATTTATTACTGCGCGAAGTCAAACGCGCGCAGCGTATTGATGGCCGTTTAACGGCGGCGATTATTGATTTGGATGACTTTAAGTTAATTAATGATCGATTTACGCATTTAGTTGGTGATCAGGTATTAATTCACATGACCAACCTCACCAAAGCGGTGCTGCGTGAATCCGATGTTTTAGTACGCTACGGTGGCGAAGAGTTTTTACTGCTGTTGGTCGACACTGATGTTCGCGGTGCGAGTTATGTGATTGATCGACTTAAATTAGTTGCTGGCCGAACGCCTTATATCCACCACAATCAAAGAATTGAAGTGCGTTTTTCTGCCGGTATTGCGCAGTTAAAAGACGACGAAAATGGCCGTGCTTTATTGTTGCGTGCGGACGAGGCTTTATACCGCGCTAAGCAATCGGGACGGGGTAAGACTGAAATCGCCGATTAAGCGCGACCTTGCCGTGTTTGGCGGCTTTGGGTCGGATGCTGCGTTATCCAACGCTGGCGTAGAAATGACTACGCCAGCGCTTAGAGCCTTGTCTTAGGCCAAAATACCCAGCAATGCGGTTGGCAAACCCAATGTCAACAGACCCTAGTTCAGCCAAAGGGCAAGATAGCCATTACGCAGTACAAGGATTGCAAAATACACATACAGCAGCGCTGAAATCGCATGGCAAGCTTGCTTAAAGCGATTGCCCATTACTTGGCCACCGTGGTGACTGGCAAAGACAATCCCCGCACTCCATGCGACACCACCAATAAAAAAGCCGAGTAAAAATTCCGCGCTGCTCAACCAAGAGCCATCGGTCGCTTGCGCGATCAGCGCGCCACCGACTGCGGCAAACCATAAAATCGACGTGGGTGAAGCCAAGGCCAGCATTAGTCCACGGCCAAATAAATGATGTTTGGGTGGTAGGGGCGGGTGGGCGGTTTCGGCGCGCTGCGCGTCTTGTAATGCTTCTTTGGCCATTTTCCACGCCAGATAAATCAAAATACTGCCACCACCGAGCCAAGTGACCCATTGCACAGCAGGAAACTGTAATAAATAGCGCATGCCAAGCAGCGCTAAAATGGCGTAGAACAAATCGGCAAAACAAGAGCCCAGTCCCAAAATAAAGCCAGCACGGCGGCCATGCTTCATGGCGACATCAATCATTGCCACATTCACCATGCCAATATCTAAGCACAATGATAAAGACAGCAAAATACCAGTAAAAAGTGTTTCCATTGTTTTTCTTTCGTAGCAGATTAAAACGTATTGCAAATAATTAAGGTGTTGATTGCGCAATTAACTCCGCCAAAAAGCTCGAGTAAATAAGATTAAAACCGAGAAAATCTCCAATCGTCCCAAGAGCATTGCAAAGCTGCACACCCAAGTTTGAAAATCAGTTAAGCCAGAATAATTACTGGCTGGGCCAACTTCACCAAGGCCTGGGCCGGCATTATTAATACAGGCAATAATGGCGCTAAAGCTGGAAATAAAATCCAGTCCCGATACCAGCAAGGCAAAAGTGAGTACCACAATGCTGGTGAAATATAAAAAGATAAACCCCATCACTGAAGCCAAAATCGAATTGGGAATAATTTGGCCGTTAACGCGTAAAGGATGAATCCCTTGAGGGTGCAACAGTAATGACATTTGCCGCCCGACTTCACGCGTTTGGATAATAGTGCGAATCATTTTAATACCGCCGCCGGTGGATCCAGCACACGCCGTAATCGCCGATAGCAGTAGCATCACTAAGGGCGCAAAGATCGGCCATTGGCCAAAATCAACGCTGGCAAAGCCGCAATCGGTTGCGACTGAGATTAAATTAAATGAAACATGGCGTAGGGAGGTGAGAAAGTCAGGATAGGTTTGCTGCCAGACTAAAAAGCCACTTAAACCGATAATGCTCGATGCAATCAGTAGCAGCATGGCTTTGAACTCAGAATCGTGCCAATACACTGAGAGTTTGCGTCCCGATAAAGCAAAATAATGCGTCGCAAAATTAGTTGCTGCTAACAACATAAACAGCATCAAAATCGCTTCAATCAGCGGCGAATTAAAAAAACCGACGCTGGCATCATGGGTAGAAAAGCCGCCAAGGCTAAGCGCAGCAAAAGCGTGGCATACCGCATCAAACCAGCTCATGCCGCCAACCCAGCGCAGCAGTAGCGCACAAAGCACGGTGAGGCCGGTGTAAATCAGCCACAGATTGCGGGCGGTTTCATGAATGCGTGGCGTGAGTTTGCTGTCTTTAATTGGGCCCGGGGTTTCGGCTTTAAATAACTGCATACCCCCCACACCTAATAGCGGGAAGATCGCAACAGCCAACACGATGATACCCATACCCCCTAGCCAATTGAGTAGGTGCCGCCATAAATTAATCGATTGAGGCAAATGGTCCAAGCCAACCATGACTGTGGCACCGGTGGTGGATAATGCCGACATGGTTTCAAAATACGCATTGGTAAATGACAGCTGCGGGTCGTATAGCATCAATGGCACTGCCGCAACGGCAGGCAGCGCGGTCCATAAACCCACGGCCAAAATAAAACCATCGCGCGGCATTAGCTCTCGCCGGTAATGCCGAGTGAGCAAAAATAAGCTGATGCTAAACAGCTGCAAACCAATCAAAGCTTGAATAAATGGCAGTAAAGCCGCGTCTTGACGCCACCATGCCATCGCAATTGGCACCAATAGACTGAGCGAAAACAAGATCGAGACGCGAGCGACGATATTGACGGTGGGTAATAATTTTTGTGCTAATTGCATTTAGAAAAAACCTAACGAAACCGCAAACAGTTTCTCAACGTCACGAATATGGCTTTTATTATCAATAAATAAAATCACATGGTCGTTGTTAAGAATCACCGTGTCGTGATGGGCCATTAAGACGGTGTTGTCGCGAATCACGGCCGCCAAATCAGCGCCTTGTGGCAGTTTGATGTCCTCGATTTTACGGCCAATGACTTTAGATGTATCGGGCGTGCCATGGGCAACGAGTTCAATGGCCTCAGCTTCGCCACGACGTAGGCTATGCACCGCGACAATATCACCTTGCCGTACATGAGCTAGTAGCGCGCCAATGGTGATTTGCGCTGGCGAGAGCGCAATATCAATTTTGCCGCCTTGCAATAAATCAACGTAGCGCGAGCGGTTGATAATCGACACCACGCGGCGAGCGCCCATTTGCTTGGCGAGTAAAGACGACATGATATTGTCTTCATCGTCAGAAGTGAGTGCCAAAAATAAATCGCAACGATCAACTTGCTCGTTTTCAAGCAGATCTTCATCAGTCGCTTGGCCGTGCAAAATTAAGCTATCTCTTAGGTGTTCCGCCAGCCATTGCGCACGGTCCCGATTGTTTTCGATCAGTTTGATCGCATAGCGTTTTTCGATCTGTTTGGCCAGCCGGTAGCCAACATTACCGCCACCGCAAATGGTGATGCGGCGTATAGGGTGAGTCTGGGTGCAAAATTCACTGATTACGCGACTGACATCGCGACTTGCTGCCAGAAAAAACACCTCATCGCCGGATTTTAAGCTCACTTGACCGTTGGGCTTTAAGCGTTGATTGCTGCGATAAATCGATACCACGCGGCACTCGGTCGGATTGAGTTTTCGAGCGAGATAGGCTAAATCTTGCCCATCCATTTGTGAGCCCGCTTCAACGCGAACGGCGATCATTTTGGCTAAACCATCGGCAAATTCTAAAACTTGCAATGCTTCGGTGGTTTCAATCAGGCTGACTAAATAGTCAGTCACAATCTGCGCAGGGGTGATAACGTGATTGACGGCAAAACCACTGTCGTTAAATAGGCTTGGGTAGCTCAGCAAGTCTTGCTCGCGGATTCGCGCTAAGCGAATCGGCACATTGAATAGATCGTGGGCTATTTTACACGCGACGATATTAACTTCATCGTAAGGTGTGACTGCTAATAGCAGGTCAGTATCTTCAATGCCGGCAGCGATGAGGGTTTTTGGGCTATTGGCCGAACCCAATAAGGTGCGTAAGTCCAGGCGATCAGCCAGTGGTTTGAGTAAGCTGGCATCGTTATCCACGATGGTCACATTGTAGCGTTCATGCACCAGTTGCTCAGCGACCGAAGAGCCGACTCGTCCGGCACCTAAAATTAAAATATTGGGCAAAATAAACCCTCGTAGTCAGAATTAGCGGCTTAAAAACAAAAATCGGCCACAAAATGGCCGATTTTTTGCGTCAGTATCGTGAGTTATTGCTCTTCAGCGATGCGTTGCTTACGCGGCATTTGAATGCCCAATTGCTTTAGCTTCCGGTAAAGGTGCGTGCGCTCTAAGCCGATTCGCTCGGCAACACGACTCATATTGCCGTTGGATAATTCAATTTGGCGTTCTAAATAAAACCGCTCAAATTGATCTCGTGCTTCACGTAGTGGCAAGTCAAGATCGATTTGCGGTAGCGGCATGGCTTGCTGCGTCACGCCTAAAGTCGCCTCTTGCGAGTTGGGTGACAACTGCGTGAGCAGGCGGCTAACTGGCAAGATATCAATATCACCATCGCGACCGGTGAGGGCGAGACTTTTCACCACATTGGCCAGCTGATCAATATTACCTGGCCAATCTTGTTGGCTAAGTAATTGTAAAGCTGACTTAGAAAAGCGCCGTGGCCCGAGTTTATTGCTGGTGACCGTTTGCGCCAATAGGACTTCGGCCATGGCTGGAACGTCTTCAGCATGAGCCCGTAACGGCGGTACAGCCAGAATAATCTGGGTGAGTTGGCGTAGCAATTCAGGTTCGCACTGACCAATGAGCTGATCGAGTGGTCGACTGGATGCGGTTACTAAGCGGATTTTGTATTTGTCCAGCTTAGGCAGCAAATTGAGTAAGCCGGTTTGCGCTTTTCGATCTAGCCAAGCGATATCACGAACAAAGATGGTGCCGCCCGTGGCGCGATTGAGCAAGTCTTGCGGTGGCAAGGCGAGTTCTTCGTTGGAGCTTGGCGAAATAAATGGTGTGTTCGGGCGGGTTAAATGCCGGGCACACGTTTCAAAACCGGATCCTGGTTCGCCGGTTAAAGTGATGGGCAGGGTTTGGCTTGCAACCTGGTCAAGCGCCTCGCGCAGCGCAGTAATCGCTGGGCTATTACCGAGGCTCTGCAAACCCTGATTCGGCTTTACCTGATTCACAGGTTGCGAAAAAGCGCGTTTGACGGTGGCCAGTAGCTTTTGCAAGCCGATCGGTTTTTCAAGAAAATCAAGCGCCCCAATGCGAGTCGCTTCCACCGCGGTATCCACGGTGGCATGGCCTGACATCATCACGACGGGCATGGTGAGTTGGCCGTTACGCGCCCATTCTTTGAGTAGTGTCACGCCATCGGTGTCGGGCATCCAGATGTCCAGAAGCACCAAACGAGGTTCACCTTGGTTACGGTATTTGCGTGCAGCCTCTGCATTTTCAGCGAGTGCAACGCTATACCCTTCATCCAGCAAGATTTCAGATAGAAGTTCGCGGATGCCGATTTCGTCGTCGACGATTAAAATATCTTGATTAGCCACTAGTTGTTTCCTCCCAGAGCGGCAGCTCGATCCTAACAAATGCACCGGTGGAGTTACCCACCTGAACGCGCCCGTGATGTTCTTCGATAATTTTCTTCACGATTGCTAAACCTAGACCTGTACCTTTGGCCTTTGATGTAACGTAGGGCTCAAAAACACGTGGCAAGAGTTCAGCTGGAAAGCCTTTGCCGCTGTCTTCAATATAAAGACGTGCCCATTTTTCGTCTTTTTCCACCAGAAGGCAAATCCTTTGCTCTGCAGCATCGGTAATTGCATCCTGGGCGTTTTGTAGCAAGTTATGAATTACTTGCCGCAAATGCGTTGGGTCACCATTGACCATGAGAGGGCCGTGTACTTTAAAGTCGAGCATGATGGGCGATGCTTCGTACAGTACCAGCACTTCATTAAGTAATTGTATCAAATCAAGCGGGCGTTTTTTGCCAGATGGCTTGCGGGCATAATCACGGAAGGCATCCACCATTTGTTTGAGCGCGGCCACTTGTTTGACGATGGTTTGCGTGTTACGGCGCAAAAAGTCAGCGCCAGCTGGATCGAGTTTCTCCACCAGCTTCATTTCCATTCGTTCGGCAGAGAGTTGAATCGGCGTGAGCGGATTTTTGATCTCGTGCGCTAGGCGGCGCGCGACTTCGCCCCATGCCGCATCGCGCTGTGCTGAGAGCAGTTCAGTAATGTCATCAAACACCATCACGTAACCGTGCAAATCATCACTGCCATCAATTTTTTGTGTTAAACGGGTGCCACGCACCAAGAGTACGCGTTTTTCTGCGTCGAGTTCAATTTGCCGCTGCCAAACTTCATCGTCAGATAAAAAGCCATGAATGGTATGCGCGAAAAAAGCGGTGAGGTTGGGGTAGGCTTGATTCCATTTCGAGAGCGGCAAGTCGCCGATTCGGCTTGGGTCCAGCCCTAAAATGCGCAAGGCACTGTGATTGGCCGATTGTAAGTGCCAGTCTTCATCGAGTGACAGTACCCCGGCCGATAACGAAGCTAAAATCGCTTCAACATAGGCTTTGGCTTCGGCTTGTTCGGCTTGATTATGCTCTAGCGTGTCGCGTGCATCGGAAAGCTGGCGGGTCATTCGGTTAAACGAATGGGTCAAAATTCCGAGTTCATCGCGGCTAATTACGGGGTGCTGTTGGGTGAAGTCACCTTGTGCCACTGCTCGGGTGCCTGCGGCGAGTACCGATAACGGGGCTGCGAGTTTGTCTGATAAGTAAATCGCTAAGGCCAAAGCCCCCAGCAGCGCCATCGTCAGTGCCATGGTGAGGGTGAGACTAAAAATGAGTTTCAGGCCTTCTCTGGATTGCGAGAGCTGCTTGTACTCACTGCGAACTTGTTCGACTAATTCAGCGTCTTGCGCCAATTGCTTGGGTACGGGCTGTAGTAATTGCAACAGCTTGACGCGATTGGAGAACTCACTGCCGGGTAATTGCACGATGACGCGCATCATCAAGCCATTGACGGGGTCTGATTCAATGGCTTTGTAACTGCCTCGACCCGCTTCAGTAATGATTTTTCGATCGGGTAGGCTAGGCACTAAGTTGGCGTATTCATTGCCAATATGGGCATGCACTTGGCCATTATTGTCAAAGAGCGTGATTTCTTGAACGCCAGTTTGATCGCGTAGTTTGGAGAGGCGCTCTAGTAAGGCACTCAGGCTATTGTCGTGAATGTCCCACGCGATAACGCTGGCTTTGCGCTGCAAGTCATTGAGCTGGTAATCGATCGCGTTGTGGCCCAAATTGAGACCACGATCGAGGGCGTTATCCACTCGAACGTCAAACCAGGTTTCGATGGAGCGATTTAAAAATTGCACTGAAAGCGTGTAAACCAAGGCGCCTGGTAGTACCGCGACCAAGGAAAACATCAAGACCATACGAATGGTGAGCCGAGAGCCAAAAACTTTGCTTCTTACTCGCTTGAGTAATTGGGTGAGGCGAGAGCCCACCAAAACGGCAAGTGCGATCAACAGTAGGGCGTTGAGCGCTAAGATCAGTTTGTAGTATTGCGAAGATTCTGAGGTATTTCCCGAGGCCGAAGCCAAGAGAAATAATAAAATCGTACCCAAAACGCCGAGAAAAATTAATAGTTTTTTCATGGCACAGGCTCGGCTGAGGGTGTGCTGACGGGACGTTGTAATTCATGCCAGCCAGAGTCGAGCACCCAGTCTTCATCACCTAAAGCGGTGAGTTGATACGATTTGGGTAATAGCGAGTGATCTAAACGAAAGCGAATTTTGCCAGCAAAGTCGTCGCTATCAATATTGCTGCCTTCAAGCACAGTCCAGCCGCGAATAATACTCAGTGCGACCAGCGCTTCTTCGGCGCTATTAAAGCTACGAGTGAGGCCACTGGTATTGAGGCGATATTGTCGGGTAAGCGGCTGGTAGCTGAGTCGATAAGTGATACTAGCGGTGGAATTAAAGCTGTCGGTTAAATTGCGATACCAAGCATAAAATTTAGGTTTTGTAAGTTTAAATTCGTAGGTAAATGGCAGTGAAAGACCATTTTTTAATGCGGTCTCGATTTCTGGCGATAGGGTGACTAAATAACGCCCCGCTAGCTCGATATGATTGCCATTGAATTCAACTTCGGATTTGATGGTTTTAATGCTGCCGGCATGCGCATAGTATGCGCATAGCAGCAGCAAGATACCCAACAGGTATCGCCAATTACGATTTAGAGAAAAGCGCGTAATAAAAACCATCATGTTCCGCGGTGGGTAATAACTGGCCATCAAGTGACAGGCCATTCGGTAATGCGCTCGCGGGTAATTCTAAGCGCTTTGCATCGGGATGACGGAGCGCAAAAGCCTCAGCTGAAGCGGCATTTTCTATAGGAAAAACTGAGCACGTAGCGTACAGTAGTTTGCCGTTTGGCGCTACGAGTGGCCATAATGCATCCAGGATTTTTGCCTGTTGGCGTGCGAATTTTGCCAAGTCATCATTGCGGCGCAACCATTTAATGTCAGGGTGGCGACGCGTAACCCCAGTTGCCGAGCAAGGTACATCGGCGAGTATTCTATCAAATTGCTGACCGTCGTACCAAGTATCTGGCGCTGAAGCATCACCTTGCAGTAAGGTGGCGGTTTTGTTGATGCGATTTAAGTTGTCTTTAACGCGTTGCAGACGCGTTGCATCGTTATCGAGCGCAGTGAGGGTGACGTTGGCGGTCTCTAGAATATGGCAAGTTTTGCCACCCGGCGCGGCGCAAGCATCTAGTACGCGCTGACCGTCGTGTAGGTCAAGTAACTTAGCTGCAACTTGCGCACCCCAATCTTGCACTGAAACCCAGCCGGCAAAAAAGTGTGGTAAAAAATCAACACTTACAGGGCGTTTTAAACTAATTGCCGAGTCATCAAGGGCAATTGCTTCGATATTGGCAGCGTTCAGTAGAGCCAGATAATCATTGAGCGTGGTGTGCGCTGGATTGACGCGTAGCGTCATTGGCGGGTGTTGATTATTGGCATTTAAAATGGCTTCCCATTCTGTTGGGTAGGCCGATTTCATGGTTTTAATCCACCAAGCTGGGTGTGAATACAAACCCACTTCATTGGCTTGCGCACGACGGACTAATTCGTCCTTGCCGCGTAAAAAGCTACGTAAAACGCCATTGACCAAGCCCTTGCCAAAGCCGCTGCCAGTTTGTGCTGCGACTTTGACGGCATGGTCAACAATCGTGTGTGACGCCGCACGCGTGAATTGCAATTGATAGACGGCAATGAGTAACAGTGCTTTGAGTTCAGCTTCGTGCAAAGGGCTACGCAGCAGCTGCTTGAGAATGCCTTCTATTAGACCAAGTTGGCGCAAAGTGCCATAACAAATGTCTTGAATCGCGCCGCGCTGACCCGATTCAAGGTTGGGGTTGCTGCGCCAGACCGCATTGAGGGCTTCGGTTAGATTTTGACCGGCCAAAACATGGGCCACGGTTTGTCCGGCTAATTTTTGGGTAATAAACATAATAAGCTTCCAAATAATGAGCCCGACCAGATGTCGGGCTTTGGGGTATTGAGTAAGGGATCTTTTTTTATAAGGTTTGCCGATATATACCTATCCGGTGTACCTGATGTTGTGTTGTGCCATATTGCGTAAACGCGCCACCCGTTCACTGGTGAGTGGGTGGGTACGAAATAAATTTTGTAAGCCACCACCGTGCAGGGGATTCACAATCATCATCTGTGCGGTTTCAGGGTGTGCTTCAGCGGCGTGCATTGGAATGCCACTCGCAAAAGCTTCAATTTTAGTTAAGGCATCGGCCAGCGCTGCAGGGTCGCCAGAAATGCGCGCGCCACCGGCATCGGCTTCAAATTCACGCGCTCGAGATATCGCCATTTGAATCACACTGGCCGCTAGTGGTGCGAGCATGGCAACCGCAATGCGTGCGATCGGGTTGATGCTGTGTCCGTTGCTATCACGGCCGCCAAAGAGCATGGCAAAATTAGCCAGCGCCGAAATAGCGCCAGCCATGGTTGCTGAAATGGTTGAAATTAAAATATCGCGATGCTGTACGTGCGCTAATTCATGCGCCATAACGCCACGTAATTCGCGGTAGCTCAGTGCTCGCATAATGCCCGTTGTGGCGGCAACGGCGGCATTTTCAGGATTACGCCCAGTCGCAAATGCATTGGGCTGGTCTTCATCAATCACAAAGACTTTTGGCATCGGCAGGTCCGCATTACGCGCCAGCTCTTGGACCATGGTGTAAAGCTCAGGGGCACTTCGCGCATCAACTTGATGTGCGTTGTACATTTTGAGCACCATTTTGTCGGAGTTCCAGTAAGCGAAAATATTCATGCCGCCACCAAAAATCAGCGCCATTAACATCCCGCTTTTGCCGCCGATTACGCCGCCAATCAGCATGAACAAGGCCAAAATCGCGGCCATTAGCAGCGTGGTTTTAAACCAATTATCCATGTTTTTGGCTCCTGTTGATGTGAATGAAATTAAGCACCAAATTGCTGACCGATAGTGAGTGGCGAGCCACTTAAAAAAGCCGCTGCGCTTAGGCGCTTGCCACCGGCTTTTTGGAGTTCAGTGACACGTAGTGCGCCCTCACCGCAGGCAATCATCAGCGCGTCTTTTTCCACAGCAATCAACGTGCCTGCTGAGCCTTGATCTGCAATGGCAGTCGCTTGCCAGAGTTTGATCGTTGCGCCATCCAGCGTGGTTTGGGCGCTAGGGAAGGGGTTGAAAGCACGAATTTTAAGCGCTAACTGACTGGCCGATTGCGTCCAGTCGATTTGGGCTTCTTCTTTTTTGAGCTTTTCAGCATAGCAAACACCAGCTGCCGGCTGAGGGATTGGCGTCAAATCCGTCAGTTGTGCCAAAGCACTCACAATCGCGCTGGCGCCTTGTTGCGCTAATTTGTCATGCAAAGTTTGTGCATTGTCGTCGTGCGCAATCGGCGTGACGTGGACACTGAGCATGTCGCCCGTATCGAGCCCGGCGTCCATTTGCATAATGGTGATACCGGTTTCGGTGTCGCCCGCCATGATCGCCCGTTGAATTGGCGCGGCACCACGCCAGCGAGGCAGAAGTGAAGCATGAATATTTAGGCAGCCAAGACGGGGCAGATCGAGAATGATTTGTGGCAGTATGATCCCATAAGCCGCAACCACCATCACGTCCGCCTCGATACCCATCAAAGGCGCTTGTTGCTCCGCTGTGCGTAGTTTTTCGGGTTGATAGACCGGAATCTGGTGTGCTTGGGCGACCATTTTGACTGCCGACGGTGTGAGTTTCATGCCACGGCCACTAGGGCGATCGGGCTGCGTGAGTACCAGAACGATCTCATGCCCAGCAGTAATTAGCGCTTTGAGTGCTTCAGCCGCAAAATCAGGCGTGCCTGCAAATATAATTTTCATGGGTTTATGTGCAAAGTGAATGGATGTGAATGCCCTCATTAGCGGCGAAGTTCAAGTTATTAAGCAAACTTAGACCAGTTACATCGTGCGTTTTTGGTTTTTTTTGATTTTTTGTAGGATGCGATTGAGTTTGAGTCGCGATAATTTTTCAACAAAAATCTTGCCGTTAAGATGATCCATTTCATGTTGAATGCAAATGGCCAACAAGCCATCGGCTTCGAGTGTAAACGGCTGGCCGTGTCGATCGAGCGCTTTAACGGTCAGCGTTTGCGCGCGCTCAACTTCTTCGTAAATGCCCGGTACCGAGAGGCAGCCTTCTTCGTACATGGTGTGACCATCGGCGACGATGATTTCTGGGTTGATCAACACCAGCAAGTCGTTTTTATCTTCAGAAATGTCGATCACAATCAAGCGCTGATGAAAATCAACTTGCGAGGCGGCAAGGCCAATGCCCGGTGCGGCGTACATGGTTTCTGCCATGTCATCGATTTGGCGTTGCAGAACTGTATCAAAAACAGTCACGGGCTGAGCGATTGTGTGTAAGCGCTCGTCGGGATAGTGCAGAATGTTTAGAATTGCCATGTGTGCTTGCTAGACCAAAAGTTGATATGCAGAATTAAAAATAGAGATAATCTATAGCGTTGTATTATATTCGATATGGGTCGGGGTGGTTGGATATCAAGATCATATCGGTGAACTTCTTTGAATTTTTGCTTGCAAGGTCCGATGACCGGTAAGCTTTGGGCTTAAATAATGATGCGTAAATCCATTGTATCGCTGCTATTAGCGGTTGGTTTTTTATCCGCGCCTGCCGTGGCAGATGAATTGAAGTTAGCTAAAAATGCACCGGATCGTTATGTGGTGGTCAAGGGCGATACATTGTGGGGGATATCTGGCAAATTTTTAAGCCAGCCTTGGCGCTGGCCAGAAATCTGGCAATTAAATAAAACCGATATTAAAAATCCGCACTGGATTTACCCTGGTGATGTGATTGTCTTGGATACCTCAAGCGGCCAACCGCGGCTTAAACTATTGAAAAGTCAAAAAGTAGATGGTCGCGGCGGTAACGGTAAATTAAGCCCTAGAATTCGTGAAACCACTTTGACGGGTAATGCGATTGCAAGCATTCCCTACGCCTCTATTGAGCCTTTTTTGAGTAAACCATTGGTGATGAGCGTCGAGGATTTTACTGCTGCGCCACGGATTGCTGCGGGGCCTGATAGCCGATTGTTGTTTGGCCCGAATGATCAAATTTACTCTGTGGATTTGGTCGATGCGCAGCCTGGTGAAACTTGGCAGGCGTTCCGCAAAGGTAAACCATTGGTGGATCCAGATAATCCAAAGGAAGTGATTGGCATCGAAGTCACCTACTTGGGCGATGTTCGGGTTAAGCGCGAGGGTGATGTGACCACAATGACGGTCGTCAATAGCAAAGAGGAAATTTCAGTCGGCGATCGCTTGATTCGTTCGCCTGAAAAACAATTTATCAATTACGTACCGCACTTGCCTGCCCATACCATCGAAGGCAAGGTAATTTCTACTTACGGTGGCTCAACTGAAGCGGGTTCTTTAACGACTGTGGTGCTCAATCGCGGTGCTCTCGATGGTGTGGATATGGGTACGGTGCTGTTTAGCTATAAGGCGCCAAGACTCATTGCTAAAGAAACCAGTGCAGAACCAACACGATTTACACCTCCGATTAAGAGCGGTAATTTATTTGTATATCGGGTTTTCCCAAAAGTCGCGTATGCGCTGGTGATGGATAGTACATTGCCGATCAATGCTGGCGATACCGCGAAGGCCAGTGCAGCGGCAGAATAATATTGCTCACCGCTGAACTTCAAGCTTGGCTACGACTCTCTTTAGTTCCTGGACTAGGGGTTCGTAGCCAATTGCATTTATTGCGTGCATTGGGTGAGCCTGAACTGATTTTTTCTGCGTCACGCAGCGCATTAAAAGATCTAATATCTCCGCAACTGATTGATGCCGTGTTGACCGCCGCTGTGCCAAGCTATGCTGGTATCGTCGAGTTAACTCAAGCTTGGCTGAGTGAACCTCAGCATCATTTATTAACATTAAATGACGCTCTATATCCTGCTTCTTTGTTGTCACTACCCGATCCCCCGATTGTGTTGTATGCCAAAGGGGACTTGAATTTACTTAAAAAGCCCGCACTCAGTATAGTAGGGAGTCGAAACGCCACACAGCAGGGGATTGAGCATGCCCAGCAATTTGCTGCGCATTTATCCAATGCGGGACTGTGTATTGTGAGTGGCATGGCCAGTGGTATTGATGCTGCAGCACATCGTGGTGGATTAGCCGGCCGTAGCTCGAGCATTGCAGTGGTGGGAACGGGGCTGGATCGGATCTATCCTGCCAGTAATCGTGAACTCGCCCATCAGTTGGCCGCAGAAGGTTTACTTTTGTCTGAGTTTGCTTTGGGCTCGCCGCCATTGCCGATGCACTTTCCACAGCGAAATCGAATTATTGCGGCCTTGGGTTTAGGGTGCTTGGTGGTTGAGGCGGCATTGGGTAGTGGGTCATTGATTACGGCGAGGCAGGCGGTTGATCTTGGCCGAGAAATTTTTGCAATTCCCGGTTCAATTCACTCCCCGCAAGCGAAGGGTTGCCATGCTTTGATTAAGAGTGGTGCTAAGCTAGTGGAGTCGGGGGATGATATTTTGAGCGAACTAAGTTTTGGTAATGATTTATTTTCAGTGACCGCTACGCCTAAAAAACAGGCGCAGCAGCCGGTGGCTGAGGATGAGTTTTGGCAAGCTTTAGGTTGGGATCCCGTAGATATCGAGACTTTAATTCTGCGAACTGGCTTGACGAATGTCGCTCTGTACGAGATTCTGTTGGGTTTTGAATTGGAAGGGAAGCTGGCTTCTTTGCCTGGCGGACGCTATCAACGCATTGGCGGAGGGGTTTAATACAGATTATGTTAGAAGTGCTTGCTTACCTTTTTGAGCAGTTTTATAACGCAGACGGCTTGCCTGATATGTCTCAATTGGCCAAAAAATTGTCTTTGGCTGGCTTTGAAGGTGAAGATATACATGACGCGCTGACGTGGTTGTCTGAGCTCAAACAAATTGATGTTGCTCCCTACAAATTACTTGATTGCAGTGAATTTGGCTTTCGCTCCTTGCATCCAATGGAGCTAGAAAGACTAAGTGAAGACGCGGCAATATTTATGCACTCTCTGGATGCGACGCGAATCTTAAGTGCGGGCGAGCGCGAATTAGTACTTGATCGACTTTGGCGTGAACCAGATGGTGAAGTCACTGTAGAAAGAATTAAATTAATAGTTTTAATGGTGATTTGGCAAAAGCGTGATGCTTTAACCAATCTCCTAATCGAGGAGTTGCTGTTTGGCCGTGAAGGTTTTGCTTTGCATTAGACCACGCGGTGCCACGCACTCCAGTTTTTGAATCTCTGCTGCCTTGGGGAACCATGCCGGCCAATCTCTTAATCGTTGAGTCGCCTTCGAAAGCGAAAACACTACAAAAATATTTGGGCAAAGATTTTCAAATCCTTGCTTCTTATGGCCACGTGCGCGGATTAGTGCGTAAGTCGGGCTCGGTTGATCCTGAAAAAGACTTCAAAATGAAGTATCAGATCATCGAAAAAAATAAAAAGCATGTAGATGCCATCTGTGATGCTGTTGAAGCCGCTGACCATATTTATCTCGCATCCGATCCGGACCGAGAAGGTGAGGCTATTTCTTGGCATATTATGGAAATTTTAAAAGCTAAGAAATTAATCAGCCCAGAAAAAACCTTTAAACGCGTCGTTTTTCATGAGATTACAGAATCTGCGGTACTGCAGGCCGTCGCTAATCCACGGGATATTGATTTTAATTTGGTCAATGCGCAGCAAGCACGAAGCGCTTTAGATTATTTAGTTGGCTTTAATTTGTCGCCGTTGCTATGGCGCAAGGTCCGTACAGGTCTCTCAGCAGGCCGAGTACAAAGTCCGGCATTGCGCTTGATTTGTGAGCGCGAGGCTGAAATTCGCGCATTTAATGCGCAAGAATATTGGTCAATCCACCTTGACACTAAAAAGGGTCGCAGTAAAGTTGCTGCGAAACTCACCACGTGGCAAGGTAAAAAACTCGATCAGTTTGATATTCCAAATGAAGCGGCTCAGGCCACTATTTTGGCGGGTTTAGCTGATTTACCGGCTCAAGTGCACTCGGTTGAAAAGAAAAAGAAATCGCGCAGTCCAGCCGCGCCATTTACTACGTCAACCTTGCAACAAGAAGCGGTACGTAAATTAGGTTTTACTACCGATAGAGCCATGCGAACTGCGCAGCAACTCTATGAAGGGATTAATCTCGGCGGGGAAACCGTGGGTTTAATCACGTATATGCGTACCGACTCGGTGGCTTTATCGAACGATGCTTTGGCTGAAATACGTGGCTATATTGGCGAGCATTTCGAAAAAGAATATTTACCGAAAGACGCGATCGCGTATAAAAACAAAGCCAAAAATGCACAAGAAGCGCATGAGGCAGTACGCCCAACGTCGATTCATCGCACGCCTGAGTCGGTTAAAACCTTCTTGTCGCCTGAGCAATTTAAGCTGTACCAAATGATTTGGAAGCGGACCTTAGCCTGCCAAATGACCTCGGCAAAGTTTGATACGGTTGCGGTCGATATTGCGGTTGGTAGCCCAGAAAATTTATTTCGTGCCACAGGCCAGACTTTGGTATTTCCCGGCTTTATCGCGGTATACCAAGAAGATGCTGATGATGTTGACGATGATGAAGATGAAGCCCGCTTGCCAGTTATGGCCGAAGGGGATGTTTTACCCGTAGAAAAACTCTCCGGCGAGCAGCATTTTACCCAACCTCCGCCACGCTTTACTGAGGCGAGTTTGGTTAAATCGCTGGAAGAATTTGGCATTGGTCGTCCTTCAACGTATGCATCGATTATTTTTACCTTAAAAGATCGTGAGTATGTGATTTTAGATAAAAAACGCTTCACGCCGACCGATACCGGTGAAGTGGTGAATAAGTTTTTATCTGAGCATTTTACTCAGTATGTGGATTACAACTTCACTGCCAAATTGGAAGACAAACTCGATGAGATTTCCAACGGAAGCCGTGAGTGGATTCCGGTTTTGGATGAGTTTTGGACCAAGTTCCATAAGCAAGTTGAAGAAAAACAAGCTTTAACCCGCGCTGAAGTCACGCATGAAGCGATGGATGAGGATTGCCCGAAATGTGGCAAACATAAGCTATCGATTCGCCTTGGTCGTCGTGGTCGCTTTATTAGCTGTAGCTCTTACCCAGAGTGTGATTACACGCGTAATATTGGTGATGATCCAAATGCGGCACCGGTTGAGCCAGAAGTGGTGCCTGATCGCACGTGCCCGAAATGTGAATCACCATTGCTGATCAAATTGGGTCGTTATGGCAAGTTTATTGGTTGCTCAAATTATCCGAAATGCAAACATATTGAGCCGCTTGAAAAGCCAAAAGACACCGGAATTGAATGTCCAGAGTGCCATAAAGGTAGCTTGATTGAGCGTAAAAGCCGTTATGGCAAGCTGTTTTATTCTTGCAATACTTATCCAGATTGCAAATATGCAACATGGAATCCACCAGTGGCAGAGTCTTGCCCACAGTGTAAATGGCCGATTATGACCATCAAAGTCACAAAACGCCGTGGTACCGAAAAAGTGTGTCCACAAAAAGAGTGTGGATACAGTGAAGTACTGATCCCTCCGCCAGAAAAAGCGTAAAATCACACCACAACGGGAATCGATTCGGTTCCCGTTTTTAGTGTTTTTTGATAAAGCTCATTCAATTGTTTCTCAAGGCTTTTGTGCGGTCTGAAAATCTAGTCTCTATTGCAGCGTCGCTTGCGCCTCATGAGGCCCTAGGCCTTTACCAAACCTATTTTAACGCCTTTGATAGTGTGGTTAATTTATTGGCCGTTGCCGATGATCCTGACGCCATGGTCGAAGTATTGCGCACGCTCGCTGAGGCTTCGCATAGCGGCATGACGGGGCTGTATTTGAATGAAGCCGATGGCAAAATTGCACGATTGACTTCAGCATGGCGCGATGATGATTGCCACCTTGCACGTAATACCCCCCAGCCGTTTGTGACACTAGAGTATGACCAATATCCCCTATTGGCAGATACCCTTGCTGTTGGTATGGTGCTGAATAAGTCATTGCTTGAGTTACCGCTCGCTGAGCAGATGCTATTGGCGCAAGTCGGGGTGCGCCAATTATTGTGTATTCCATTGTTAGACAATGGGCAGTTATTTGGATTTTTAACTTTTTTAAATGACGATGAGCGTCGGCAGCGCGATTCAACCGAGCTGCGCTTACTATCAATGTTGAGCAATCATGTGGCTCAAGCACTCTTAAAAGCAAAAATAGAAGCCGAATCGATTGCCAATCAGCAACGTCTACGCGCTTTAGTCGGTGCAACCCAAGATATGGTGTTTGAACTGGAACCCAGTGGCGTGATTTGCCAAGTTTGGTCCGGTCATCCTAGTCTACCTGCTCCCAGTGAGTTATTGGGACGCGCCTTAACGATTGCATTGCCCTTTGAATTAGCCAGTGAATTAGTGCTGCGCGTACCTAAATTGCTAGCGGGGCCAACGAATATGCAGTTTCACTGCATATTGCCAGATCAAGTGTGTCTTTTGGTTCGGTTACAGCGAGTTGCCACTGGCAATCGGCAGCACATTGTGGTGTTGATGCAGGACGTTACGACATTAATGCAGGATGCAGCACGCAAAAAAACCACGCTAGATACGTTAAATCTGCTGGAAGAGGCCATTATTGATCTATCGCCGCAAGGTGTGCTGACTGAGGCGACCACAGCTTGGACTAAGCTGCGCGGGGTTGATCCACGGCATTTAAATCAGGATTTATCTCGATCTATTTTGTCATGGGTGTATCCAGATGATGTGAAATTGGTGGCTGACGTGTTGGCACAATTAGCTAAATCAGCAGTGCCGAATCAAGTTCGTTTTCGACTCATGCGTGAAGACGGCGAGTTTGTGTGGGTTGAAGCGCGCTTGATCGCACATTTCGGTCCGGATCAAAAAATAACGGGTTTACGAGGTGTACTCCGTGATGTAACGGTTGCGCATTTAAATGAGCAGCATATTACGCAATTAGCGCTTTATGATGGATTAACCAGCTTACCTAATCGTCTGTTATTGGATGATGAATTACACCGCGCCATCGATCAGGCTCGAGTGAACCATTGTAAAGTCGGTTTGGGTTTTATCGATTTAGATCACTTTAAACAAATTAATGATGCGTTTGGTCATCAAACTGGAGATGAGTTATTAATCAGCCTTTCTAAGCGATTGAAGGCGGTATTGCCCGACGACGCTATTTTGGCGCGTTGGGGGGGCGACGAATTTATTGCCTTAATTCCAAACTTAAAAGACGGCAAACAATTAAAAATAATTGCTGAATCATTAAGGCTGGCTGCTAGAGAAAGCGTGAGTATCAACGGTATGGAAACGCAGCCGACGATTTCTGTTGGATTTGCGATTTATCCCGATAACGCCGAAAGTGGTGAGGAATTATTATCTGCGGCAGATCATACGATGTATCACGCTAAACATGCAGGAAGAAATAATGCTTGTTTTTATGGCGATATATTGCATCTAAAAGCATTGGGCCGTGAGCATGTTGCGATTCAATCTCGATTATCGAGTGCTATTAAGTATGGTGGTTTACAAGTGTTTTATCAGCCAGTAGTGAATGCTAAAACCGGCGAAGTGGTTTCGGTTGAAGCTTTGGCGCGTTGGCAAGATGATAAAAGTGGTTGGATTAGTCCAGAATTATTTATTCCTATGGCGGAGAAAGTCGGTTTAATTCAAGAGCTTTCTGAACAAATTATGCTCATTGCATTTGCCAAGTTGCGCGATTGGCGTGATGTCGGTTTGGCACAAAAAATGATGATTAATATTTCACGTAGTCAATTATTTTTGCCCAGTTTTGTAACGCAATTGGTAGAGCGTTTATCGAGCTTTCGTTTGCGGCCTTCGGATATTATTTTAGAAATCACCGAAAGTATTGCGCTGACTGATTATTCACGACAAATGCGTCATTTGCGGCAATTACGTTTAGCTGGCTTTGAGTTAGCTATTGATGATTTTGGTACGGGTTATTCTTCTTTATCGCAATTGCATGAAATGCCGGCCCAAATGCTAAAAGTGGATGTTTCATTTGCGCAGCGTTTACATACTGAAGATGGCCGACGGGTCATGCATGCGATTGCACAAATGGCGCAAGGCTTGCAGTTGGAGTTAGTCATTGAAGGTGTTGAGAATTTAGAAACCGCCCGCTTTTTGCAAGGATTGGGCGTGAATTATATGCAAGGGTTTTACTTTAGTGAGCCCGTTCCGGCAGGGGTTGCCGAACTTTGGATGCGCTTGGGTTTGCAAGCCAAAATGTAAAAAAACGGCGAAACAAAAAAGGGCTGCAAGGTATACACTTGCAGCCCTTTTTTATGTTGGCTTAGCAGCTAATACATCAATGCTTAGTTATGTAGAATTTTTGACAAGAAGTGCTGTGCACGCTCACCACGTGGGCTGCCAAAAAACTCAACCGCACTACAATCTTCTTCAATACGCCCTTTATCCATAAAAATCACGCGATTGGCAACTCGGCGCGCAAAACCCATTTCATGGGTCACGCACATCATTGTCATCCCTTCTTGCGCCAATTCGGTCATCACGTCGAGGACTTCATTCACCATTTCAGGGTCTAAAGCACTGGTCGGTTCATCAAACAGCATGGCAATCGGGTTCATTGCCAAGGCGCGAGCGATTGCTACACGTTGCTGCTGGCCACCAGAGAGCTGCCCTGGAAATTTAGCCGCTTGTGCCTTAAGACCCACGCGATCGAGTAGTTTGAGGCCCGTATCGCGCGCCTCATCAGCGCTACGCCCTAAAACGCGTTGCTGAGCGAGCATTAAGTTTTCAGTGATTGATAGGTGTGGGAACAACTCAAAGTTTTGAAACACCATCCCAATTCGCGAGCGCAATAAAGGCAGATCGGTTTGTGGATCGCCAACTGAAATACCATCAACAATAATTCGGCCTTCTTGGAAAGGCTCAAGTGCATTAACGCATTTAATTAAGGTTGATTTACCCGAGCCCGATGGTCCGCATACCACGACGACTTCGCCTTTGCTGATATCTGCAGTGCAATCGGTCAGGACTTGGAAATCACCGTACCATTTATTAATGTGTTCAATCGAAATCATACGGTTGTCCTCTTTTTGAGGTACGCCACATAGCTTGACGCACCAAAGCTAATAATAAAATAAATTAAACCAGCAAATAATAAAAATTCATGCGGCTGGCCCACAATATCGCCACGAGAACGTGCGGTATTTAAAAAGTCCATTAAGCCAACAGCGTAAACCAGAGAGGTATCTTGGAATAAAATAATGGATTGCTGCATTAATAGCGGCATCATTTTTCTAAACGCTTGCGGCAAAACAATTAATTGCATTGCTTGGCGGTAATTTAGACCGAGTGCATATGCCGCATTAATTTGGCCTTTCGAAATCGATTGAATCCCTGCGCGAACGATTTCACAGAAATAAGCCGCTTCAAATAGCATAAATGCAATTAAGCACGAAGTGAGTGCACCAACCGGGCGATTCGTTCCGGTGACCCAACCAATGATAAAGGGCACCATAAAGTAAAACCAAGTGATGACCAATAACAATGGAATAGAGCGGAAATAATTAACATAAAACCCTGCGGCCATGGCTAAAATTTTATATTTAGACAGGCGTGCTAAGGCCAGTAAAGTCCCGATAATAACCCCACCAATGATAGAAAGTACGGTGAGTTTGAGTGTTAACCACAGGCCATCCATCATGCTCGGTAGTGCAGGTAAGATATTGGAGAAATCCATTTATTTTCCTCCTAAAGCAATAAGGCCAGGCACTTGTACTCGTTTTTCTAGTTTACGCATTAGCATCATCAGACTCATATTGAGTGTGAAATAAATCAACGTTGCGAGTGTAAATGCTTCGAATAAATTGGCCGTGAATTCAGCGGTTTGTTTGGTTTGCGCCAACAATTCCATCAAGCCAATCAGTGATGCAACAGATGAGTTTTTAAATACGTTTAAAAATTCACTGGTGATCGGTGGAATGATGATACGAAAAGCTTGCGGCAATAAAACATCTTTATATAGTTGCGGCAAACGTAAGCCTAGCGCTAAAGCGGCATTCGTTTGGCCTTGTGGAAGTGCCTCAATACCGGTGCGAATTTGTTCGGCCACGCGAGCGGCAGTAAATAAGCCTAAACAAATTACGGTGCTAATAAATGCGCTGGTTGCTGGATTAATGTCTTGTTTAAACCATAGCTCTAAATTTTCAGGTAAATAATCTGGCACCATAAAGTACCAAATAAATAATTGAATTAAGAGTGGTACATTTCTAAATAAAGCAACATAACCTGCAGCTAAATTGGCAATAATTTTATTAGGTAATGTACGGGCAACACCAACGATTGTGCCAATAAATAAAGCAATAATCCAGCTAGTGAGGGCCAGTGCAATAGTCCAGCCTAAACCGGTAATGAACCAGTCTAGATAAATTTCACTGCCGATACCGGTGGGTTTAAAAAACACACCCCAGTCCCAATGATAATTCATCGATATTTTCTCCAAAGGTAAAAAAGCCGAGTAGTGGTGCTACTCGGCTTGCTGAGTATGCGGTGAATTACATTTGCTCGGCTGATTTGTCTGTTGGCTTAGCGATTAATTGTTTGAAATCATCTGACATTGGGAAGTTCAAGTTTAAGCCTTTTGGTGGAACTGGGCTTTCAAACCAGCGTTTGTAAATGGTGTTAATTTCACCTGATTTATAAGTGCTGGCAATTGCGCTATCGACCACCTTTTTGAATTGCGGATCATCTTTACGCAATAAGCAGCCATAAATTTCATACGATTGTGGCTTGCCGACGATTTCCCATTCGCTTGGTTTTTTGGCTTTTGCCATTTCACCGGCTAATAAAGCATCATCCATCATAAAGGCAACGGCGCGATTCGATTCAAGCATTAAGAAAGATTCGCCGTGATCTTTGGCGCTGATGATATTCATATTCATTTTTTTGTCTTCGTTCATTTTTTTCAAAATGCGTTCAGACGTCGTGCCAGCAGTAGTCACGACATTTTTGCCAGCTAAATCAGGAAAGTCTTTGATTGAACCGCCTTTCTTAGTCATAAGACGCGTGCCGATCTCGAAAATACCTAATGAGAACGCGACTTGTCTTTGGCGCTCAAGATTGTTGGTGGTTGAGCCACACTCAAGGTCAACCGTGCCGTTTTGCACTAGAGGAATACGGGTTTGTGAAGTCACTAAATTATAACGAACTTGTAAGTTCGGCATCTTGAGTTCTTTCTTTACCGCGTCAACGACTTTGTTAGAGAGGTCAACAGAGTAGCCAATCGGTTTTGCATCATTTGCAAGATAAGAGAATGGAATCGATGAGTCACGATGACCGAGTACAATGACACCGCTTTCTTTAATTTTTTTTAAGGTGCCGCTGAGTTCTTCTGCGCCAACGTGTGCGGTGGTGAGTAGAGACATTGCAATGGCCAGAGGAAGTAATACTTTCATGTGGTGCTCCAAGAGATGAGGGTTTTGATTTTTAAGTTTTTTTTCAGTATATGTAGAACTGAATAAAGCAACATCTAGGGATGTTCCTTACGGGAATACGGTAGTGTCAAGTCAATTGAATGCATGCATAGATGTTATATACACTGAATCATAATTTAGCTTGATAGACTGCAATGTTGTGGATTGTATGCTGATGGTAGGGTATTGTTTGTAACAGTATTTTAGCTAATTGCTACCGCGAGATACCCCATAAAAATGGCTGCCATAGGGCAGCCATTTTGTTTTTGAGTCGTGTATCTTTCGCGTAATTATTGATCCATAGGGGTTAGGATTTGACGTAAGAATTGTTTGGCACGATCGGTTTGTGGATTGGTAAAAAAGTTTTCTGGCATGGTGTCTTCAACAATTTCACCATGATCGAGGAAAATGACGCGATCAGCGACTTCGCGGGCAAAGCCCATTTCGTGGGTCACCACCATCATGGTCATACCGGATTCTGCCAGCTGCTTCATAACGCCTAACACTTCACCAATCATTTCAGGATCGAGTGCGCTGGTAGGCTCATCAAATAGCATTACGCGTGGGTTCATCGCCAAACCACGGGCAATCGCCACGCGCTGCTGCTGACCACCCGATAAATTGCTTGGATAAGCATCTTTTTTGTTTAATAGACCAACACGTTCAAGCAGCTCCAAAGCCTGTTGGTTGGCTTGTGCCGCGGGGACTTTTTTAACGTTAATCGGCGCTAAGGTGATGTTTTCTAATACCGATAAATGCGGATAAAGATTGAAGTGCTGAAACACAAAGCCGACTTCTTCACGCAATTTATTGATATTGGTTTTGGTGCTATTGGCTTGAATGCCATCAACCCAAATTTCACCATCATTAATCGCTTCAAGTTGATTAATGGTTCGAATGAGGGTGGATTTCCCCGAGCCAGAGGGGCCACAGACCACGACCACCTCACCTTGTTTGACTTCAAGGTTGAGGTTTTTTAAAACATGGTGGTCGCGACCATACCATTTGTTAACATTATTAAAGCGAATCATGGTCACATTATCATTCATGGGTGAACCTGTTATTTTGTAAGGGTATTCAGGGTTAGCCTAGCGGGGAAAACCCTAGTTGGCCAATGCATTGCTCAGTGCCACATACTGAGCCACGCTCACATTCTCAGGGCGGCAGCTTGGGTCAATGCCCAAATCAGCTAGCACTTGATCGTTAGCAATGCCTTTTAAATTATTGCGCAGTGTTTTACGGCGTTGCGAAAATGAAGCTAACACCAATTTACGCAGATGTTCTTCATTTTTAGCCGGATAAGGGAGTACGTCATAAGGCACCATCCGCACCACGGCAGAGTCAACTTTCGGCGGTGGATCGAACGATTCTGGCGGCACGTCAATAATATGATCCATCAGGTAGCGATATTGCAGCATGATCGATAGTCGGCCGTAATCGGTGGTACTCGGTTCAGCGACCATGCGTTCAACGACTTCTTTTTGCAGCATAAAGTGCATGTCGTAAATGATGTCGCTAAAGCTCGCCAGATGAAACAGCAGTGGGGTTGAAATATTGTATGGCAGATTACCGACTAATTTAATTCGTTTGCCAGGGGCGATTTCGCGGGCGAGCGCGCCAAAATCAAAATTGAGTGCGTCGGCGTTGTGAATCACTAAACGTTCAGGCGGATAAATGCTCGATAAATGGCTGACAATATCACGGTCGATTTCAACGACATTCAGTTGTGGAACGCGAGCCAGCAGCGGAGCGGTCAGCGCAGCAAGGCCAGGACCGATTTCGACGACGACGTCGTCAGCTTGTGGGTCAACTGCGTTGATGATGCCAGCAATGACGCCTTGGTCTTGTAAAAAGTTTTGTCCAAAGCGTTTACGGGGAATATGTGCCATTTGAATCCTTGCCCCCAACGGGGACATACAAAAATAAAAAGCGAGAAGTCTCGCTATTGTAAAGCAGTCGCATCGCGTGGTTTTTCCGTTGATCGATTGAGTTTATCAAGCAATGCCGAAAAGCCACGTGCTGCGCTGAAGTCCTTAAGTGTTGGCCGCTAATGAGGCGGCTAATTGAGTCGCAGCAATCAAGCTGCCGACATCCGCGAGACCTTTACCGGCTAAGCCGAGTGCGGTGCCGTGATCGACCGAGGTCCGAATAATCGGTAAGCCCAGCGTGATATTAATGCCGGCACCAAAGGTGGCGAATTTTAAAACCGGTAGCCCTTGGTCATGATACATCGCCAACACCGCATCGCCTTGCGCCAAAATTGGCGGATTAAATAAAGTATCAGCGGGCAGCGGTCCGATTAAATGCATGCCTTCGGCGCGTAATTGCTCGAGTACCGGAATGATGATATCAATTTCTTCACGGCCCATATGGCCACTTTCGCCGGCGTGTGGGTTGAGCCCGGCGACGATGATTTTGGGCTGAGGTAGGCCAAAATACTGCTGTAAATCATGCTGCAAAATACGTAAAGTGCTGCGTAATGCATCGCTAGTTATCGCGCTGGCGACGTCTTTAAGTGGTAAATGCGTAGTAGCCAGTGCGACTCGCATCATCTTGGCGTCGGCGCCGTATTCACCGGCCAGCATCATGACTACCTGTGGGGTATGCGTCTTTTCAGCAAGGTACTCGGTATGTCCAGAGAAATACCCGCCCAGTTTGGCGTCGTTGATCACCCCTTTGTGCAGCGGCGCGGTGACGATTGCGGCGAACTCGCCTTGCATACAGCCTGCAATGGCGCGATCAAGTAGCGCCAAAACATAGCTTGAGTTTTTGGGCTCAAGTTGCCCAGCAATACTGCTGACGACTAAGGGGATATGCAAGACTGAAACGGGGGCGGTGTGCTCGGCTTGATAATCAGGCCAGGCCGTCACAATGGCTGGATCAATCCCAACGCAAGTGGCGCGCTCAAGCAGCAATTGGCGATCAGCCAATAAAACGATAGGTGTGGGTATGTTGCTCTGTGCTAATTGTATCGCTAGCTCGGGGCCAATACCTGCAGGTTCTCCGGTGGTGATCGCCAATGGTTTTTGCATTACTCGTCCTTGAGGCGCAATTCAACGTGGGCGCGATCACGCAATTGACGCAGCCAATCTTCATATTGCTCTTCGGCTTTACGTTGTTTTAATTCATTGCGTAATTTGAAACGCGCACGCTCTAAAGTCACGTCTTGTTTACGGCGCTCATCAACGCGAATCAAGTGGAAACCAAACGGCGTTTGTACCGGCTGACTCACTTCGCCCACTTTGAGCGAATTCATTACATTTTCAAATTCTGGTACCGTTTCTCCCGGATTGAGCCAGCCTAAATCACCGCCTTTGGGGGCGCTAGCATCATCGGAAAACGCTTTGGCGAGGTCTTCGAATTTTTCGCCATGCTCAATGCGACTGCGAATTTGGCGTAATTTTTGTTGTGCATCGGTGGTCGAAGTGATTTCGTTGCTGCGGATCAAAATGTGCCGTACATGGCTTTGATCAACCACGACTTGTTCTTGCTGGCTACGTTTGTCGAGTAGCTTGAATAAATGAAACCCCGCCGGGCTGCGAACCACGTCGGTAATGCCGCCAGGCTTGAGTTGGTCGAGCAAGCTAGTAAATGCCGGCGGCAAAGAGCCAGCAGGCCGCCAACCTAATGAGCCCCCTTTATTGGCGTTTTGATCGGCAGAGTAGCTTGCGGCAACGCTGGCAAATGCAGCGCCGGTTTCCAACTCTTTTTTGGCCGCTTGAATGCGTAAACGGCGCGCTTGAATTTGGTCAGGCCCGGCGTTTTCCGGTAATGGAATAAAAATCTGCGCCAAGTTGTATTCCATTTGGACTTTATTGGCCGCTAGTTTGATGTAGTCATCAATTTCGGAGTCGGTCACCACCACTTTGCTATCAATTTCGCGATCTTTTAAGCGTGCCAAGAGCATTTCTTGGCGAATTTGGTCGCGAAATCCACGCCATGACATGCCGGTTTCTTCCAGTTTTTGGCGAAACACCGGCAAACTCATTTGATTTTGTGCCGCAATCCGGTTGATCGCCATTTCCAGCTGATTGTCATCAACTCGAATGCCAAGCTGCTGAGCGTATTGGGTTTGCAGCTGATCTAATATCATCCGTTCCAGCACTTGTTCTTGCAGTACTTGCTCAGGCGGTAATTGAACTTTTTGCTGTTCTAGATTTTTGCGAATGGCGTTGATTTTTTGATTGAGTTCAACTTGCGTAATCGCATTGCGATTCACAACCGCAATCACGCGATCGGCAGTAATAATTTCGGCCATTGCCGCACTACTAAAGAGCGCTAAAGTTAGCGTTGCGGTACGCAGCAAAGTCATAGTCTTCATACGGTTGTACTGCCTTTAACGAAGTTTTGGAGAGCGATAAGTGTCGGCGTAACCAGGAATGGATTGCTTTAATAAGCTAATCGGATTCATCCCCAATCCGGCCAAACCGCCTAATTCTAAGATTGCAAAGTAATTGGTTTTGTACGTGCTATTGGTGGTGACATAGCTTTGCGCAGCAAAACGCAGCGCCCAACAGCCGGCATTATATTCAACGCCAGCAATCGTCTCTAGTGCTTTGCGATCATTCAGTGAATAGTTGTAACGACCCACGGCATACCAGCCATTACCCAGCGGCCATTGCCCCGAGATGTCGGCTTGTTCGATATTGGACGATTTATTGTGCACGTAACGTAAATTGAGGGTTTTATATTCGCTCGGTGTCCAGCTGAGGTTGAGCTCCGAATTGATGGTGCTTTTGGTGTGCAAGTCTTGCTGCAATAAGTAGTTCACATTGACATTGTTAGGTAATTGACTGCCCACCATCAAAAACATATTTGAGCTTTTTTGCTCATCGGTATTATCTGGGCCAGACAATGTCACGCGTGGTGAGGTGAAATAAAACTGTTGGCCGACACCGGCGTAAAAGCGCTCAATCCCGGTTGCATCATCAAAAATACGGCTGCTGATGGCCAAAGTTAGATTGTTGGCGTCATTAATTCGGTCATTGCCGGTAAATTTATTTTCGCTAAACAACTGTGACCAAGACAGCGCGGCAACGGCCGAGTCGTAATTGGGAACATCGCTTTGTGATTTATACGGTGCATACACATAAAAAGCGCGTGGCTCTAAGGTTTGCACAATGTCTGAGCCAAATAAACTGCCTTCGCGCTCAAAAAATAGCCCGGTATCAATACTGGCGATTGGCACGACAAAGGATTGATTGCCCATGTCTTGGCCGGTCGCGCTTTCGGTGCGATAGGTATTGGCGTGTACGCTTAAACGCGGAGTAATAAAACCGTAGCTATTGCTCATTGGCAGGCTAATGCTTGGGTTAATCCAAGCGCGATCGCCCTGTACTAAGGATTGATTCACAAAGCGGGTTACTTCACCGCTGATTTTGGTTTCTAAACCATAACCAATTTGCGGGCTAGCGCTAAAATACCACTGCGGCATGCGCCAGTATGGATCTTCAACCGGGTTGGTTTCGGTTTGTAGCGTTTGATAGCGCTGAACCCGTAAATACGTTGACCAAAAATCGCCGTTGTAATTGAGCAGCGCTTCTTGTGGCAAATTCACTTGCGAGGCGCCCGAGAGCGTGTCAGAAAAATCAATAAAGTAATCAGAGTCAGATACTTTTTGATAATTAATACTTAATGACAAGCGATCGCTGAGCAGTTGATTGTGCTGGAAGTAAACGCCATAACGCTGCGTGTCGGTTGATCTGTCGTTAATTCCCGCCGCACGTAGGGTGCCGGCGTATTCGGGTTGCAGATAGCGAAATTCACCACCGAGCATGACGCCGCGCTCACCAAAATAGCTCGGCGTAATCGTTGCATCGTAATTGGGCGCCAGATTAAAGTAATACGGCTGGCTGTATTGCAAGCCATTGGTATTGCTGTAGCCTAACGTGGGTAATAAGAGGCCACTTTTGCGATCGCCATTGAGTGGGAAGTCAACAAAAGGGTAGTAAAAAAACGGTACGCCTTTAAATTCGGCCCAGCCATGCCAAGCTTGACCATAATTACTGGTGTAATCGAGATCAATTTCTCTGGCGTGCAAATACCAATCGTCTTGCCCATCGCGGCAAGTGGTCATACGACCTTTTTGGATGGTGTATTTGTCTTTGCCGCCAAATAAAACTTTGACGCCGTCACCCCGTACTTGGCCTTCAGCCATGTGGTAAATCGGGTTGTCCATTTCACCCAAGCGAGTCTGCACCGTCATATTCAGTGAGTCACCCTCAAGCGTATCGCCTTTTTGCGTGACTTTGACTTTGTCACCAGCATGAACTTGATCGGCCTCGAGTTCGTACTTCACCCAGTCGGCGTTGACCACCATGCCATCGCGATTGACGATGACATTGCCGCGCGCCTCAGAATATTGTCCTTCTTGGACGCTGGCTTGATCCGCTTCAATGAATAAGGGCGGCTCGGCCGCAGGGCTGGATGCAGCGGCTTGGCTCAGTGCCGGTAAGATGGCCAGTGAGAACGCTACGATCTTGATGGTATAGGGAGGAGAATTACGCACCCGCATGTGGTTGTCGTCATTACTTTGATAGAATTGGTGGATTCTAGCAGTAAACGCGCTTAACTTTCTTAACAAACGTGGTAAACAGGAACGATATTTCTCATGAATCGCAGTGAACAGCTCTCCAATTGGTTGCAACAAGTGCGCGCTGCTACGCCGCAAAGCATCGTTTTAGCTGCGGCTGACGCCAGTGTGCGGCAATATTGGCGTGTTTGTTACGCCGATGGCTCAGTGGTGGTGATGGATTTTGACCCCGCTGTTTTTGATTGCGCGCCTTTTTTGGCGCGCCAGCAACAATTGGCCGGTGCCGGCATTGCCGTACCACAAGTTTTTGAGCAAGACTTGCAATTGGGTTTTGTCGTTTTAGAAGATTTAGGCGACGTGACTTTGGCCAGTGTCCTTAGCGAGAGTAGCGCAAAAGAGTGGTATCTGCGTGCCATCAAGCTGCTGGTTGAGATGCAGGCCAATACCTCGGACGATGATTTGCCGGTGTTTGATGCCGCCTTTGTTCAGCGTGAGCTGGATATTTGCCGCGAGTGGTATTTTGGTCAGCAATTTGGCGTGACTTTGGCCGGTAAAGAATTGGCCACATGGGAGCGCGCTTGTGCGTTGATTGTACAGCAAGTGGTGAATCAGCCAACGCTGTTTATGCATCGCGATTTTCATTCCAGAAATATCTTGGTGCAAAACGATGCATTGCGTTTAATTGATTTTCAAGATGCCGTCAAAGGGCCGATTGCTTACGATTTGGTTTCATTACTGCGTGATGCGTATGTGGAATGGGGCGAAACCTTTGTGCTGGATTTAACTATTCGGTATTGGGAGCAAGCCCGCGCTGCTGGTTTAGCGGTGCATGACGATTTTGGTGATTTTTATTTGGCATTTGAAATGGCCGGTTTGCAGCGCCATTTGAAAATTTTGGGTTTATTTGCCCGGTTAAAATACCGCGACAATAAGCCGCAATATCAAGCCGATATCCCCCGCGTATTTCATTATGTGCGCCAAGTTTGCTTGCGCTATAGCGAGTTAACCCCATTGGGACGGTTATTAGTAAATTTAAATGGTGAAAAAATCGAGTCTGGTTTTACTTTTTAATCCGCCGTTTTTTGCCGCATAGCGGGCGACTTTACCGTGCGGTTTGCAGCTGTTACGCCTTGGCGTAATTGGGTTGGATGATTGATTCGCAGTCTCGATCAGCATAGCGCTGATCGAGCTTTTTTTTGCGACGTTTTTTGATTGAGTTTCCAATGAAAGCAATGATTTTAGCGGCTGGCCGTGGTGAACGGATGCGGCCTTTAACCGATGTGACACCTAAGCCTTTGCTCGAAGTGGGTGGGCAGCCCTTGATTGCTTGGCATTTAGCGCGCTTAGCGGCCGCAGGGATTGTCGACGTGGTGATTAATCACGCTTGGCTCGGTGAGCAAATTGAAGCGGTGCTCGGTGATGGTTCGCGTTGGGGCGTGCGGATTGAATATTCCGCCGAAAGCACGGCGCTGGAGACCGCTGCCGGAATTGCCCGCGCACTGCCACTATTGGGAGACGCACCTTTTATCGTGGTCAATGGCGATGTGCTCACCGATGTTGATTTTGTGGCTTTAAGCCAAACTGCGGCGCAATTAAGTGCGCAAAGTCATTGGGCGCATTTGATGTTGGTGCCCAAGGCGGGCTATCCAACGGGGCGCGATCTGAGTTTGCACGCGGGTTTGGTGGTGCCATGCCAGAGCGACGATCAGCCGCTGACCTTTTGTGGCGTTGCGGCTTACCACCCCCAGTTTTTTGCCGATGTCCCAGCTGATCAAGCGATGCCTTTATTGCCTTGTTTGTTGACTGCAATGGCGGCAGGGCGAGTGAGTGGCGAATGCCATCAAGGGGAGTGGCTTGATGTGGGGACGGTGGAGCGATTGGCATTGGCGCGGGCGCAGTACGCCGCCAAAAAGTAGCCTAAATTCAGCGTGGCTAAACAGAGTAGTTTGAGTGCTTCGTTGTTATAGCTTGGGATTTGAGGCGTTGCGGCCTAATGCGGTTATGGATGGCGAAACGTGTGCGCTTCCTCGAGGTGCGAATGCATCACGCTTGTCTTTTGTTGCGCTGCAACGTAAATTTAAGTCGAGTTATCACGATGGGGAATTGCGATGTCTGAATCATCCGTGTTTACCGCTTTTTTGACTGAACAGGCGCAACGGGCTCAAGTTTTGCAGCGGCAGCTACAACAAATATTTGATCCTTTTGGCTTGCTGGCTACGACTCGAAAGGCCCAGCAAGCATGGGCCAATCATCCTTTTGAGCTGTTTGATAATTTACATCGCTATGCAATGGATGGCTTTCAATTGCAAGCCGCGCTATTGCGTCGATTTGCCGGTGAACAGGATGTGGATTTGGTCGAGCCGCAGCCAGACGACCCTCGTTTTAGCGATCCGATTTGGTCTGAATCGCCATTTTGGGATAGCGTCAAAGAATATTATCTATTTCAAACCCGCTGGTTGCAAAACTCGCTGTACGCCACACCTGGACTGACTGAGGGTGAGCGGCGTAAGTCGGCATTTTGGTTGCGACAATTTCTGAATGCCTTGGCGCCAAATAATTTCTTACTGGGTAATCCCACTGCGCTTAATAAAGCCATCACAACGCAAGGCGAGAGCCTGTGGCAAGGCTGGGATCATTTGGCGCGAGATATTCGCGCTGGCGATATTGCCATGACCGATTTATCGGCATTCACCGTCGGTGAGAATCTAGCTACAACGCCCGGTGCCGTGGTGTATCGCAATGAACTCCTTGAAGTGATTCACTATCAGAGCAATACCCCTACAGTTCATCAAGCCTCCATTGTGTTGATTTCGCCGTGGATTAATAAGTACTACATCTTGGATTTAACCCCAGCCAAAAGCATGGTGAAGTATTTGGTCGATCAAGGATTTTCGGTGTTTGTCACCAGCTGGAAAAATCCAGATGCCACCATGGCCGAGGTTGGCTTGGATGATTATTTGACGCAAGGCATTGTGCCGATGATTCAAGTAGCTAAAGAAATCTCAGGTAGTGAGCAAGTCAACTTAGTCGGTTACTGCATTGGTGGTACTTTGGTGAGCCTATATATGGCTTGGATTAATCGCCTTTCACCAGCAGCGGTGCCGGTGTCGTCGGTGACTTTACTGACCACATTGACGGATTTTTCTTGCCCTGGCGATATCGAAGTATTTATCGATGAAGACGGTCTTGATGCCATCGATGCCATTATGGAACGACAAGGCTATCTGGATGGCAAAGACATGGCCGCTAGCTTTCGGATGCTACGCAGCAACAGCTTGATTTGGCAGTATTGGCAAAGCAATTATCTATTGGGCGAGCCATCGACGGCGTTTGATATCTTGTATTGGAATATGGATAGCACGCGCATGCCAAAAAAAATGCATCACACCTATTTGCGTGAGCTGTATTGGCATAATCGAATGATAGCACCTGATGGTTTGTACTTGGCAGGCCAAGGTATTGATTTAGCTAGAATTACCCAGCCTATCTATATGGTGAGCGCCGAAGAAGACCATATCGCACCATGGCAACAAACCTTTACTTTGGCCAATCGGGTGAGTGCACCTGTGCGGTTAACCCTATCGACATCAGGCCATATCGTTGGCATTATTAATCCGCCTATCCCGCAATCTAAGCGCAGTTTTCGACAAATTGCGTTGGATAAAAATCAAAATATTCCCGAGGCGATGAGTCAGCAAGCACCGGTCGCGGGCTCTTGGTGGCCCAATTGGGTTGAATGGTTGCGCGGTTTTTCTGGCGCACAAATCAAACCCAAGTTAAGCAGCCGACAACACCCTAATTTGGGTGCAGCGCCGGGTACGTATGTTTTGGAGTAAGAGGATAGTCGGCGGCTTTTGCTTTGGCTTTTTGTTTTGATTCAATTTTAGTTTGCGCCAAAGCAATATCTCTATTTAGGTAGCATGAGTACAATGTCAGCAAAAGCGCTTTAATTCTGTCGTAAAGCTGAGTTAAAGCGAGAATAAGCCCTATTTTAGCGCGCTGTTTGGTGGCTGTTAGGCCAAGCAGGGCGTGTTTAATCAAGTTGGCGCAAGAGCGCTTATATTCAATCTGAGGAAACTGTGATGGCAGCAACGCGTACTGATTTAGCAAATGCAATTCGTGCACTGGCGATGGATGCTGTGCAAAAAGCCAATTCGGGTCACCCTGGTGCGCCGATGGGTATGGCTGAGATTGGTTTGGCTTTGTGGGGCGGCAAAATGCGCTTTAACCCACAAAACACCGCTTGGGCTAACCGTGACCGTTTTGTGCTGTCGAACGGCCACGGCTCGATGTTGCAATATGCCTTATTGCACCTCACAGGCTTTGATGTATCCATTGAAGACATCAAAAACTTCCGTCAATTCCATTCAAAAACCCCAGGTCACCCAGAAGTGCATTACACCCCAGGTGTAGAAACTACGACGGGTCCTTTGGGCCAAGGTATCACCAATGCAGTGGGCTTTGCATTGGCAGAAAAACTCCTTGCTGCGCAATTTAATAAACCAGGTCTAGACATCGTTGATCACCACACTTATGTATTCATGGGTGATGGTTGTTTGATGGAAGGCATTTCGCACGAAGCTTGCTCACTCGCCGGTACTTTGGGCTTGGGTAAATTGGTGGCATTCTGGGACGACAACGGCATTTCGATCGACGGCCATGTTGAAGGCTGGTTCACTGACGACACACCAAAACGCTTTGAATCGTACGGCTGGCATGTGATTGCTGGTGTTGACGGCCATGATGTGGATGCACTCAATGCCGCCATTGATGCCGCCAAAGCAGAAACCAACAAACCAACGCTGATCTGCTGCAAAACCATTATCGGTAAAGGTTCGCCAAACAAAGCGGCGAGCCATGATTGCCACGGCGCACCATTGGGTGATGCTGAAATCGCTGCAACGCGCGAAGCGATTGGCTGGCCACACGCACCGTTTGAAATCCCTGCTGAGGTGTACGCAGGTTGGGATCGTAAAGCCGCTGGTGCTGCGTTTGAAGCTGAGTGGAATACTTTGTTTGCCAAGTATGCCGCACAATTCCCGACCGAAGCCGCTGAATTTACTCGCCGCATGAAAGGCGATTTGCCAGCGAATTGGAATGACATCGTTGCGGCTGCCGTGCTTGACGCCAACAGCAAAGCTGAAACCATTGCAACGCGTAAAGCCAGCCAAAATGCATTGTCGGCACTTTGCCCACAATTACCAGAAATGCTCGGTGGTTCAGCCGACTTGACCGGTTCAAACTTGACCAACTGGAAGGGTTCGACCAGCTTGAAAGTTGAAAACGGTCAGATTTCAGGTAATCACATTAGCTATGGCGTGCGTGAATTTGGTATGAGCGCAATTATGAACGGTATCGTGTTGCACGGTGGTTTCCGTCCATTCGGTGGCACGTTCTTGATGTTCTGCGAATACGCTTTGAATGCATTGCGTATGGCCGCGTTGATGAAAACCAATAACATCTTCGTTTACACGCATGATTCAATTGGTCTGGGTGAAGATGGTCCTACGCATCAACCGATTGAACAATTGCAAACCTTGCGTTGCATCCCGAACATGAACACCTGGCGTCCTGCAGACACCGTTGAATCGGTGGTGGCTTGGGCTGCTGCCATTGGTGAGCGGACTACGCCGTCATCATTGGTATTCACGCGTCAAAACTTGCAATTCCAAGCGCGTACTGAGCAACAGTTGGCTGATATTGCCAAAGGCGGCTATGTACTCGTTGATGCGGCTAACCCACAGTTGGTGATTTTGGCGACGGGTTCGGAAGTGGATTTGGCGGTGAAAGCAGCGGCGCAATTGCAAACTGAAGGTGTTGCGGTGCGTGTGGTATCAATGCCATCAACCAATGTGTTTGATAAGCAAGATGCTGCGTATAAAGCATCGGTATTGCCAGCGGGCGTACCACGCTTGGCAGTCGAAGCGGCAACAAGTGACTTCTGGCGCAAATATGTTGGTCTTGAAGGCGATGTGATTGGTATGGATACGTTTGGTGAGTCTGCACCAGCAAATCTGCTGTTCAAGCACTTTGGCTTCTCAGTTGAAAACGTAGTGGCTCGTGCCAAAGCATTGCTGAAATAAGCGATTGAGTTGCTGCAATCAATAAGCGCCTTCGGGCGCTTTTTTATTGGCTGTCGTTGGCTTGAAAGTCACGGTTTTGACTGGCGTTGTCGTTAACTTTAAGTCAGCATGAATAGCCTACGAAGCGGTCGATTTAGCTCGTTATTAACGCTGCTAAATCGACTGTCGTAGACATTACTGAGCACTGAATGCAGCGATATTACTTTAATGTGAGTGCGCTGCTGAAGCTGGCATGTGAGCGATGTTTTTAACGTCAACGGTCACGGTGATTGCGCCAGCTTTGGCAAAATGGAGCGTGAGCGCCTGTTTTTCACCAGCGACAAGGCCTTTTTTTAGTCCAATCAGCATAATGTGATAGCCGCCAGGCGCTAGTGTTAGCGTTTGATTGCTGGCAATAGGGAGCCCAGCCGTCATTTGACGCATTTTCATCACGCCATCGCTCATTTTCATTTCATGAATCTCAGTTTTGCTGGCAAGGTCGGAACTCGCTGATAGCAGTTGATCCGCCGCTTTGCTATTGATGGTCATAAAAACACCGGCATTGGCCGCTTGAGGTGGCGTGGCTCGCGTCCAAACTTGATCAACTGACACGCTATCTTGCGCCAAGGATAGGTTTGCACTGAATGCAAGAGCCGCGAAAAGGGCGAGTTTTTTAAACATATTCTTTTCCAAAACAAGACAACTTAAAAAGACTGCCAGCCGTTATTGCGCAAGCATTGCTGAGTGGCTAGCGAGGGAGTTGTCAGTATAACTGGATGATGAATAAGTTTAAAAGCTGGGTATTTGTCAGTTGACTACAGGGGAATCAGGATTGGCTATCGCGAAGTTGGTTTCTACCATGTTGTTTAGCAAAATACAGCGCAAGATCAGCCTCTTGAATCAGCACGCTCGATTCAGCATCTCGGGTTGGTGTTGATGTTGCACAGCCAATACTCACAGTGGCAATGTGGTGCGGTGAATCTGGATGCGGTCGCTCCAGTTCACGAACGGCATCGAGTAATTGTTCGGCGATGGTGATGCAGCCCGCCATAGGTGTTGCCGGCAGTAATACGATAAATTCTTCGCCGCCATAGCGAGCAATAATGTCAGTGGGTCGACGTAATGCTGCTTGCAGCGCTGAGGCAATTTCTTGCAAGCAGGTGTCGCCTTGTTGGTGGCCAAGTTGATCGTTATAGCGTTTGAAAAAATCAATATCAATCATCAAGACGCTCAATGCATGTTTTTGTCGAATTGCCCGACGCCATTCTTCAGCTAATTTCTCTTCGTAATAGCGGCGATTGGGGATGCCGGTTAAACCATCTTGATAAGCAAAACGATGCAATTCAGCGGCGCGTTCTTGCAAGATTTGTTCGCGGATCACCGAGGCGGTGACATCTTGGATTTGAATTAAGCAAAACTGTTCATTATCAAATTGCCGTAATGGCGTGACTTGAATTTGTTGCTGCATTCGCAGCGGCACTTCGTCATTATTATGTAGGCGAAATAAATTAAACGGCGCTCGATTTAAGCATTGTGATAAAAAAGAAGACTGATCTTTTTCAATGGCCAATTTAACGGCTTGTTCTACACGAGTATTTTTTAATTCAGGGAAGGCAATACTTAAAGGTAAACCAATTAAACCATCTGAATTACGACCAGATGCTTTAACTAACCAGCGATTCCATAATGCAATTTCACCTTTACCATTTAAAATAAGGACGCCAAGTTCGAGTGCGTCAAAGGTGCTAAATAATAATAAAGGAGCATGGTTGTTCATCATTTAGCTTAGCTTTGTACCATCATGGTACCTAAAAATTGATTGATTGCCTCGTTGAGTAAATCGAGTGAGTTGGCATTCATAATAAATATGACGTGCCCGTGTAGTTCACGAGAAGACAATGAAAATTGAATTTGCAGCACCATCACCACATGATTGGCATCGCACTCTTTGAGAACTGAGATACCTGAGCCGATATGCAGTGCCGGCAAACCGCATTGAAAAGGTTGCTTAAAAATATCGGCTAAAGAGCCTAAGCAAGAATTGAGAATAATATTGCCAATTTCGGAGAGGGCATCTTGTTCTAATTCAGTCAGTTGCTCGATGGGTAGGCTATTACCCATCATTAAGCGAACTAAATCTAAGCTTCGTGCCTCAGGAAAAATAAGTAGCGCATTGCCGTGAAAACTCCCGTCAAAGCTTTGCCTAACACTGCAGACCCGTTGGCTGGTTTTTTCTAAGTAATGGGCAGCCTCTTCGACGCTATAAAATTCAACCATCGGTACTGAGAGTAAAATCTCTTCGTTAATAATTTGGCTCATGCTGGCAGCAGCTTGACCCACACTGATATTAAAAATTTCACATAGTGCATCGCGTTGTAGTGAGCCAAGTTCTAGCATGCTTATGCTCCTGCGATCGTGAAGACTTTAAGAAGGGTGTCCGCTACGATGGGCTTGGGAACAAAGTGTAAGCCAGCGTTGAGCGCGCGCTCTTGTGTACTGTTCTGGACATTGGCCGTCAATAAAGCAATAAAACAATCGGGCTGCAGTGCTTTGATGGTCGTGCCCGCTTCAATGCCATCGATGCCTGGCATGTTAAGATCCATAGAAATGAAATCTATTTTGTGGGTTTTCGCCATTTCGATGGCATCTAGTCCAGAGCCAGCTTCGAGATAAACCCAGTCTGGACGCTGTGCAATGGCAAAAGATCGTATCATCATGCGTGAAACGCGGCTGTCATCAACAATGAGCATGGTATAGGGCATGAGTTTATTCCAGCGGATAGTCAGTTCAGTGTAGGTATTTACTGTGAAATTGCAATGTATGATGTTTTAAATTGGAGTCGTAGAATTACAAGATGATCTGGCGAATCGCTTTTTTAAGCTCATTATTACTGCATGCACTGGTCGTTTTTGCTTGGCAGGGGCGTTTTGAGACTGAGGCTGCGGCATCGGATCTCCCGCTGTTAGTGCGATTGCAAGCGCCTGCGGTATTGAGTCCTGCGGTTGCAAAACAGCCTTCAGTCGTTCATCCAAATCGGCCTCCTTTACGGCAGACTATAACTAAAAAGCCCCTTACACCCGCTTTGCCAAAGCCTCGTGAGCACGTAGCAGCGCCGCTTGCCAAGCCGCAAGCTTCAGCGACCAGTATGGGGCTTCAATCGCCGCAAACGCAGACTGTGAATTCCGCAGAGACTTCGGCAGTTATGAGCGCTGCGGCAGAGGAGACCGCCGTGCAATATCGTGCGGCCTACTTAAATAATCCAGAGCCAGAAATGCCGCGTTTGTCACGGATGAAAATGGAGAGTGGCAAGGTGCAATTACAAGTGAAGGTCAACGCAGCAGGTGAGCCAATTCAAGTCACGGTATTAAGCAGTAGTCATTACCCACGTTTAGATCAGGCCGCGGTGGAGACGGTGAAAACGCAGTGGCGATTTATCCCCGCCAAAAAAAATGGCGTGTCGATTGAGGCGAATGTTGTTTTTGCGATTGAATTTAATTTGAAATAAAGCAAGGTGATTTGTTAATACAATGAAAATTCCAGAAATTCCCAGTCATGAAATTGAGTTTAGTGCCATTCGCGCTCAAGGCGCGGGAGGACAAAATGTCAATAAAGTCTCCAGTGCAGTGCATTTACGTTTTTCAATTCCAAATTCTTCATTGCCCGCCGAATTTAAAAGCCGGCTATTGGCACTGAATGACCAAAGAATTAATAAAGACGGCGTGGTAGTGATTAAGGCGCAAACTTCGCGCAGTCAAGAAGCTAATCGCGCCGAGGCGATGCTGCGCTTAATGTCGCTGATTGAAAGTGTCGCGGTATTGGCCAAGCCACGCCGCGCAACTAAGCCTAGTTATGGTGCAAAACAACGTCGTTTGGATGGAAAACAGTTGCGAGGCTCAGTGAAGGCACTGCGGGGCAAAGTGGCGTATTAAGTTGAGTCTTTCAGTGTGATTTGCTGTTGAATCATGTTTGAAAAAAAACCGACTAGCAAAGTCGGTTTGAATTGGGTCGCTGTGAAACGTTTAATTGGTTTTAAAGCGGTTTTCGTAAGCGATGCTGGCTTGAATATTGAGCGCTTGGCATAGCTTGAAAAAAGCCGTTAGATGATGCGTGCGGATCAGGAGCATTTGCATTTGATCGCGATGACTAAAGTCGATTAAGGTGAAGTTAGGATTGAGTTCATCTTGAATGGCTTTTAGCGCCGAAGTTTCGCTCAATTCAGTTAAAGCGCTGGCTTCGAGTTCGAGCTCGCCCTCACCAAAAGCGTCGCTGATTTGCTGGTATAGCGCTGGCATGGATTGGGCGTTAAAAATCAAACCGTCAGCGAGTTGCTCGAGAAGTACTACTTCCCAGAGCGGCACTGCCGTTTCGCTAGGATAAAAATCTGCGGCGTGGCGTGCACGATAGGCGATAGGGTCTTGCTGAGCAGCCATCACTTCGGCGGTCATGGCGAGAATGTCTTCATGGTCTAAACCGCCGTCGGCGATCAATTCAAAGAGTTCAATAATTTGCGTTTGCATAAAATTCCAAAATAAGTAAGCTGCGGCCAATCGAGTGGCGGCGGGCAACACGCAAGCGAGGTGTTGCCTCAACGTTGAGTAGTGAGGCGCTGAAAATAAGATGGCAAGGGTATCCACCTCTAACCATTATTCTATATGGCTTAGGATGAAATACCTGCCTAGTCGGGCTTAAAACCAGCGGATATAGGCACAAAAGCCGGGTTTTGGACCAATCGTGGGATGGTTACGACAGGTATTTGGACGTTTTTCGTAAATGGTGCATAAACGAGTTTCTTCGTTTAAATAAATGCAATCACGGGTGCCGCGCCGAGCGAGCGTGTAAATTTCATGTTTGAAATTAAAATGCTCGATAATTCGCGCTTTCATTAAGCGTTTGGCGATGTTTTTTGCCGGTTCGTCTTTATCGAATTCATCGACCACACCCATCCGGATTAAATCACCGATTTTGACTTCGACCGGCATGGTGCAACAGCCCGAATAGCAATCGTCGCATTTGCCTTTGGTGAATTTCACCCATGTATCAGGATCGTGGAGTTCGGTACGGTTGAGGATTTGGCGGGTCATGATGCATTCAAAATCAAGAAAGGTGCGCAGCATACCACAGTCTGTGGCTCGCTAAGTAGTTGTTCTGGTAGAAAAAATATTACCTTAGGGCTTGTTGATGTTAGGTTTCCTACTCAGCTGGCGCGAAATTGAGATGAATTGGCCTTGATTAAAATAATTCAATGCCGCCGTCATCTGCTGGTCTGGGTTTGGGGTCAAAGTTAATACTAATATTGCCCGCTTTAATGAGCGCGGTATGAATCGGGTCGCCGTGTAATATGGCATCAAATAAAACTTTTTCTTGCTCCATTGTGTATTGCGAGCGAATTTTTCTTTGTAAATCAAGCCACGCTTGGGCTTGATCCGGCAAAGCATGATCGGAAACCAGTACTGCAAGTTCGCTAATCGTGCTGCAAACATGCTCAAGCCGTTGTGATAGGCGATCATAAAATTGAAATGCGATGATCGACTGCATGTTTTGCTCGTTAATTTCGCTAATTTTGTTGGGTAGATCGAGTTCTGCCGGTAGTGTCGGTAAAATTTGTGTTAGATCGTTCCGCAGTGATTCAATGTGCTGGCAGGTGACAGCAAAGGAGTCCGCTAGCTTGGTAAATGAAGCGCTGCCTTCTTCCATCGCATGGCGAACTTGAGCAACGGCGATCCCCATCATTAATATGGTTTCACGCACTTGATCCCAATCTAAATCTGGATTGTGTGCCGCCGAGCCACCCAAAGGTAATTCCACCATGGTCAATCGTCCAAATAAATGAATGATTCTTTATAGGTTGAAAGATTGAGTTCAGCTTGGGTTTATGTCTTGTCTAGCTATAAATGCTTAATCGGTGGTGCGAATCACTTTGAGTTGCCAGATTAGTAGTAGCATTACCAGCGCCATTGTTAAGCCAAAAATAGGCATGATCCAAGTGATACTCAGTTGTGCTGCAAGCATAGCGGTGACCATCGCGTAAGAGACGGGCGATAGGCCCATCGACACCATATTATTAAGGCTCATAACGCGCCCGAGCTTATCGCGATCAGCAGACTGTTGAATCAATGACATCATCGGCACATTATTACCAGCGACGCCCATCCCAATAAAAAATTGAATGGCCACTGCAGCCCAAATCCAAGGGGTATGCGGTAGTAAGGACAGTAATACGCCCTCAAGCGCAATAATGACGGTAATCATCAGTAGGCGTTTTTTACTCGGGGGATAAAGTGTTAATAAAATACCACCTAAGACCATCCCAGCAGCAAAAGTACTTTGTAAGAAAGACAAGGTGCTGGCTTCACCATGTAAATAATCCGCCACGATAATCGGAATGCCTAATGCCAGCGGACCCATAAAAAGCAGATTCGCGGTGATGTAAATGAGCATGAGTGCACGCAAAACCGGTGTTTGAATGGCATAAGTGATGCCTTCTTTGAGCTCAGTGAGCATCGAGCTTGCTTGGCGGATCGCTTGGCTACGTGGCTCTTTGATCCCAGCAATACATAAAGTCGCAATAAATAACATGCCGCCAGTGAGGCTAAAAATCGCTTCGTAACTCATCAGCGCGAGCATTGCGCCGCCCAGTACCGGCCCAAAAACCATACCCACTTGATTGGTCGTGAGCATGATTGAATTGGCGCGAGTCAGATCGCCATCAGTAACAATGGCCGGCGTGAGCGTATCGCGTGCGGGCCAGAAAAAAGCGTCTAAGGCACCATAAAAGAAAGCAAAAGCGGTTAACGCCCAAATATCTAAACGCTGTAAATACAGTAGCCCGACTAAACCAAATAGTAAGGCCACGCGCAATGCTAAAGAAACTAAAATAATCCGGCTGCGCGACATTCGATCGGCCAATACACCGCCGATGGCCATTAAGGCGATCCTTGGGATGGAACCAGCAATCATCACCCAGCCCAATTGCTCTTTGGCGCCGAGGGTTTTAACGACATACCAAGTTTCAGCCATCATGGCGATGGCGAGTGCAAAGTTACCAATGATGGAAGCGAGCCATAAAAGGCCAAAATTACGATTTCTAAATAAGCTGGGTTGTATTGACATAGATTTTAAAAATACGGCTTTTTGTATTGCTTTAGGCCTAGGGCCGTGACAGAGCAAGAGGGTTGTCGCAGTTTGCTATTGAAATATTGCGTTCAGAGTATGCGACTTTTTACGAAAGAATGCAGCTATCACAACGAAGAATGTTGATTTTACTCGGATCATTGCAAGGTAATTCGGCAATAAAAATTTGAAGTGGTATTAGCTTGGTGAGGGCTGGTGCGGTGAAATGCAGATTGTGAACGTCAGCCTATGATTAAGGGACTGGTAATGTAAGGTAGATCGATGTAATTCGAGTTTAAAACGGCAGCTGATTTGCCGCTGTAGTGGTTTTAGTGCTTTCCCGAATGATGAATTTCCTGATTTGGCAGCACGTTTATTACCACCTACAGTGCGCTGGTGCAACGCAACAAGGAAAAAATGATGCCCCTCGTTTCTCTGAATCAAATTTTGGATCATGCCGCTGAACATGGCTATGGCGTACCTGCTTTTAATGTGAATAATTTGGAGCAAGTCCAAGCTATTTTGCAAGCGGCCGATGCCACGCGCAGCCCGGTTATTTTGCAAGCCAGTGCGGGGGCTCGCAAATATGCGGGTGAGCTCTTTTTGCGGCAAATGATTCAAGGCGCAGTGGCTAGTTATCCGCATTTGCCGATTGTGATGCATCAAGATCATGGCACTAGCCCTGCGGTGTGTATGAGCGCAATTAGCAATGGCTTTTCGAGTGTGATGATGGATGGTTCATTAATGAGCGACGGTAAGACACCAGCCAGCTATGAATATAATCTTGAAGTGACCCGCGAAGTGGTAAAAATGGCGCATAGCTTTGGCGTTTCAGTCGAGGGCGAACTTGGGTGCTTAGGTCGTTTAGATACCGGAATGGGAGAAGAAGAAGATGGTGTCGGCGCGAATCGCGCTTTAACACATGCTGAAATGTTAACCGACCCTTGGCAGGCTAAAGAATTTGTTTTGGCGACGGGGGTCGATGCGCTGGCGATTGCCATTGGTACCAGTCACGGCGCGTATAAATTTTCATCGCCACCGACTGGATCGGTATTGGATATTGATCGCATTAAAGAAATTCATGATGTGATTCCCAATACCCATTTGGTGATGCATGGCTCTTCCAGTGTGCCGCAGGATTTATTGCAGCAAGTTCGCGATTTTGGTGGCGAGCTCAAACCAACTTGGGGCGTGCCTGTTGAAGAAATCCAGCGGGCGATTCGTTGGGGGGTACGCAAAATCAATATTGATACTGATTTACGTTTGGCAATGACCGGCGCGATTCGCCGACATTTAACAGAAAACCCCGCTGATTTTGATCCGCGCCAATATTTAAAACCCGCCATTGCGGCCATGGCTGCGGTGTGTCATGCGCGATATATTGATTTTGGTGCTGCTGGGCAGGCTGACAAAATCAAGCCAAAAGCATTAGAGAAAATGTTAGCTAAAGCATAGTCTAGCAGAGGGGTATTTAATTGATGGCTTTGATTAATAAAGCCTAGTATTAAATACCCCTATTACTTGGCGAGTGGCTTGATACTCGGCCATACAAAGCCACACATCTAAGAGGTGTTAAACGCTCACCGCAAGCCTTTTAGCCTATCTTATTTCGCTCGCCATTTTGGGGTTTACTCATCAGGCAGCGCATCTTTAAGCGTTTCTGCGATTTCTTCAAATTCGTGCTGTATCACAATAAAAGCCTCGATCACGCGTGGATCAAAGTGCGTGCCTTTGCCTTCAATGATAATTTTTACTGCGCTTTCATGGCTCATCGCTGGCTTGTAGGCGCGTTTTGCGCGTAATGCATCATACACATCCGCCAGCGCCATCAAACGAGCAGACAGCGGAATTTGATCGCCTTTTAATTTGAGTGGGTAACCACTACCGTCCCACTTTTCTTGATGTGAATAAGCAATTTCTTTGGCATAGCATAAAAAAGCACTCTCTTTACCCATCACCGTTTCTGCGGCAAGAATGGCGTCACGACCTAAGCGGCAATGTTCTTTCATCACTTCAAATTCGGCGATATCGAGTTTGCCTGGTTTAAGTAAAATGGCATCAGGAATACCCACTTTACCAATGTCATGCAAGGCGGCTGATTTCTCAAGCAAGGCAATATTGGCAAGGTTAAGTTGTTGGCTGAAATCAGGGTGGTGCATTAATTGAGTGGCCAGTCGTCCTACATAATGTTGCGTGCGACGAATATGATTGCCGGTATCGTTATCACGCGTTTCTGCCAATGAAGCCATGGCTAAAATAATCGCATCTTGGGTGTGCTCTAATTCTTCAGTTCTTTCTTTGACTTTGGCATCTAAAATGTCATTTTGATTTTTAAGGTTATTGAGTAATTGAAACAGCAATAAATGATTACGAACACGAGCCAATAAAATAGGAGGACTGACAGGTTTTAAAATAAAATCAACAGCGCCGACCTCAAACCCAAGTTGCTCATCAGCCACATCGGTCATTGCGGTTAAAAAAATAACCGGTATTTTGCTGGTGCTGGGCTCGGCTTTGAGCCGGCGGCACACTTCATAGCCATCAATGCCTGGCATAATGATGTCAAGTAGTATCAAATCGGGTAATTCAAGCTGGACCACTTCAAGCGCCTGCTCGCCATTAATGGCCACTTTTAATCGATAGCTATCCTTTAGCAAATGTATCAATAGCATCCTATTTTCAGGGCTATCGTCAACAATGGCTTTGTTGCACAAATCAACTAGAGGGTAAGTCACCCCTAACCCCAGACGGATTTATCCCACTCTTACCGTCATTGGCGTACCCAGTTGCGTGAAGCGATTTAAGATCGCTGCACGCACTTGCAACTCAGCCACCTGACGATCAAAGTCCCGCGCCATCACTCGTTCACCCAATAGTTTGAAGCATTGCATTTTGGTTTCTACCAAGCTACGTCGATGATACCCAGACCATTTTTTCCAGATGGCCCTACCCAAGTATTTGGTCGCCCGTAAGATGTCATTCCGCGCTCTCGCTCCGGCCGTATTTTCTTTCCGAAATTGTGCATTTTTCCGTGTAGGAATAATCGCTGCCGCACCTCTTGCCGCAATGGCATTGTGGCATTCTTTGGTGTCGTAAGCGCCATCACCGTAAATCGCCGCAATCTGTTCAGACTCGGGAATCTGATTCATCAATTCCGGCAAAATGGGCGCATCACCTGTTTTGTTATCGGTGACCTCGATGGCACGAATTTCAAGGGTTTCGGCATCAATGCCGAGGTGAACTTTACGCCACTGCCTACGATATTCAGCGCCGTGTTTTTTGGTTTTCCATTCACCTTCACCGAGCATTTTGATGCCTGTGCTATCGACGAGTAAATGCAGTCCACCCTGACTTTGACGGGCCGGAATCGTGACTTTCAGCGTTTTTTGTCGACGAGAGATCGTGCTCGAATCAGGAACGTTCCAATCTAAGTTGGCGAGCCGAAGTAGGCTTTCAACCATGCCGGTTGCTTGGCGCAATGCGAGGCCAAACAGGCATTTGATGGTGAGGCAGAATTGAATGGCAGCATCGCTAAAAGTGGGGTTTCGTCCGCGCTTGCCAGTGGGCTCAGCAGCCCATTTCAGCGCTGGATCAAGCCAAATCATTAATGCGCCACGCGATTTCAAAGCTGCGTGATAGCTTGGCCAGTTGGTGGTTTTGTATTTGTGGGGTGCTGGTTTGCTCATATCGCTATTCTATATCGCTATTCTACCAGCAGCATTGCGCCGCTGATTTGTGCAACAAAGCCGTCAACAATCAGCAAAGTGGGTAGCGAGTTTGTGGTCATTGAATTTAATTTCCAAAAATTTAAAATCGAAACTGAAAAAAATTTATAAAGTCCTTAAATTGGTATTTAGTTAACTGGCATTAATGATTTGTTGGAAATCAGTAATTTGCTTAACTTGGTATGTGCCGCCGAAAAATCACAGCATTCAATTGTTGAGGTGAGGTCAGTATAGTCATCGTTATTAAAAATTGAAGAAAAAGTAGTTCGATTGATTTCAAAAAAATCAAGTGCCTCACAGTCCATTTGTTTTAATAAGGATAGCAACTCATTTAGTAATAGTTGTTCTTCCGCGGTTGCCGATCGCGTTTTGTTATTTATTGTATTAGTGGTATTGGATTGATTTTTTGAATTACATACCACATTAGATAAGGAGTGTAATGTCGATTCAATATTTTTGAGCCATGGGGTTAAATCGCGGCGATCATTTTCTGTGCGTAAAAACTGTTCAATAATGCCGGCATCTTCAGCCAATTGAGTTGCACCTAAGTTAGCGGCAACGCCTTTGATGGTGTGGGCGTAACGGGAAGCTGTTACTCGATCATTGTTATCGATCGCCGCATTAATACGAGAAATACAATCGATTTCACTTTGACAAAATTGACGCATTAGCTGTAAATATAATGGCTTATTATTCATTAAACGGCTTAAACCACCGATTAAATCAATGCCGGGTAATTTAGCAATCGCGCTTAATGTATTGCTGATTTCGTCGGCGTTTTTTTCTTTTATTGATGGCGACGGCATTAAGCTGATCTGTGACGCTGTTTCACGCTCAGTATCAACATTCTGAGCGCTTGCTAAATGTAGTATTGAAGATTGCTGCTCATTGAGCGGCGTAGCAGGCTGTTTTTGTACTCTCCAGTGCTGCAAGCGCTCAAATAGAACTGCTGGGTCAATGGGTTTGGAAATATGATCGTTCATGCCAAGTGATAAGCAGCGTTCGCGCTCCTCGACCATTGCATGAGCGGTCATGGCGAGTAGGGGCACGGTATCGTAGCGGGTATCTGCTCGAATATGCCGGCTGGCCTCATACCCATCCATCACGGGCATTTGCATGTCCATCAGAATGACTGAAAAATAATGATTTGGATGTTGCTCTAAAATGCTGATGGCTTCTTGGCCATGATTGGCAATGGTCACTTCAATGCCGACCGAACTCATTAATTCAAAGGCAATTTGTTGATTAATTAAATTGTCCTCGGTGAGTAATACGCGCATACCCTTGAGAAGCGCATGGTTTTCTTGATCATGGCTGATTTGATCGCAGCGATTGGATTTTTGCTCAGGGGCAAACAGCTCGACCATGCAATCGACTAAGCTTGATGCCGTTACCGGTTTGACAATTACGGCATCGAGCAAATCATCACGAACCGTTTGGTGAACTTCTTCACGCTCAAACGCGGTGACTAAAACAATGCGTGGTTGGTTTTGTCCGGGTAGATGCTGGCGAATTTCTCTGGCGGCAGTAATGCCATCCATTCCCGGCATTTGCCAATCCATTAAAATCAAATGGAAAGGGTTTTTGTGCTGTAAAGCACCTAAGGCCATTTCAACGGCTGCTGCACCAGAGTCACAAATTTCGATTTGTACTGGCATGGTCGATAAAATTTCATGCAATAGTTGACGTGCGCTGTCGGTATCATCAACGACTAAAATGCGTAAATTGTTGACCTTGCTGGGGAAAACACGAGGTACATTTTCGATATCATCATGACCAAACCACGCAGTGAAATAAAAGCAACTGCCCATGCCTGGCTGGCTAGTAAATGCCATTTGTCCTGACATAATTTCAACCAGGCGTTTACTAATGGTTAAACCGAGGCCCGTGCCGCCATATTTGCGCGTGGTGCTGCTATCGGCCTGAGTAAACGGAGAAAATAAATGCTCTTGTTGTTCAGGGGTCATGCCAATACCGCTATCGCTGACTCTAAATTCTAACTTGACGCGATTATCCAGCTGTTCCACCAAGTTGATGCGAATATCGACTTCACCCTGATCGGTAAATTTGATGGCATTGTTAATCAGATTAGTCAGAATTTGGCCAAGCCGCAATGGGTCACCAATTAAATGCGCTGGAATACTCGTTAACGGATGAATAATAAATTCAAGGCCTTTTTCGTAGGCTTTTTGGCTAGTAATTGTGCTGACATTCGCGAGCACTTGATCGAGTTCAAATTTGATCTGCTCAATATGGAGTTTGCCGGCTTCTATTTTTGAAAAATCAAGAATGTCATTAATGATGCCAAGCAATGAGGTGCCGGCATTATGAATTTTGGCGACATAATCATGTTGCTTTGGGTTTAAATCAGTTTTTAACGCTAAATGGCTCATGCCAATAATGGCATTCATTGGTGTGCGAATTTCGTGGCTCATATTCGCTAAAAACATTGATTTGACGCTGGCTGCATCTTCGGCTTTTGCCTTTGCAATTTGCAGCTCGGCTTCGTTTCTTTTACGTTGACTGATATCTCTAGCAAATAATGTTGCAACCCAGTCTTCATTTTGTTGATAAATGGTAATGCCCACTTCGATAGATAGTTTGCTGCCACTTTTATTTTTTGCTTCTAAATCCCAAAATAAATTACCCACTTTATTTTTTGATTCTTCGTTTAAGTGATGACTTAAAATTTCATAGAGGAATGATTTTTCGGGCAATGCAATTAAATCAATGATTTGTTTGCCAATGGCAAATTGCCGCACAAAACCAAATGTGAGTTCTGCTGCACGATTCCAGTCGGTAATGATGCCTTGGTTATTTAGTAAAGCGACCGCCACGGGTGCGCCTTCTAGAACCGCTCGAGATCGCGCTTCGCTGTCGGTAAGCGCCATAGTCCGGCGTGCTATTTCTTGCTCTAAGCCATTTTGTTGTTCTGCTAGCTGTGTATTGCGGCTAGATAGTTCAACAAAAAGTTCTTCTCTGCTTGGTTGTGCGATGATTTCTTGTATTGATTGCAGTAATGATGGCGAAACGTTTTGTCCTGCAAACCCAAAAGAGTATGTCCATTGTGTGTTGTTGGTCGCCGCTTGTTTCTTAAAAAAGGTTTCAATTTCTTTGGGAGGGGCGACTAAAGCATTGGCCGTTAAATAAATACTTTGTTGGTCATAATGCAATGTTAAAACGCTGTTTTTGCCATCGATTAAGGCGCGAATAAGTAAAGAAAATCCAATCGCATAAAAGTCAATCAGATGCGAGGGGAGTTCGATACTTTGTAAAATACGCCTAAATTTAGTTCGAGCGGTGAATAAACTGGCTTCAGTATTGAGCTCGAGCTGTCCAAATGTTGCCGTTTTCATGGTAGATACCTCACTGCTAGGCATGTCGCATCATCATGCTCTTTGCCGTACTCTCGTAAGATCTCAACACAAAATCGATTCAGTGGTAGAGAGAACCAAGACATTAAGCGCAAATTATCCATGTGCTCACTAATGCCATCAGTCACTAAAAAAATCAGATCGCCAGCCATTAAGGGCGTTTCAACAATCCTTAGAGTCGGCATAATTTGCCCTAAAATACCCGATTGTGCCGCCACACCTTTCGGTTGATCTTTCATTCGGTACAGTATGGTATTGCCAATACCCACGGTACGAATTAAAGGTGGCTTTAAATGGGCAAGGGTCAATGCCGTCCCTCGGCTACCTTTGAGTTGAATATGTAATTCATGCATCAAACCCAATATATCGCTGCTGGCGTGGCTTTTTAGCCAAGATTCACAAAAGCGCGCTAATTCGTGTGCTTCTTCGCCATGCCCAAGTACATCAATTATGCCAATAAGCAGGCTGTCTTCTAGATCAATCACCACATAGCCGTCCCCTGTGACCGTTTCACCAAAGCAAGGTCTGCCAATATTGGCGTGTTGATATGGGCGTGTGGTTGGCTGAGTCATTTCCATTGCGATACCTTGCTGCAAATGCAGCGCAAACATTTGTTTAATTGAGCAGTAAACGCGTTTTTATTTGATGTTGATTGTCGTGTTTGATATTTAGCGATTGCTGCTTATTTCATCTGTTTTTGATACTGATTTAATAATCATTAAGCCATTTTTTCACGCGTATTCGGGTGCCATGATTTATTTTTGATTGGATGTCAAATTCATCGACCATACGTTTAACGCCAGGTAACCCCAAGCCTAAAGTACCTTTGCTGCTGAAATGGTCTTGCATCGCTTGCTCAATATTGGCAATGCCCGGGCCATGATCTTCGGCAATGATTTCAATGCTGCAATTATTTTGGTAATGAATATAAACTTCACCATATTGCGCATATTTAATAATGTTCATGGCTAATTCAGAAATGCAGGTGGCAATTTGGGTGGCCAATCCGGCATCGTTAAAACGTGATATGATTTCGGAATAAGTAAGCATGACTGCACCCCTGACATCATCTTCGTTATTAATGTCAAAGCGCTCGCAAGGAAACTCCTTTTTAGCGTCCATCTAATAACTCCAGCGCTTGTGCCACGCTGTTGGCACCATCAATTGCATTGAGCGCGACATTGAGCGCGCATAAGCCAGCAATAATGCCGGGACGTAAGCCAACAACAACCGTTTTAGCGCCAATCAGTTTGAGCATATGCGTGGTGTTGACAATCTGAATAAAGCTTTCACCATCTAAAATAGTGATGCCCGAAACATCGAGCAATACGCCTTTGGCACTGTGCTTGATGGTCAAATTCAATAAGTCTTCACGCAGCCATTGCAGCAAGATCGTATCGGGATCAAGTTGAATTGAAGCATACACGGCACCGGACACCATCGAGACGGGGATGCGCCGTTCCTCATTGGCAAAGTCCATTATGTGACCGTACGACCAATGATTTTAAATGCTTGCTCTAGCGCATCACGTAGCGTGGCGGTTGAGTTCACCTCATCGACATTGATGCCAAGGTTCACAATAGTTTGCGCGATCGCGGGTGAAATCCCAGAGATTAGGCTGGTGCAGCCCATCAGCCCCGTTGATTTAGTGATTTTAAATAAGTGGTTGGCCACCGCCGAATCAACCACCGCCACGCCAGAAATATCCATGATGAATACTTTGGCGCGGGTTTCACCAATGCGCGACAAAATCGTCATCATGATGTCTTGCGCGCGTTTCGAATCGATGATGCCGACTACGGGTAGCATTAAAATGTCTTGCCAAATTTGTGTGACGGGCGTCGACATTTCCATTAAAGCTTTGCTTTGTTTGCTGATGCGCTCATTGATCAGCCGAGAATAGGTTTCAACGACAATCGTGATGTCAAAGTGCATCAGCTTGGTGAGCGCACTAATGGCCGAGCTATATTCTTCGCTATACAGGCCGCCATCGTAGAGTTTTTTGGTGAAAATAATAAATGACACATTCATTGCCGCAAAATAGCTGGGCAAAGACAGGCCGACTCGGGCGTGGACTTCACCAATTTTTCGGCGCTCTTGTACGTAAGTGTCATCAACACGGGCATTAAAAAAACTACGCCAATAGTTAATCTGCTCACTACGCGCACGGCCCATGACTTCGGGGTTGCTAAATAACAGCTGATATTCGGGCAACTCAGCAATCCACTCATAAAAAAGTACCGCGTACTCTTCGAGTTTGGGCGTGATGATCGCTCCATACTTGCGAACCATGACCAAATCGCTTTCGTCAAGATCATGCATTTTCATTAAGCCTGACGTTTTCATTTCTCTAAGATCAGTTTGCATGAGGTATGTCCTTTTCTTGACTGACAATACGGTTTCGCCTGATTTGGTATAGCAGACACACCAAGTGCAAGCAATCCGTTCCCTTGACAAATAGATGACGTTTGTCGGCAAAGAAAGCGAGCATAACCGCGAATAGGGCTGATGAACTGAGGGGCGAGTTAGAGCAAATGGCGCAGCAATTGAGTACGCCGCTGCAGTTCAATGAATGACTGCTAGCGGCGTGTCTTGGTGGGGTTAACTGGCGATGTTAGTGGTTTTTATAGAGGGCGAGCGCCGCAGCGCGTTGCTCGGCATGGTCAACAATCGGTGGGAAATAATCGGTTTGTTCTAAGAAACTCACAAACAATGCGCCGCGCCGTTCATTGGCCGAAAAAGCCCAAGGTGAGTGAATCGCCACATCGGGCAGATCGGCCAATTCGGGCACATAGCGACGAATAAATTGACCGTTCGCATCGAATTTTTCCGATTGCAGCACTGGGTTAAAGATGCGGTTATATGGCTGAGCATCGCAGCCCGTTGACGCGGCCCATTGCCAGCCGCCGTTATTACTCGCTAAATCGTAATCGAGTAAGTGCTCGGCAAAAAATTGCTCGCCCCAGCGCCAATCAACCAGTAAATCTTTGACCAAAAAGCTGGCGGTAATCATGCGCAATCGATTGTGCATATACCCGGTTTGCGTCAATTGACGCATTGCGGCGTCGACAATCGGATAACCGGTTTCACCCGCGCACCATGCGGCAAATAATTCTGGATGATTCGGGAACGGCAATTGGTCGAGCTCGGGCTTAAACGTATGCTCAACTACATCCGGACGATGCCATAAAATTTGCGAATAAAATTCACGCCAGATGAGTTCAGATAACCAAGTTTCTGCGCCGATGCCGCCGTATTCATGCGCAAAACGCACGAGTTCACGAATCGATACCGTACCAAAGCGAATGTGCGCCGATAGATAAGAAACGCCTTTAATTGCCGGAAAATCCCGCGCGTCTTTGTAATCATTAATTCGGCGTTTGAAGTCTTCGAATAATTTTTCCCCGCCACTCATTCCTAGTGGCACTTTCAGCTGGGTGAGATTGGTTTTGGCAAAGCCCAGCTCTTTGAGGCTCGGGAAGTATTGTGGTTTGAGTGGTTTTAGTTGCTTGATGACGCGCTGAACAGGGTAGGGGGCAACATCTTGCTCGCGCAGTGTGGCCAGCCAAGTGCGTTTATACGGGGAGAACACACTATACATGCCACCGCTTTGCGACAAGATTTGATCTTGTTCAAAAATAACTTGATCTTTATAGGTATTAAAAGCTACGCCTTTTTCTTTAAGGCTTGCAGCAACATACCTGTCGCGCTCAATCGCTTTTGGTTCGTAATCGCGATTGCAATACACGGCGGTGATGCCAAATTGTTCGACTAGCGCCGGGATTTCAGTGAGTGGATCACCGTGGCGCACCACCAAATCGGTATTGTATTGGCGCAAGTCGGTTTTAATTTCTTTGAGCGCTTCCCAAATAAACTCCACCCGGCGGTCTGGTTTAGGAAGATCTTTTAAGATTGTCGTATCAAAAACAAAAGCCAAAATCACTTGATCGGCATTTTTTAGCGCTTCATACATCGCGTGATGGTCAAATAAGCGCAAATCGCGGCGCAGCCAGACGAGGGCGGTGGTGGTCATATTTATTCCTTTTGGTGGGTATCTGAATCTAGACATTAATAAAAAACCGCTAGATTCATATACCTATTGAATGCAGTGCGCGAAGTGCGAATGACGGGGACTGCATTCTGTTGCATTTTTGAATAAGCGCATCTTAACACTCTGCGCCTCGCTTGACTGTCTTTGTGTATTAGTTCAACAATACACTTATACACCAGCCAGCGGATTGCGCATGTTCATCTTAAACCCCGCTTTACCCACGCCGATTTATCGGCAAATCCAAGATCAAGTGCGCCGCTTGATTGCGGGTGGGCAATTGCTGCCGGGCACCGCGCTGCCGTCGGTGCGCGAATTGGCCGAAATTCACGCCGTTAATCCAATGACGATTTCCAAAGCCTACAGCCTGCTTGAAGCCGAAGGTCTATTGACTCGGCAACGCGGTAAAGCAATGACCGTCGCCGAGCACCCGCCGCCGCATATTTTACTCAGTACGCAATTGCAAACGATTTTACGCGACACCATCACCGCTGCGCGCCAACTGGGTTTGAGCGACGCCGAGCTGATTGCCGCCCTTCACGCTGAATTGAATCAGGATCAAGACCATGAATGATCGCAACCCTGTTGTATTGGAAACCTTAGTCACGGCTAAAGATGTCGCCCTCGGAGTCGTCAATTGTGCGGGGCAAACGCTAAGCATTATGCCGGGGCAAGTGGTCGGTTTGCTGGGTAAAAACGGCGCAGGTAAAACGACTTTGCTTGATGGTTTGCTGGGCTATACGTTTTTGAACGCAGGGGAGGTGACCGTGTTTGGTCACAATCCAACTGAATTACCCGCAGCAGTGTGCAGCCAGATCGGTTTTGTCGCGCAGCAAGATGATTTGCTGCCGTGGCTCACCGGCAGCGAAATGCTGGCGGCGACGCGACTGTTTTATCCACATTGGAATCATCAGTTAGTCGATCGTCTGCTTGATCGCTGGTCGGTGCCGGTTTGGCAAAATATCAGTGAGATGTCGGTTGGCGAGCGGCAAAAGCTGGCTTTGGTCGCCGCGATGGCGCACGAACCCAAACTGCTGGTGCTGGATGAGCCTGCCGCCAGCCTTGACCCACTGGCGCGCCGCGCTTTAATTGGTGAATTGATTGATATTGTCGCCGATGGCGAGCGATCTATTTTGTTATCTAGCCATATTTTTAGCGACATCGAACGCGTTGCTAGCGATGTGTGGTTGCTAGAAAAAGGCCGCATCACGTATCAAGGTGGCTTGGATGAGCTGAAAGAATCGGTGGTGCGTTTGCACTTAACGAAACCGTTGCAAGTGAATGGCAGCTTGGCGCTGACCACCAAGCAGGTGATTCGCACCGAGGTGAATACCGGGCGCGAAACGTGGATTATTCGCGGCTGGAATGAAGCGCTGGCTGCTGAGTGCACAGTCCAAATTAGCTCGCCCTATCAAGTTGAAGCGCTGGGGCTTGAGGATGCTTTTGTGGAGATTTCGCAATGAGCTTGGGTTATGACATCTTTGCCACGTGGCGCGATCCAGTAGTGAAAGCGCAGCGGGATTGGTTATTCCTGCAATTTTGGGGGCGGACATCGAATCAGCGTATGTGGTGGTTTTTGGGCTATCTGCTGTTGTTGTGCTTTATGTGGCTTTGGCCAAAAAATCACTTCCTAGTCACTTATATGGTCTTGGGCTTTCTAGCTTATTTTCATGCTACCAATGTAGTTGAGGTCATCGCTGCACTAAAAAAATGGCGTTTACGCCTTGCTCCGCTTCAGATTGTCATCGCACAAGCTTTATTACTTTATTGGCTCGCGTGGGGTTTGTTGGGATTGGTGGTTGGTTATCGCTCGGCAAATTTGACCTTGTTGGTTTTGCTGAGTCTTGTGCAGTTGAATGTTTTATTGATGAACTATTCAGTACCACAAGCACTGGATAAAAAAGCACTTAACCTGCTGAATGCACCAGTGCTGCAGGGGCAGGGAATTTGGGCTGTATTGATCCCGACATTTGCGCTGATATTGTTTCCCCAGCACGAAGTCTTAATTAGCAATATTCTACTTGCAGCCACATTTGGCTTGTTGTTGGCGGTAGCTTGGCAGTTGAGGAAATTCGGGTGCGCAAGTCAGCTTGCAAATATCAAACATGCAGAACGTCATACCAATGAAGTACCTCAGCAGAGCAAGCATCCGCTGCTGTTGCGGTTGGAAATGAATATGGGCGGCGCTTTGGATCAAAAAGGCCTGCGAAAAATTTTGGTTTCACTGCTTCTTGTCCCCTACGCATTCATCTTGATGTATCAACACCTACTGCCTGCATCATTCGCGACAGGCCAATGGGGCGCTGGGGCGTTTTTTGCAATACTCACTCCTGGATTTCTAGGGTTGTTTAATGGTCGACAGCAGTGGTCTGCTTCGTGGCTGGTGCGCAGTCATAGTCGGGCGCAGTTATGGCGGCAAGATGAGCTATTATTTTTAGGCGCATTATTGCTAACTGCTGTGCTCAATGGTGCCTTGTTACTGCTGCTGCAAATGGATAACGCAAAAAATATTTTGAATGCCGCGCTGTTGTTTGTGTTTGGTTTGGCCAGCTTACGGTATCTTATTTTTAGTGTGCCGTGGATGTCGATGTGGAATGTGAGTGCGGATGGTCGGACAAGCCAAGAAGCCTCCTTCAAGAGTTTTTTCTGCTTGGGCCTTTTATGGTACTGGCTCACCGTGATCTGGGGTTCTGGCGTGCAAAGTAACATCTCTGCGATGATTATAGCGTTTGGGCTGGTCGCACCAATTCTGGCTTATGTCTCCTTGCGCAAAGCGCTGAAAATCGATCTGGGAGCAATTCGACGAGTTAAACGAAGTTGAATGGTATGGGTATTGCTGTGTAGTCATTTATAATAAAGGCCTAGGGTTAAATACCTTAAGGCCTTTTTCTTTTTGAGTTGAGCAACTGCAGAGTCATCGCTTAGTCGCAGCGACTTTGCAAAAGCTATGCGATAATTGGGTTATGGAAAACGCCAACACAATGAATCTTTCTCGACACTTCCTGATCGCGATGCCGAATCTGGTCGATCCTATTTTCGCTAAATCACTCACTTATGTGTGTGAACACAATGAAAAAGGTGCGATGGGGGTGATTATGAACCGTCCGCTTGGCATGACGCTGACGACCTTATTTGAACAAATCGATCTGGAAATGCATCGTCCAGATGTGGCTGAATTGCCGGTGCATTTCGGCGGTCCAGTGCAGACCGATCGTGGCTTTGTGTTGCATACCCCACTGGGCGATTGGCAATCTTCTTTAATTATCTCTCCTGAAATCGGCTTAACCACGTCCAAAGATATTTTATTGGCGGTGAGCGAAGGCAAGGGGCCAGAAAAACTGTTTGTTTCTTTGGGCTTTGCTGGATGGGAAGCTGGCCAGCTAGAAAAAGAAATCTTTGAAAATTCTTGGCTGACGGTGCCGGTTGAAACCATGCAACAACTTTTTGATATCCCTTCTGAAGAACGCTATGCCGCTGCGCTGGCTTTATTGGGGGTGGATGTGGCGATGTTGTCCAAAGAGATTGGTCACGCATGAGTACGATTTTAGCTTTTGATTTTGGTGAAGTGCGAATTGGCGTGGCTACAGGCTCGACCGAAATCGGGATTGCAACACCCGTTGAAACCATTGCTTTTGAAGAAAACGATAAAAAATTTGCCCGTATCGAGGCGCTGATTAAAGAATGGCAACCTTCGCTGTTGGTGGTGGGTTTGCCGTGTTATCTCGATGGCACCGAGCATGATATGACGCGCATGGCCCGCCGCTTTGCTAATCGCCTGAATGGGCGATTTTCTTTGCCAGTGCATTTGGTCGATGAGCGCTTAAGTAGTGCCGCGGCCAGCTCGGCTTTAAATGAGACGGGTTTAAAAGGCCGTAAACAAAAAACGGCGTTGGATCAAGTGGCGGCGATGCAAATTCTGCAAACTTACTTTGATGGTGAGTCGTCGGCTACCGGCGCTAAGTAAGTGGTTTTTGGCGATGCCAAACGGTGTTGGCGACATTACCTAGCCTTATTTTTTATTCCTATACCCCTGTTGCGCCGAGATTGAGCGGATGCCAACGGGGCGGTAAAAATTGTATTAATCAGCGAGGAAGCTATGTATAACCCGCAACTGAATGCCCAAGGTGAGTTGATTCATTTACTCACCACCGAAGGGCTGCCGCGTCGTGTTTTGACGCAGATTTTGGATAAAGCCGCCGAGTTTGTCTCGGGCGGTGAGTTGGTGAATCAAAAATTCGCCGATTTGGCTGGCACTTCGGTGTTTAACTTATTTTTTGAAAACTCAACGCGTACCCGTACGACGTTTGAAATCGCCGCTAAGCGGTTGTCGGCCGATGTATCGAGTTTGAATATTCAAGCTTCTAGTACTGCCAAAGGCGAAACGCTGCTCGATACGATTCACAATATTGAAGCGATGGGCGCGAATTTGTTCGTCGTTCGGCATTCGGATTCGGGCGCGGCGCATTTGATTGCCAAGCACGTGAAACCGGGTGTGGCAGTGGTGAATGCCGGTGACGGTCGCCACGCGCATCCAACGCAAGCGATGCTCGATATGTTTACCATTCGTCATTACAAAGGCGACTTTACCAATTTGCGCGTGGCGATTGTGGGTGATGTATTGCATAGCCGTGTGGCGCGCTCGCAAATTCACGCCTTATCAACCTTGGGTTGCCCTGATATTCGCGTTATCGCGCCGAAAACCTTGCTGCCAACCGGCATCGAGCAGCTTGGCGTGCATGTGTATCACGATATGGAAGAAGGTCTGAAAGACGTTGATGTGGTGGCCATGCTGCGTTTGCAAAATGAACGCATGGCCGGGGCGTATCTGCCGTCAACGCAGGAATTCTTTAAGGTCTACGGCCTTACCCAAGAAAAATTGGCGTTTGCTAAGCCCGATGCGATTGTGTTGCATCCGGGGCCAATGAATCGCGGCGTTGAGATTGATTCGGCAGTGGCCGATGGTGACCAAGCGGTGATCTTGCCGCAAGTGACATTCGGTATCGCGGTACGCATGGCGGTGCTCAGCATCGTGGCGGCCAATCAACGTGAATTGATTTAGAAAAATCTGACGCAGAGACGCAAAGGCGCAGAGAAAATCTAAATCATATGGGCTTGGCAATAACGTAGCAAAAAGACCATCATCTCCGAATATGTGTATCGGGGAGCCAGTAGCGCAGCTGGATTCTCATCATAATGGGAATGACACAATTACTGGAGATGATGATGAAACAAGTTTTTAAAGCGAGTTTTCCTCCGTGTCTCTGCGCCTCTGCGTTGAAAAAATGGGTTAAAAAATGAAAAATATTCTGATTAAAAATGGTTGCTTGGTCGATCCGATTGCCGGTACGGAGCAAGTGGCTGATTTGTATTTAGCCAATGGCAAAATCGCTGCGGTGGGTGTTGTGCCGGCTGGGTTTGTGGCGGATGAAACGATTGATGCAACTGGACTGATTGTTGCGCCGGGCTTGGTCGATTTAGCCGCGCGTTTGCGTGAACCCGGCTTTGAGTACAAAGCAACGCTCAAATCAGAAATGGCCGCTGCTGTAGCTGGCGGCGTAACCAGCGTGGTGTGCCCACCCGATACCGATCCAGTGCTTGATGAATCAGGCTTGGTGATGAATTTACGCCAACGGGCAAAAAATCTCGATCTAGCGCGTTTATATCCGGTTGGTGCGTTGACCGTGGGCCTAAAGGGCAAAGAAATCACCGAAATGGCGATGCTGAACGAAGCTGGTTGCGTGGCTTTTTCGCAAGGTGATGTGCCGATTGCTGACTTGCAAGTGCTGTACCGCGCAATGCAGTACGCGGCCAATTTTGGCTATGAGCTGCGCTTGCGCCCTGAAGAAGCATCTTTGGTGAACGACGGTGTGGCGCACGATGGTCCGTATGCATCTCGTCTGGGCTTAACCGGCATTCCGGTGATTGCCGAAACCATCGCCGTGGCGCAAATCGTGCAACTGATGCGCGCCACCGGTTGCCGCGTGCATTTAGCGCGGATGTCGAGCGCTGCCGGTCTGGATTTGGTTCGCGCCGCCAAGGCAGAAGGCCTGCCACTGACGTGTGACGTGAGCATCAACCATATTCATTTGGCTGATATTGATATTGGTTTCTTTGATAGCCAATATCGTTTCGATCCGCCACTGCGGGCGGTGTCTGATCGCGATGCAATTGTGAAGGCGCTGAACGACGGCACGATTGATGCCATTTGCTCGGATCATTCGCCGGTGGATGATGACGGTAAATTGCTACCGTTTGCGCAAGCTGAGCGCGGCGCAACAGGTTTGGAATTATTGCTGCCGTTAACGCTCAAATGGGCCAGCAGTCAGCATATTAGCTTGCCGCAAGCACTGGCAAAAATCACGTCAATGCCAGCCAAAATGCTTGGCTTTGAAGCGGGTTTAGCCGTTGGCAATCGCGCTGATTTGGTGGTGTTTGATGCCCAAGCGCATTGGCAAGTGATTCCTGAACGCCTAAAAAGCCAAGGTAAAAACACGCCATTTATTGGGCATGAAATGCTGGGTAAAGTGAAATTCACGCTGGTAAAGGGCAAAGTGGTTTTTGCTTAATGGCTGTGTATATTGCGATAGACCATAAATAGATTGGTTTTTAGGGCGATACCTTAATATATAAAAGGGCTGCGTTGCGCAGCCCTTTTTGTTGCCTTGATTATTTAGGTAGTGCTTGCCCTTTCGGCCACAGTAGCCACAGGCTACCGCTTTGCTTCATTTCTCCGGCGAGTTCACCCGCTGCGTCGCCCGTTCCCCAAAAGAAATCGGCGCGAACACTGCCGCGAATTGCGCCGCCAGTGTCTTGTGCTGCAACTAAACGATGGATGCCGCCGGCGTTATCAGGCCGCGTCGTGGCGATAAACACCATGCTGCCCAGTGGAACAGTATTCGGGTCGATGGCGATGCTGTACGCCGCAGTCAGTGGCACGCCAAGCGAGCCGATCGGGCCGTCATTACTGGCGGGTAAGGTGCGGAAAAACACATAGCTTGGATTGCTATTGAGTAATTCATTCACTCGCTTAGGGTTGGCTTTGGCCCAAGCACGAATGCTTTGCATAGAGACTTCACTTGCTGGCAGCAAACCTTGCTCGACCAACCAACGCCCGACAGGCTTATACGGGCGACCATTTTGGTCGGCGTAGCCTAAGCGCAGTTGTTCACCATTACTGAGTTGCACGCGCCCTGAGCCTTGGATTTGTAAAAACTGCACGTCCATTGGGTCGTTTAACCACGCCAATACGGGGGCATTGACGCCATTTTTAACAATCTCGGCGCGGTCAGGAAAAGGCACCAGCTTATTGCCGAGCACTTTACCGCGTAAGCGTTTGCCTTTGAGTTCAGGGTACACGCTCTCTAAGGCGACGGTAATCATGTCACGCGGCGGGCCGTAAACGGCTTGATTGGCGGTATTGGTCTGCGTGAGGCTACCGGCATAGACTGGCTCATAATACCCGGTGATGAGTCCAGTGGTGCTTTGGTCTGGATTTTGTAACTGATAAGGCGTAAGCCGAGTTTGTAAAAACTGGCGAATAGCCGGTGTGGTTAGCGCTACATTGGCGGCGTCTTGGCAAATCGGAGCCCAAATTGGATTTTTTTGTAGTCGAGCGCAGCCATTACGCCATGCTTGAAAACCTTTAACCAGTTCATCTTGTGACCAAGCTGGTAGTGCTTGCCAGCTGCTGGCGACATAGCGTGGTGCGGCTGTTGGTGTGGGGCTTGTGGGTTCTGGGGTGGTACTTGGTGTTGGGCTAGGTTGCGCTGGCGGCTTGACTGGTGCAGTGCCGCAGGCGGTAAAAAAACTGGCCAGCAACAAGCTGGCCAGTGTGTGCTTTAACGCCAAAGTAGGACGTTTGGCGGGGCGACGTTCAATCATTGTGATCCGTTTTAACTGTGTTCAGGGTTAGGGTCGATATTTTGTTTAAAAGCGGCTAAGCCGGCTTTTTGAATTTCGAGTGTTTTAACCGTCATTTGCAGCATGCCAATTTGCATGCTGAGCCATTGCTCGACGGTTTTACATTCGACTATTTTACGCTCGATTTCTTCTTCGGTCAGCGGTGGAATAAATGGGTTATTCGCACCTTGCTTGAGCATATTGGCAAAAAAGCCAAAGGGATCGTTTGGATTAAATTCACTCATTATTTTGCTCCTCAGCCATTGCGGCTTCAACCGCTGCCAATGCCGCCATATTAATAATACGGCGAACTGATGCAGTTGGGGTCAAAATATGCACCGGTTTGGCCATGCCCATCAAAATCGGACCAATGGTCACGCCATCGACTGCGGTGGCTTTGAGCAAGTTAAACGAAATATTCGCCGCATCCAAATTCGGCATAATCAGAATATTGGCTTCCCCTTTGAGACGGGAATTTGGGAAAACCTGCGCCCGAATAGCGGTCGAAAGCGCCGCATCACCATGCATTTCACCATCGATTTCTAATTCAGGCGCTTGCTCGGTGACAATACGTAGTGCCTCTTGCATTTTACGCGCTGACGGGCTGTCGTTACTGCCAAAGCTGGAGTGACTCAATAGCGCTGCTTTCGGAGCAATACCGAATTTACGCACCGCTTCAGCCGCCATCATGGTGATTTCAGCCAGTTGTTCGGCGTTCGGGTCGGCATTGACATAGGTGTCGGTGATGAAAATATTTCCTGAATGCAAGAGCAAAATATTCATTGCCGCCGTCGTCGAAACGCCCGGTTTTAAGCCCAGCACATTTTTAACGTGCGCCAAATGATTGTGATACAAACCGTAAGTACCACAAATCATGGCGTCCGCTTCGCCACGCTCGACCATTAAAGCGCCGATCAGGGTGGTTTTGCGGCGAACTTCGGCTTTGGCGAGGTCTTCTGAAACGCCTTTGCGTTGCATGATGCTGTAATACAGCTGCCAGTATTCGCGATAGCGTGGATCATTTTCTGGGTTACACACTTCAAAGTCGATACCCAGGCGAATGCGCAAGCCGAGCTTTTCAATGCGTGCCTCAATCACCGGGGGGCGACCGATTAGAATCGGTTGGCATAAGCGCATATCGAGTAATTCTTGCACGGCATGCAAGGTGCGTTCATCTTCACCTTCACAAAACACCACGCGTTTTTGCGCTTTTTTGGCCGCCATAAACACCGGCCGCATAAAGAGACTCGATTTATACACAAATTGCGTGAGTTCTTCGATATACGTTGCCCAATCTTCAATCGGGCGAGTGGCAACGCCGCTGTCCATCGCCGCTTTGGCCACTGCTGGGGCAATTTTAACGATCAGGCGCGGATCAAACGGCGTTGGGATTAAATATTCTGCGCCAAAAGCCAGTGATTTGCCGCTATAGGCATTGGCGACCACATCCGATAACTCGGCGTGCGCCAACTCGGCAATCGCGTTCACTGCCGCGTGTTTCATCGCTTCATTAATCGTCGTGGCACCGACATCGAGTGCGCCACGGAAAATAAATGGGAAGCAAAGTACGTTGTTTACTTGATTTGGATAATCCGAGCGACCGGTACAAATAATCGCATCTGGGCGCGCTGCACGCGCTTCTGGCGGAGTCACTTCTGGATTTGGATTGGCCAAAGCCAAGATCAATGGCGAGACCGCCATGGTTTTGAGCATTTCGGCGTCAATCGCGCCAGGACCTGATAGCCCTAAGAAAATATCAGCGCCGACTAGCGCTTGGGCTGGCGTGCGAATGTCGGTATCGCGCGCGTAGCGTTGCTTGGTTTCGTCCAGCGGGCCACGGCCGTTATAAATCACGCCTTTGGAGTCGCAAACAAAAATATTGCTTTTTTGTACGCCTAAAGAAACCAATAAGTCTAAACACGCAATCGCGGCGGCACCGGCGCCTGAGGCGACTAATTTAACATCGGCGATGTTTTTATCCAGTAAGGCGAGGGCGTTTTTGACCGCAGCGCCGACAATAATCGCCGTGCCATGCTGGTCATCATGAAACACCGGAATATTCATTCGCTCGCGCAGTTTTTTTTCTACATAAAAACACTCGGGTGCTTTAATGTCTTCGAGGTTGATACCGCCAAAAGTCGGCTCTAGCGAGGCAATGATTTCAATCAGTTTGTCGGGATCGTTTTCGTCGATTTCGATATCAAAAACGTCGATGCCAGCGAATTTTTTAAACAATACACCTTTGCCTTCCATAACCGGTTTGCCGGCCAAAGGCCCAATATTGCCCAAACCTAAAACCGCAGTGCCATTGGTGACCACGGCAACTAAATTACCGCGCGCGGTTAAATTGCGCGCTTCGGATGGATCGGCAACGATGGCATCACAGGCTGCAGCCACGCCGGGTGAATAGGCAAGAGCTAAGTCGCGCTGGCTAGCTAGCCCTTTGGTGGGCACCACTTGAATCTTGCCCGGCTTTGGGAAACGGTGATATTCAAGTGCTTTCTTTCTGAGTTCTTCGTCCATGATCTGCCCCTGGTGCGTGTATCGATGTGAGTTGATGCTGGGGGAATATGACGCTGAAAAGTATTAGGGATATTCCCACAGACAGATAAAAAAGAGCATCGATGACTAAAAAGTGAGTCTAAATATTATAGGTATTGCTATCTAGTTAGTGTTGTTAATAGTTTACGAGGCTATACCCTGTGTTTTTGATGATTGTTTTATGCTGCGTAATTAAAACAACATGATGTCATCACTTGGTTCTGCGGGCTCGGGTGCCGCAGCTATAACGGCCTGTGGTGATTGTTGGGTTAGATAAATCAAGGTGGCGATCACATGCGAAAACTCATCATCGAGCGATAAACCTTGATCATAAATTTGGGTAGCTGCTGCCAGACTATGCGCAATCATATCCAGTAGAGCCCCTTCTTGTGAATCGGTGAGGCCCAAATACACCATCTTGTGTTCAAACTGATCTTGTAATTCGCTAAACAATAACATCGAGGAACTCGCCTGATGGCGATACTCGTTTTCTAGTTTTTGAATGGAGGACTGAATTAAGCTAATTGCATTTAAGGTGAGCTGCTGCTGAGCGCGAATTTGCGTTTCATTTAAAATGCCGTCGAGTCGTGTTTCTGCCGCCTCAACCAAAATGGCGATATGGTCGCGTAATCGGCCACACAAATCGGGCTGGTTAACGGGCATATCTTTGACTTGCAAGATAATTCTTGGAAAATTAATCACCAATCGTTTGCCCATTTCATAAATGCGCTGCGGATCTTGCGCTAAGGTTTGCAGCATATGCTCTTCGAGCGGACTGCAGCGTCCTTGGCTATTGAGCGTGTGCAAGGTGTTTTGTTGGTGAATTTGGGCGGCAACTTGCACGTTGAATTTGGCTGTGGTTTGTACCAGCGCTTTGAGCAAGCTGGCTTCATCGGGCGCTAAGCTGGCGCGCTTAAAAAAACTAATTACTGTGCCCAATTCGGCCGAATTTGAGATCGCTTGCATGGCCGTAACGGTCGCCGCTTGGACTGAGCTGCGCAGTTGCTGGGTCTCTTCGATGCTGCGTTGAAACAATAATAATTTTTGTTGTAATTCATCATTACAAAATGGCTTACTAATAAAGTCGTCCGCTCCAGCGCCATAAGCGGCGACATAATCCGCTTTTTCAGTGCTGGCAATAAACAATATTTGGCCATTTGGATTGTTGTTTTTGTAGCGCTGGCAAATCGCATAGGCAGTCTGATCGGCTAAATTACCGTCGATGAGTAGAATGTCAGGCTGAGTTTGCTCAAGTAGCGCCAATGCATCTAAGCCGTTTTGGGCCATTTGTATTGCAAAATGCGCCTCGATATTGGGCCGCAAAGCGTCGTAAGCAGAACAATCTGGATCAACAATGAGTAGCGTGAGTGGCATTGGCTAACTTTCCATTGAAATAGCGGATAACTATTGATTTAAAAGTTTTATGGCAAGGCGTCCAAGCCGTCGGCAGTACATCGAGTACGGCAAGGCGAGGCTACGATGCCAGAAAACTTTTGCTTAACGATTTAAATATAATGACCGTCGCTTAAGCTAGGCCAAAGCAGAATGCAGCTGCTTTGGCTCTTTATAGTTTATATTTTAATGGATGGCAGTTTAGTGACAGCTTAAAGCTGGTTTAAAAGTAGTACATCCCCATCGCAGTTTTTACTTTATGCAAGGTTAGTGCGGAGGTTTGTCGTGCTTTGGCTGAGCCACACAGTAACATCGACAAAATGGCATCCGGATCTTTTGCCAATTGCGCGCGGCGTTCGCGAATCGGTCCGATCAGGGTTTGTAATTGCTCGTTAAGGCGCGCTTTGATCACACGATCAGCCAGACCGCCATGCTGGTATTGCGCTTTTAATTCATTGACGTGTGCCGGTTCGGCATCAAATGCATCTAAAAAGCTAAACACCACATTGCCTTCAATCTGCCCCGGACTGCCAATGGTGAGATGGTTGGCGTCGGTATACATTTTATTGACCGCCTGCACAATGTCATCGGCGCTGGCAGCAAGACTAATGTGATTGCCTGCGGTACGACTCATTTTGGTTTTGCCATCAATGCCTGGTAGGCGACTGGTATTCGATAGTAAGGCAGTGCATTCACTGAGTACGTTGTCGCCCACCATGCGGTTAAACCGGCGAACAATTTCATTGGTCTGCTCAATCATCGGCAATTGATCGGCACCGACCGGAATCAAGGTGCCGCGTAAAGCGGTAATGTCAGCAGCTTGGCTCACGGGGTAAGTTAAAAAACCAGCGGCTACATCGCGATCTTGCCCTTTGGCTTTGAGTTCGGATTTAACCGTTGGATTGCGCTCTAAGCGGGCAATAGAGACCAGATTCATTAAATAAAATGACAGCTCAGCCAGTTCCGGCACCATCGATTGAATCAAGATGGTTGATTTTTGTGGGTCGATGCCGACGGCAAGGTAGTCTAGTGCCACATCAATCACTGACTGGCGTACAGCACGATAATCGCCTTGATGATCAGCCAAAGCTTGCGTGTCGGCTAATAAAATAAAGGGCTGATGGGTTTCTTGTAAGCTAAGGCGAGTTTGTAATGAGCCAACATAATGGCCTAAATGCAGTGGGCCAGTGGTGCGGTCGCCAGTGACCACGATGGTGGCTGCCGATGGATTCGACGAGGTAGATGGTTGTGACATGATGCTGCTCCTTAAAGTGGAGCCGCCGGATGGGAGAGGGGTAAAAAAACAAAAAACCTGTCACCGTAATCCGGCGGCAGGTTTTGTCGATACCAACAAGCCCAGTGCCGCCTAGAGGCGCCACCAGTAATAAGCAACAGAAAGGGGGTGTTGGATCATGTTCATGGGCCAATAGTGACAGGCTTAACTTTAGCCCGTCAAGTGTTTTGCCCTGTGTTTGGGTTTAATGTCGATAAATATATTGAGGTATTGGCTTTTAAACTTTATTTAACAAAGCTTGCAGTTATATACCTACATTGATTAACGTGTATGCCGTGTGACATGATTTAGCCTCAGCCAGCAGACATGAGGCCGCTTTAAAGTGACGGTGTCGGTGGCGGGTCAAAACTCATTAACGGTTTTCGGCATAGACGATAGTAGGCAATTGGCGTGGCTTGTGGCCGACTGCTACGCGCCACACTCACAAAGATCTGCCAGTCGCTGTCAGCGAGTTTTTGATTCATCGCGGCAATTAAACCATGCGGATTTTGAATTACACAGTGCTTGATCAGCTCAACACTGGTGCATTGCCGCTGCCGACTGAGGCGTTGATAGATTTTTGCTTCGTCGGGCGTCCAGTCGATATGAAGTAGGGATGTGTGTTCTGACATATAAAGCCTTAATGTGGATCGGTTGTGCTAGGGTCTGTTGACGCTTGGAGCTGAACTTGGAGTGGGTTTTTGATATCTAGATGAACATCTTGCTGCGGGTAAGCAATGCAAATGTCGTGCTTTCTAAAACTGGCATCGATCATAAAGCGCAAGTCACTGGCCACTTGACGGCCGATAATGCCGGCGCCGATATCCACCCAATAATAAATACCAAAGGTGAGCGCATCGGCTGCGAAATCTTCGAGCAATATTTCGGGTGGTTTATTTTTGCAGATTTGGCCGTGCCGCAGCACTTCGTCTTCGAGCAGCTTGGCAACCAGTCGTAAATCACTGCCATAAGCGACGCCGACTTGAAAGCCTTGGCGAATCACGCTGTTGGTATAACTCCAGTTAGTGACATTTTGTTCCAAAAAAGTGCTATTGGGCACCAAGGTGTCGATGCCATTCACATCGCGCACCACGGCCGCACGCACATTCATATCGACGACGGTCCCCAAAATACCGGCAACCGCAATGGTGTCGCCAGGACGAAACGGGCGTTCAAGCAGCATCATCAGGCCGCTGATTAGGTTTTTGAGTAGCGTTTGCATGCCAAAACCTAGACCAATGGCAATCGCACCCCCCAAGAATGCAAACGCCGTGAGAGGGATTTGCACAATCAGCAATGAATTGATCAGCAGCCCAATAAAGGCGATGGATAAGATCCAGCGCTTGGCAATTCGAATTGAAACTTCGGGGAAACGGCTGCGTTTGATCAGGATTTTTTCGATTAAATGCCCAAAGAAAATACACATCGCAAAGCCAACAGTAATTAATAACACCGCGATGCACATTTTGCCGATGGTGACGCCGCGCGAAATACTGATGTTTTGTCCATCCACTTCAACGCTGTCATTCACGCTAAATAATTCATAGCGCCAGATTTGAGTGAGCAGACGATGCATTTTTTCTTGCCAATAATCGGTACGCATGGCCAGCGTTTTGTCTTGTTGGGCGGCATTATTGAGCCAGCGATTAAATTTTTCATTCGAGCGACGTAAATCAATTGCCGCTTCGCGGTAGATGCTTTCGCGGTCTTGCCACGTTTGTCGTAAAGCTGCAGGGGTATCACTTGCTCGGCCTAGTTGGTCTATTTGGTCCTGAGCAATACCTGCTGATTTTTGCATGGCAACGAGGGTGCCTTGCAAGGTGCGCTGCCAGGTTTGTGCTTCTTCATTGAGCTGTTGAATTTCTGCTTGTTTGCCGGAGTTTTTCAGTGCCAGGCGTTTTTTCCAAAAGCTACTCTCAATGGTATTGGCCATCATTAAGTCAGATAAAACGCCAGATTCAATGGCCAGCGTTTCCAGTTGTTGCTGGAGCCCTTGCAGCTGTTGATCGAGTGCAGATAGCTGCGTTTGCAAAACAGCGGTATTGCTGGTTTTAGGGTTTTCCAATTTGCTAGTGAGTGTGTCGCGCTGAGTTGTTAGCTGGGCTAATTGTTGGCGAAGTTGCTGCTCTTTAGTGATTTGATTGTTTTGTAATTGCGCGTAATGCTGTTGTTGCGCAGTAATTTGTTGCAGCTCGTCATTGATCACCGCGCTTTGCAATTGATCTTGATTGGGACCCAATGTGGCATCGAGCGCCAGTACTTGTTCACGGCGGGCTTGTAATTGCGCGCGATTAAACTGCTGGCGTGCATCAATACTGGCCAAGGTGGCGAGCCAAGTGTCGACTTTTTGTTGCGAAGTCACAATTTTGGCGGCAATTTGGCTGCGAGCACTGCTTTGAGCTGGCGCTTTCTCCAGCAAATCTTGATTGAGGCGTAACTCGGCTTGTGCTTGGCCTAATTCATCATGGATGGTATTGAGGTAGGCTTCTTGCACGCTGAGGTTGCTTCGTAATATATCGACTTCTTGCTCTAGCAATTGCCGCTCACCTTGCAGCTGTACCTTGCTTTGGCTCGCTTGCAGGCTTGCAGGTGGGGTGTGGTTTTCTTGCTCGAGCGCACTCAAGCCGTTGAGTGCGGCTAGATGCTGGCGGTAGGCATAGATTTCGAGCGTGAGCCAAAATCGATTTAATTCTCGATCTGGTGCTGTAGGGTTTTTTTCTAAGGTGGCGAGCGCTGCTTGGGCTAATTCCAGCCGCTGATTTAAGCGTTCAAATTCGCTGTTGCTGCTGACTAATGCTGTGCTACTGGCGCTGAGCGGCGCAGGCGTTAAACGTAAATCACTCGGCGCAGCAATCGCTTTGGAGAAAATGAGTAGCAAAAATACAGTAAAAAAACGAGACATAGTCGGCGCAGGCTGAGTCAGAGAGGGGTATTTTACGCTTTACACTCGGGTGTGATTCAGAAATATGCAAGCTAAGGTTTGGGCGTCAGCATGCCACGTCGATCTTGCATGCTGATGCCTGAGCGACAATGGCATTGCTGACGAATCAATCTCAGTTACATGGCGGTTTTGATGCCCGCTTTGACTAAAAACCAGTTCATGGGGTAGGCGGTGATAAAGCCGCAAGCCATGGCGATTTGCATCATGAACCAAAATATTGGCTCGGTGGGCGACATTGGCCCAATGAGCACAAAAATAGCCAATCCCATCCAGCCATACATGCCAATTTGCCATGAAGTTAAAGACAGTGAGTCCACTTTGAGTGCACGCCACCAGAGTGCAGCGCCGGTTTCTGGCACCATGCCGATTAAACCACCGTATTGAAAGGTAACGCCAATGGCGAGTGCTAGCAGATAGGAAAGCGCCCATTCGCCAAAGACCGGACTACCCCATAATAAAAAGGGTGAAGCAGCAAATAGCCACGGTCCAATTAAATCGGCGAGGCTACAGCCGGCACCACAATGCAGTGTTCCGGCGGTAATGCTTTGCCAGAAGGGTTTTTTTGCGCCCATCTGCATCTTCATATCCATCTTCATATCCATTTTCATATGCGGCGGCATCTCCATTTTCATTTCTGGCATGGACGACATTGAGTTTGGGGTTGAAGTAGGGGCAGGCATCTTCATATTGGACATGTCCATATTAGACATATCCATCTTGGGCATGTTTGGCATGTCTTGCATCGGCATGCTGTTCATCATTGCGGGCTTGGCTTCATCACTCGTGCCTTGCGGCGTTGATGGGGGAGAGGGCATTTTCATGGTGGATGCGCTGTGCGAAATGCGCGGTTTGCTGCCGTTGCCAATGTGGCGGTAAGCCCAAATCGCCAATGGACCAGCCCAAAGCGCATTAATTGGCCATACCCAGAGCATGATCGACATCATGGGTTTGGGGCGTTGACGTTGATCGAGCAGAATGTAAATAAAGCAAGCGATACCGATGAGTATGCTGCAAATGGCCAGAGTGCTTAGCCAATCGGGTAGGGGAGCGTGAGGCATGATGGCAATACTTCTATGAAAGAAATAATGTAGTTATAGCCCATCACTTTTGAGATGCTATGTTTGATTTTGGTGATATTTACTACGGGGTATCTGGATGCAACGAATTAAATATGTTGCATCCAGAGCAATACCCTCAGAGCGTAATGGCGTGTTCCCGTGTGGCGTGGAAACGCAACTCTGGCCAGCGTTCCATCGTCAAATCCAGATTGACACGGCTGGTGGCCAAATAAGCCAAACTGTTGGCAGCATCGCGGCCGAGGTTATTGGTGAGCGTGCGCTCAAAATCGGCGAGTTTTTTCGCGTCATCACAAGACACCCAGCGCGCAGTGTAAATCGTCGTCGATTCAAACATCGCTTCTACACCGTATTCATTCAGCAAGCGCGAGGCAACGACTTCAAACTGCAATACCCCTACCGCGCCAAGAATCAAATCGCCACCATTGAGCGGTTTGAAAACCTGAACCGCACCTTCTTCACCCAACTGCTGCAAGCCTTTTTGCAATTGCTTGATCTTGAGTGGATTTTTGATGCGCACGATGCGGAACATTTCCGGCGCAAAGTAAGGAATGCCGGTAAACGACAGCAATTCGCCCTCAGAAAACGAGTCGCCAATCTGAATATTGCCGTGATTCGGCAGACCAATAATATCGCCAGCGTAAGCTTCTTCGACTTGTTCACGGCCTTGCGCCATAAACGTCACTACCGAATTGGCGGCGATGTCTCGGTTCAGGCGCAAATGCTTGAATTTCATGCCGCGCGTAAATTCGCCCGAGCAAACCCGTAAGAACGCAATGCGGTCGCGATGCTTCGGGTCCATATTCGCTTGAATTTTAAAGACGAATGCGGAGAATTTTTCTTCAGTCGGCGAAACGGCACGTTGTACCGCAGCGCTGTCCGACGGTTGTGGCGCCCAATCGACTAGCGCATTCAAGATTTCACGAATCCCGAAGTTATTAATAGCCGAACCAAAAAAGACCGGTGTCAACGTACCATCGAGGAATTCTTCGAGCACGAAAGGATGCGAAGCGCCGCGCACGAGCTCTAATTCCATCCGAGTTTGGTCGATTTCGAGTGGGAAGAGTTCGTCCAAACGTGGATTATCGATGCCTTTGATGACTTCAACTTCATCAAGAGGGCCTTTGCCCGGCGTAAAGATAATCACTTCGTCTTTGAGGATGTGATATACCCCACGGAAGGTTTTACCCATACCAACTGGCCAAGTAATGGGCGCGCAACGGATTTCGAGCACGCTTTCGACTTCATCGAGCAGCTCTAAAGAATCTCGTACTTCACGGTCGTACTTATTCATGAAGGTGATAATCGGGGTGTGGCGCATGCGGCAGACGTTCAATAGTTTGATCGTTTGCGCTTCAACACCTTTGGCCGCGTCAATGACCATCAAGGCCGAATCCACCGCAGTCAGTACGCGATAGGTGTCTTCCGAGAAATCTTGGTGACCTGGGGTGTCGAGCAGATTGACCACGTGATCGCGGTAATCGAACTGCATGACTGAAGACGCAACCGAAATACCCCGTTGCTTTTCAATGTCCATCCAGTCAGAAGTGGCAAACTTACCGCCTTTTTTGCCTTTTACAGTACCCGCATTTTGAATCGTGCCCGAGAAATACAGCAGTTTTTCGGTGAGCGTGGTCTTACCCGCATCGGGGTGGGAGACAATGGCGAAAGTACGGCGGCGCGCCACTTCACTGATGATGTCGGGCATGGTATTGATGTCAAAGGGGAAAAACGCGCAATTGTACGCGAATGTGGCGATAAGCAAAACCTTTAGCGCGGATGACTCGGCAGTAGGACGGTAAATATCGCGCCACCTTGCGGGTGATTGCTAGCGATAATTTGTCCTTCATGGTCGCTAATAATTTGCCGGCTAATCGCCAGACCCAGCCCAGTGCCGCTGCCATTGCGAGCGCGGCTACTTTGGATGAATTTATCAAAGATATATTCTAGCTCGTCGTCGGGCACGCCCGGACCATGATCACGAACGCTGACGCCGATGGCCGGTTGGTCAGGCTCTAATTGCGCATTGGCAATAAAGTGAATTTCAATTTCGCCACCGTGCGGACTAAATTTGATGGCATTGGATAATAAATTAACTAGCACTTGAGTTAGGCGAGCTTTATCAAAATGGGCGCTGGCTTCAATTTCGCCATCTTGAATATGCAGTTGTAATTGCTTGCTGCTAATGAGTGAGCTAATTTCAGCGCACGCCATTCGCACAATCATTTGTAAACTATGAACGCCTTTGTCATAAGTCATTTTGTTAGCTTCAAGTCGCGACATATCCAGTAGGTCATTCAACAGGACCAATAGTCGTTTTCCTGAGGCATTAATACGTTCAAAGTAACGATTTAAATTGAGGTTTTCGCTGTGATTCGGATTTTGTGTTTTGCCTAAACCCATTTCAGAGAAAGATAAAATCGCATGCATTGGCGTGCGTAATTCATGTGACATATTGGCAAGGAAAGAAGACTTGGCAAAGTTAGCACTTTCGGCCGCTTCTTTAGCTTCAACTAAATGCGTTTCTATTTTCTTTAAAACGGTAATATCGGTAAAGAATGCATAGGCATATTCAATCGATTTTTGCTCATCAAGCACTACGCCACTATTAATAAGGAAAGGGTGCGCAATGCCTTCGTGATTGAGTAGCTCTAAATCAATCGGTGCTTGGTGTTTATCAATTAAGCTGGCTAATTGATCTGGGAAGAATTTTTTAGCATTTTCACCCCATAAGTCATGCGGGTGTCGGCCAATCAGGTTTTTACGGCTAAATCCCAGCAGACGGGTGAATGAATGATTGACGTCGCAAATGCGATGGCCAGCATCAATCAATAAGAAGCCGTCTGCGGTTTGATCAATAATGGTGCGATTAAGCCGTTCTGATTGGCGCATCGCTTGGGCGGCAATCCGCTGCGAGGTGATGTCTTCAATGACCGCGATCAACCCTTTTGACATATCTCCAGGGACCAAAGCTTTGGCGTAAACCATCGCCCAAAATGGCGTATGGTCACGGCGATACAGTTCAGTTTCACCGCGAAATACGCCACCACTGGCAATTTTGCTCCAGATCAGTTGATTGGCTTCGCTAAATTGTTCGGTAGATGAAAAAATATTGTGGGTCGGCGAGCCGATAATATCACTAGCGGCATAGGCAAACAGTAGCTCAAAAGCGGGGTTGACCAAGCGAATAGTGCCGCGCATTGATAGCATGATGGCGAGTGGACTGGCATCGAGTACGGTGCGGATTTCTGCCGTGCGCTCCATGACCATTTCTTGCAAATGGTCGCGGTGGCGACGTAATTCTTGCTCGGCTTCGCGCCTCGCAGAAATATCACGTGCGTTGCAGCAGATATAAGATTGTTTTTGAAATTGAATGAGCGATAAAGTAATTTCCATTGGGGTGATTTTACCCAATGAGTTTTTAAGTAGACCTTCAAAGTTGATGGTGTTGTTGTCGTGTAGTTGCGATAAAAATTGTCGCCAATCTGCTTCGGAAATCTCGGTAAATAAGTCGTTAAAATTGAGTGAACTAAGTTCATCACTGCGATAAGCGGAATGCTTGGTGAGGCTTTTATTGGCGTAGTAAATGCGACCAGATTCATTACACCAAAATGTCATGTCGGGTGATTCATCGACCGTAAACTGCGTTAAATACAGGCGAGCCTCAATTTGTTCTGCCCGTTTGATTTGTCGCATTAAAATGTAAGTCAAAATAGAAATGACCAGCATTAATAAGGCGGCCAATGCCGTTCGGATATAAGTTTGGGTTTTAAAGTGAGCTAAAATAAAATCAACATTAAAAGACAGACGAATGATAAGTGGATTATCACTTTGATTGACGATGAAGGTGATTAGTTTTTCGCCATTATCATTTTTAATATAAGTACTGCTGCGTTTGAGTCGTAATTGCTCAAATAGTAGTGGGTCGTCGTTACGAATGTTTTTATTTAAGGCACTTTCATCAAATGGATAGTTGATTAAAACGACGCCATCACTACGCAGTAATTGAATTTGCATTCCTTTGGGGAGTTGCAAAGAGTCATAAAATTTAAGGAAATAAGCCGGTTCCATTCCTGATAAGAGCACGCCACCAAATTCACCATTGGGTAAATTAACGCGACGAGTTAAGGGGAGTAACCATTTGCCATCCGTTCTAGATAAAATAGGCTCGCTGATATAGGGGCGAATTGAATCAAAATCACGGTGGTAATTAAAATAAACCCGGTCAGCGAGCGATATTTTTCGTGCTGGATACTCAAGACCATGACTATGCAATATACCGGTTGGACCGATGGTGATAATGCCGCGTATTTGTGGGGTTAAACGGACTTTATCTTTGAGTAGTAAATGCATGACGTATTCGTCAGCTTTATCGACACCACCTTGTCGATCTAAATCTTCAGCCACATTTTGCATGGCTTGTTCAACAGAAACATAAGCTCGCGTGGCGTTTTCATCTAATGCCCGAGCCAGCGATAAATTATAGTTTTCCGCTTCTCGCATTGTTTGCTGATAATCACGGATGGTAATCCACGTTAAAGTCAGTAAAACCACAAAGACGGTCACGCCATAAAAAGTCAACAAGCCAATTCGCAATACACGAAGTGTTTTATGCGTATTCGGTTCGGTTGATAAATTGTTTTGGCGTGACCCTATCATGCTTTTATTTGGCCTCTAAAGCTTCCCAGCGTTCCATTTTTTCAATGGTGATTGCATCAATCTCATCGATTCTAGCCTGCATTGCTTTGGCCTTTGCAGGAGAATCGCGATAAATTGCCGGATCAAGCAAAGATTGTTGTAATTCTGTCTGTTCTTGCTCGAGTAATGCGATTTCCTTTGGAAGGTTTTCTAATTCGCGGGCTTCATTAAAGCTTAATTTGGTTCTTGCTGTTTTGGTGCGTTCAGCTGGTTTGCTTTCTTTGCTAGTTGTGATTTTGTTATTTGATTCACGACTAGCGAGCATACGTGCTTTAGCATCAATCCAGTCTTGATAGCCACCGACGTTTTCAATAATTTGGCCGTTAGGTTCAAAGACGATGGTTTGAGTTACGACATTATCGAGAAAGGCACGGTCATGGCTGACTAAGAAAACGGTACCCGGATATTCATCGAGTAATTGCTCAAGTAATTCTAGCGTTTCAATGTCCAAATCATTGGTGGGTTCATCCAGCACCAAAACGTTTGCTGGACGAGTAAATAAACGCGCTAACAATAAGCGATTGCGTTCACCACCAGAGAGTGATTTAACCGGGCTGCGCGCGCGCTCGGCAGGGAACAAAAATTGTTCCAAATAACCCATGATGTGTTTACGCTGTCCACCGATTTCTACGAAATCATCGCCTTGGCTGACGGAGTCGGCGACTGATTTTTCTTCGTCAAGTTGCTCGCGGAACTGATCGAAATAAGCGACTTGGATCTTGGTGCCCGCTTTAACTGAACCGGTGTCGGGTTCAAGTTCGCCAAGAATCATTTTAAGTAAGGTGGTTTTACCAGCGCCGTTCGGGCCGATTAGGCCGATTTTGTCACCGCGTAAGATGCGGGTACTAAAGTCTTTGATGAGGACTTTATCGCCATAGGCTTTGCTGACGTTTTCCAGTTCGGCGACAATTTTGCCGCTGCGATCGCCAGCTTCAACTTGAAATTCAACTTTGCCCAAACGCTCGCGGCGCTCAGAGCGTTCACGACGTAATTGTTCAAGGCGACGAACGCGGCCTTCGTTGCGGGTGCGACGTGCTTTGACACCTTGGCGAATCCAAACTTCTTCTGCAGCAAGATCTTTATCAAACTTTTTATTGTTTACTTCTTCTTGCGCGATGAGTTCTTCTTTTTTGGCTTCATAAGCCGCAAAATTGCCAGGGAAGCTCACAATATTGCCGCGATCGAGCTCAATAATACGATTGCTGACGTTGTCCAAGAAGCGGCGGTCATGGGTAATAAATAATACGCTGCCACCAAAGCCCTTGAGCATGGTTTCTAGCCATTCAATCGCGCTAACGTCTAAATGGTTGGTTGGTTCGTCAAGTAGTAAAACTTGGGGTTCGGTGACCAAAGCGCGGGCAATGGCGACGCGTTTTTTCCAGCCGCCAGAGAGTTCTGAAATCAAGGTTTCGGGCGGTAGACTGAGCTGCGACATAGTGGTCGAAATGAGCGAATCTAAGCGCCAGCCATCTTGGCTTTCGAGTTCATGCTGAATTTCGGTCAGACGATCTAGGCTTTCTTGGCTATCGTCTAAGTGGTCGAGCGCCGCATGGTAATCGAGCAAGACTTGGCGAATATTACCCAAGCCTTCGGCGACCGCTTCAAATACAGTGTGCTCAGGGTTGAGCATGGGCTCTTGCGGAACAAACGCCATTTTGGCGTTGTCAACCAAACGAATCGTGCCTTCGTCGAGTTTTTGCACGCCAGCGATGGCTTTTAATAATGACGACTTACCTGCACCATTGCGGCCAATTAAACCAACCCGCTCTCCAGGCTCTAACACAAGGCCTGCGCCATCCAATAGTGGCCAGTGACCAAAGGCGAGGTGGGCATTTTCAACCAGTAACAAGGGCATAACAGACTCTTTAATTTGCAATTTAAGCGGCGATTATACGGGTGTGTTGGGTCTTCGGCACGTTAACGATTAGAATCGTGCTCAATCTCATAGTGGAGTAGAGGGATGAAACGACTCGCTCTGTGTCTCGTATTACTCTGTTTGGCTGGTGTCGCTTGGGCTAGTCAGCCTAAGGCAGGCAAGGCTAAAGCAGAGGTTGCTAGTGTAAAAAGCACTCATCCGGCACTCAAAGCGAAAAGTGCTTTGGCGCAAGCGGGTGCTTTTGATGTGAATAATCCACCGGACCGGATTCGTGTGTTGGTGGGGCTGGGGGCTTCGACGTACTTTTTAAAAGATGGTCGCCCTCATGGTTTAGAGTACGCCTTGTTAAATGGCTTTGAGGCTGAGCTTAATCGCAATCGTGCCAAAGGTCTGCCGCCGATTCGGATTCAATTTATTCCAATGGACAGCGGGGAGCTCATTTCGGCTTTGTTGGCGGGCAAGGGTGATATTGCTGCAGGGTTGATTCCGATTACTGAGGGCGCACGTTCCTTGGTCTCATTTTCTACGCCTTATGCTCAGGATGAATGGTGTTTGCTTGGCCCCAAGTCGAGTGATGCGCCTCGTTTTGAAACCTTGGGTGATACGCCGTTGGTGCTGAGCTCGAGCAGTTTGGGGCGCCGTTTGTTGGCCGGGCAAGCAGAATGGAGTGGACTCACGCTTGAAGATCCGCCAATCGGGCAGTCTGTTGAATCGTTGCTAGCGGAAATCAATGCCGGTAAAGCGGTGTACACCGTCATGAGTCGGGCAGTATTAAAGTTGTGGGGTGAGCGATTTAAAGAGGTTCAAGTGGGAAGTTGCTTGGCAGAGTCGGTTGATTTGGCATGGGTGACGCGGCCAGCAGATAGCGCATTACTGGCGTCGTTAAATCGTTATATAGCGAGCAAAAAAGTATCGATAGATGCTGCGATTCGCGCCACTCAGCGCTTTTTGCCTGTAGATGCTAAAGCGGCGCGTTCTGAGGCTATTTCACCGCTGGATAAATTGGGCTTTTTTATGCCCATGTTTCAGACCATTGCGGCGGCGAACAATTTAGATTGGATGCTACTGGCAGCGATTGGGCAAAAAGAAAGTAAATTAAATCCGGTGATTCGGAAAAACGGCCCGACTGGGGTGATGCAAGTTAATCCGTCTACTGCCAGAGCGATGGGGGTGAGTGATCCGCACGGCAACGAGGGCAATATTACCGCAGCGGCCAAGTACTTAGCTTACTTGCGTAAAATGTTTAGTCAGCAAGGTATCTCAGAAGACAATCAATTGTATTTTATGATTGCAGCATACAATGCCGGTGAGGGGCGTTTGGCGCAAATTAGAAACCGCACGAAAGCGCAAGGTTTGGACCCGAATGTTTGGCTGGGTAATGTAGAAAAGACGGCGATGAGTCAAGTCAGCAAAGGAATGGTAGATTATGTATCTGCCGTCAATCGCTATTATCTTGCTTATCAATCGGCAGAAAAGACCAAAGCCAAAAAAGCCAGCCATGTCGTTGGCAAAAATACCCAATAGTGGTTTGAAACCCTATTGGGGTATATCATTACAGACTAATCGCTATAATGCGTCTGTGTTAATACATTCGATACGTGTTTTCTTTGACGGATATTCACTCTAGCATCAATGCTTGAGCGGCTTTATTTAAAATCGTCATCTACAGTTTTCCTGTTTTTTATCATATTTTTACGCGCTGAAGTCGCGTATTGTTGGCACGTGTTTTTCGGCTATTCATTGGAGATTTAAAAGTATGCAATGCGGTACTAAGATTGTTGCCACCCTCGGCCCTGCGTCGAATGATCCAGCAGTGCTGGAAAGCCTCATCGTTGCGGGTGTAAATACCGTACGTTTGAATTTCTCTCATGGTACAGCGCAAGACCATACTGATCGCGCGGCAATGGTTCGCTCGATTGCGGCTAAATTGGGTAAGTCGGTTGCTGTTTTAGCTGACTTGCAAGGCCCAAAAATCCGTGTTGGTAAATTTGAAAAAAATAAAATTGAGCTAAAAAAAGGCGCCAAATTTATTTTGGATGCTGAATGTGAATTGGGTAACCAAGACACCGTGGGTTTGGATTACAAAGAATTGCCAAATGACGTGGAAGCGGGCGTTGAGTTGTTGCTTGATGATGGCAAAATCCAATTGATCGTTGATTCTGTAGTTGGCGCCAAAGTATTCACGACCGTGACGATGGGTGGTGTGTTGTCGAACAATAAAGGTATCAATCGTAAGGGCGGTGGTTTGACTGCGCCAGCGTTGACTGCCAAAGATATGGAAGACATCAAAACGGCCGCTGCTTTGCAAGCGGACTATATTGCGGTTTCGTTCCCGAAATCGGCTGCTGATATGTATATGGCACGCACTTTGTTGCGCGCAGCGGGTGGCCACGGTGGTTTGATCGCAAAAATCGAACGGACCGAAGCAATTACCAATCTGGAAGAAATCCTCGCTGCGTCTGATGGCATTATGGTTGCTCGTGGTGATTTGGCGGTTGAAGTGGGTGATGCCACTGTACCTGCACTGCAAAAGCGCATGATCAAGATGGCGCGTAAGATGCACAAATTGAGCATTACTGCGACGCAAATGATGGAATCAATGATCGAAAGCCCAGTGCCAACACGCGCTGAAGTTTCCGATTGCGCCAATGCAGTCTTGGATGGTACTGATGCGGTGATGTTGTCGGCTGAATCAGCTGCAGGTAAATACCCACTTGAAGCGGTACAAGCTATGGCGCGTACTTGCTTTGAGGCTGAGCGCTCTGGCGAATGCAAGGTAGAGGCTGAATTTGATAATGTGAGCGACTTCTCTCGCATTGACGAAGCCGTTGCGATGTCGGCTTTGTATGCCGCTAGCAAATTGCCAATCAAAGCGATTGTATGTATTTCACATTCAGGTGCATCTGCATTGTGGTTATCACGTTACAATACCGGTGTGCCAATTTATGTGTTTACGCAAGAATTGAATACCTACCGCAAATTGGCTTTGTTCCGCCACGTTCGTCCTATCATGATGGATGCTAAAGTGGGTGCTGATCGTGAAGAACAATTGGCATCAGCTCAACTTGAATTGCTACGTGCTGGTGTTGTGATTCCAGGTGATAAATTAGTGGTTACCTTGGGTGTGCATAAATCTGGCGTTGGTTCTGGTGCGAACACAATGCGTATTGTACAAGTGGGTAGCGGCACGCGTTAATTGGTGCTTTGCTGACACAAACCGGTCTTATGGCCGGTTTTTTGTTTTTTTAAGCGGCAGATGGTTTGCGATGATGAAGTCCCGCGCAATGTGCCCAATAATGAATTTTTAAATGAGGAAACCTCCATGACGCAAGAACTGATTCGTCTTTCCAAACGCATGGTCGAACTTGGCTTGTGCTCGCGTCGTGAGGCCGATGAGTTGATTGAACTGGGGCGCGTGACCGTTGATGGTCAGGTTGTTGATCAGCTGGGTAGTCGTGTGACGCTGGCGCAAAAAGTGGCCGTGCAGGCGGTTAAAATGCAGTTGCATAAGCAACCCGATCGAGTGACGCTGTTGATGAACAAGCCGGTTGCTTATGCCGCTTGGCCAGAAGCTGACGGTGAGGCATGGCAAACGCTATTGAATACTGAACATCGTGATGTAAGCGATCGAACTGGGTTTGTGTTGTTAAAGAAGGCGTTGCCTCATTTGCAAGTACCGTGCGGCTTAGATTCTGCCGCGCAAGGATTGCTAGTGCTGACGCAAGATACGCGGCTCGTACGCTCTTTGGCGACCGAGTTAGAGCAAGAATATCTATTGTGGTTTGACGGTGAACTCAGCGCTGAATCGTTAAAACTGATGAATAGTCGAACTAAGTTTGATGGTGCTGTTTTAAAGCCTTATAAGATCACGCGACAAAGCGACCAGCAATTACGTATTGTTTTACGAGCTGCAATGCCGGATTTTTTACCCGCCTTATGTGAGTCGGTCGGCATTCAGGTGCGCTCATACAAGCGGATTCGGATTGGCCGCATTGGTTTGTCTAGTTTGCCTGAAGGGCAGTGGCGCTTTTTGCAAAGTAATGAGCGATTTTAAGTGGTCGATGTTTTACGGCGCATGAAATGCGCTGTTTTTGTGTGTGCTGATGCCAAATATTATTTATTTTCCAGCATTTGCCGTATGACTTGATTAAAGGGCGCAATCCATTCGGCAGAGAATTGTCGATCAGAAGCGTTAATTTCAGCAATCGCTCGCAATATAGAGCGTTGCTGCCCACGATGGCTGTGGCGTAATAAAATCGAGTCAAAAGCATCAACAATGGCTAAGATTTTAGCGCCGTCACATATTTCAGAATGCATCAATTGGTTAGGGTAGCCGCTGCCATTGGGTTTTTCATGGTGTTGAATAATCATTTGCGCGGCGTCTTGCCAGCCGACCATTCTGGCGGTCAGCCCAGCCCCCCACGCTGGATGTAAGTTGATTTTTTGGCGTGCAGACTCATCAAGCGATTCAATTTTTAGCCAGTAGTTTTCTGGCAAGAACATCATGCCAATATCATGAAGGTAAATGGCGGCTTCTAATTGTATGGGGTTAACTCGGCTTCCTGCCGCACGGTTAGTTTCAAGCGCCAATTCAAGATTTCTTGCTGTGCGCCCTGTAAACAAAGGTGAGCGCGCTTCAAGTTGCAACGCGAGCTGGTGAAAGAAGTTCAGGTCTTCGTGGCGTTCTGCATTATTACGTGCAGCATTGCTGGCGTCTCTTTGTGGTAGTTTACTCAATCCCGGTCGAAAGCCAGTAACGGTTTCTATAAGACGTATAGCGCTGGCATCGATGCTGTCTGGGCCTTGCAAAGATAAACCCTCTAGACCTAGTGCTAGTGTCGGTAGCGCTAATGCGGCGGCGGATTCATTGTCCCCAAGCAGTTCAATAGTTTGTTCTAGCCGATCCAAGGTAAGTAAGATGACCTCGGCTAGTAGGTCGCTAAAGGCTAATTCATTGCTGCGCATTCGCGACAAAATGGTTTCAACACCATGAATCAATGGAATAACAAACGGCAGGCGACAGAGCCCCGCATCGCCTTTGATATTGTGAAATAAACGAAATAACTGCGTAATGCGGCTAAGGTCTTCTGGGGTTTGCTTGAGCTCGGCGAGTAGACTTTCAATTTGTGGTGCGGAGTCGATGAGCCCGTCACGAAAATCGACAAATGCATTCCAATCGATAACTTGTGGATTTTGTAGCCCTTGGATTTCCATTGCGTGACCTAACCTTTGTTGAAATCAGTTCGATGAGATTGAGGTGGTTTTCCAGTATTGTGGTGCTGGCATAAATTATATCTACGCGCTATCTAGCGCATGAAAGATAAACATCTAAATAGATTGAGTAGTCTGTACTGATTTTGGGCTTATTTTATAAATCATGCTGTATTTATAGTTTTGATTTGAGCATGAAGCGAAGATAATGTGTTTATTTAGCAAGGAGCTCGTTTGATGGCTGAAGTTAACGAATTAAATCAGTTAGAAATACGGATACTGGGCGCTTTAATTGAAAAACAACATACAGTACCGGATTCATATCCTTTAACTTTGAATGCCTTGCTCGCGGCATGTAATCAAAAGTCGAGTCGAGATCCGGTGATTGAGGCGACAGAGGCTGAGCTGCTGGTGGCGCTTGATCAGTTGCGCGAGCAAGGCTGGGTTGCGGAAGTGAGTGGGGGGCGTGTACTGCGCTATGAGCAGGCATTGGCAAAAGTATTGCGTATTCCGAGTCAATCGGTCGCGCTATTGGCTGTGTTGATGCTACGCGGGCCGCAAACAGCGGGCGAGTTGCGGCTAAATTGTGAGCGCTTGCATCGGTTTGCTGATATTTCGGCGGTTGAAGGTTTTTTAGAAGAGCTAGCTTCGCGGCAATCCGCTGCTTTGGTGTTGCAAATGCCGAAACAAGCAGGGGCGAGGGAATGTCGTTGGTGTCATTTATTGGCTGGAGCGCCAATCTTGGTTCAGCCAGATGCGCCGCAATTAGACCTTGTGGCGCGAGTGACTGATTTGGAGCTAGAGGTTGAGAAATTAAAGGCAATGTTAGTCGATATGCAGGAAAAGCTAGTTGTACGCACTTAAATGCATCAGGATTTTCAGTAAATATTGACTTAAACCACCCTTTTTGTCGGAAAGTTTCAAATAATGCTTGCCAGCAGCTGCGCGCTCAGCGAAGATACGAGCTGCAGGATCTTCAAGTAGTGGATGTGTGTGATGTAGTGGCCTTGCCGTACCGCAGTGCTTCATTTCCCTTGATTTTCGTGCTTTATATTTATTTTATTTTTAGGGAAATACAAAATGGCTCAAGGTACAGTTAAGTGGTTCAACGATTCTAAAGGCTTCGGTTTCATCACTCCTGATGAAGGCGGCGAAGATTTGTTTGCTCACTTCTCACAAATCAACTCTAAAGGTTTCAAAACTTTAGCTGAAGGCCAAAAAGTTTCGTTTGACGTTACTACTGGTCCTAAAGGCAAGCAAGCATCTAACATTCAACCAGTTTAATTACTTGGGTTGTTGATGTAGAAAAAAACCCAGCTTGCTGGGTTTTTTTACGTTTACATCTTATTGGTATTGCGGGTTTTTTCCACTGATGCCTTGATAAAAATGCTGAATTACCTGCATATCGGCGTCAATATCACCTGTTGGATAAAAAACCATGCCACACCCACCGGTTTTTTCTTTGAAGTCAATGTACCCCAGCACGATGGGTACATTGGCTTTCAGTGCAATATAGTAAAATCCAGTTTTCCAGCGATTTACCTTTTGCCGTGTGCCTTCCGGCGGAATTGCAATAATCAGTCGCTCACTGCGTTGGTAAACATCGGCAATTTGTTCCACTAAAGAATTGGACTTGCGTCGATCTACTGAAATACCGCCTAACCAACGCGCTAAAGGCCCAAGTGGACCGACAAACAAAGTGTGTTTGCCCATCCAGTAGACTTTTTGCCTTGCAATAAAGCACAGCGCCAGCCCGATGGGGAAGTCCCAGTTGCTGGTGTGAGGAGCGGCGATAAGTACGTATTTATCCAGCGCAGGAAAGTCACCTTTTAGGCGCCACCCTAATCGCTTGAGCAACCATTTTGATAGCCTTGGCATAACATCACGAATGATGGGCGTATCAAAAATGGTGCGTTGCATTATTTAGCGAGGCCGGTTTGAATCAACTCAGCCACCAAATCATTAAGCGTCATTTCACGTTCTGAGCAACGGGTGTGTAGCTCTTGTACGAGATCTTTATTGAGTTTGCAGGCAAACGGTACCAAGCCTTTAGCTTGATCTTGTTTGCGCTGCTCTTTCTTGTCGAGCAGTGTTGCTGCCGCTTGGCCAAAACGAGCTGGCGCATTGGCTGCACCGAGATCATTGTGTAGCTTTTCAGCTTTACGTTTTTCTAATTCAAATTTCTTCATTGTCATGATAGTTCCTTTGTAAGCGACGCTATTCTAAGGCTTTGGGCGCAGCTCGTCGCTTACAATTTGCGCGAATGGCGGTTCAATGGCGCTAAAAAGTAAGTTAATGAGATAGGTATTATTTTACTGGTAGAGAAAATCTAGTATTAATACGTAGTATTTCCCATGTTGTATCGAGATAAACTGAGAATCGACAACGTTTTTCGCGCTGGTTCTTGCTACAATCGGCACTTGATATAATTCACCCGCTCTTAATTGGAGAACTGTGTATGGCTAAGTTATTTATTGAAGACCTCGATCTTGCAGGCAAACGTGTTCTGATCCGTGTTGACTTTAACGTGCCAGTTAAAAATGGTGTGGTTGAAAGTGACAAACGCATCCGTGCCGCATTGCCAACGATTCGTTACGCCTTAGCACAAGGTGCTTCAGTGATTTTGATGTCACATTTGGGTCGTCCAAATGGACAGAAAGTAGAAAAATACAGCTTAGCACCTGTTGCTGCGCGTTTAACTGAGTTGCTCGGTAGCCCTGTACAATTTTTGAACGATTGTGTCGGCGCAGAAGTTGAAGCGGTTTGTGCTGCGGTTCAACCAGGTCAAGTGATTTTGCTGGAAAACGTGCGTTTCCATATTGAAGAAGAAGGCAAGGCTAAAGACGCTGATGGCAACTCAGTTAAAGCCGATCCAGCACAAGTGGCGGCATTTCGCGCTAGCTTGACTAAATTGGGTGATGTGTTTGTGAATGACGCATTCGGCACGGCTCACCGCGCACACTCTTCAATGGTGGGTGTCGATCTGCCACGCGCTGCGGGCTACTTGCTGAAAAAAGAACTCGACTTTTTGGGTGAAGCGGTTAATAAGCCAGTTCGTCCTTTGGTGGCGATTATTGGTGGTTCGAAAATATCCGGCAAAATCGATGTGATTCAAGCCTTGTTGCCAAAAGTGGATAAATTGATCATTGGCGGCGGTATGGCGTTTACTTTCTTGAAAGCGCAAGGCTTTGAGATTGGTAAATCATTGTGCGAAAACGACAAGGTTGATTTGGCACGTGAATTGATTGCCCAAGCGGGTGATAAGTTGGTATTGCCAAGCGACACCATGGTGACACGCGCTTTAAATTTTGATGCTCGCACTTTAGATGGTTTGGTTGAAGTTGCGTCGACAGCAATTCCTGCTGACCAAGAAGGTGTGGATATCGGTTCGGCTTCTTGTGCGCAGTATGCTGAGATTATCAAATCAGCTAAAACTGTATTGTGGAATGGCCCGATGGGCGTGTTTGAGATCGATGCTTCGGCGGTTGGTACATTCGCGATTGCCCATGCTTTGGTTGAAGCCACAGCCAATGGTGCAATTACCATTGTGGGTGGTGGTGATTCAGTGGCTGCGGTTGAAAAAGCCGGTCTTGAAGATCAAGTCAGCCATGTTTCAACTGGCGGTGGTGCATCACTAGAATTCTTGGAAGGCAAGGCGCTACCAGGCGTTGATGCTTTAACCGATAAGTAATATTGATTTGTTGTATTTATAAATGCAAAACACCCTCGAGAGATCGAGGGTGTTTTTTTATGCCGACTATTTTATTGCTGATATCGCTTAGGTCTTGGTCAGTTTGGCGCGCAATTTTATTTGCGCAGTTGCAGCGACCAAGTAGCGAGTGCAGCTAATAATTGTTTGACGCCGTCTTGAATTCGTTCGTCGGTTAGATTGCCATCGGCGTCAAATTGACCAGCAAACGCGTTGGCAAAAACTTCGGGTTTATTAATGGGGTGGATGTCGGTAAAGACAAAAACTTGGCGTAAATGATATTGAGCCCGTGAGGTACCCATGCCGCCACCAGAGCCCATTACAGCGGCCGCTTTGCCGCCAAGCAATGCGTTGTCTGGCGCGCGAGACGCCCAGTCGATGGCGTTTTTTAGTGCGGGAGAAATTGAATAATTATATTCAGGGCCAGCAAACAAAAAAGCATCTGCCGTAGCAAATTGCGCGAGTAGTGTTTTAACCGCAGTGGGTTGCTCGGTGATGTCAGCGTTATAAAAAGGAACATCAGATAAATCGGCGATTTCAATTTGCATGCCTTCCGGTGCATTGGCTTGTGCGTAGCGAAGTAAGCCTTTATTGCTCGATTTGGCGCGTAAGCTGCCGCTGAGAGCGAGTACTTTGGTTGTTGGCATTCTGCGATATTCCTGCTGGGTTGATCTTGATACATCGTAGTCGAGCAATGTTTTATTGAATAGCAAAAAGACTTGAGTAAGTTATTCAGTTAAATTGAACGGCGTGCTTGGCTTTATTGAATTAAGCTTGCTGAAAACGTTGAGCGCTTTGTTTGAATTAATTAGGTATTGCCGTATTTATTAATAAGTATGAAGCTCGGATGGCAATACCCCGCTTTATTGTAAGGTGGTTCTGATGACTTTATTTCGTGTAAAACCGTTGCCGACAACGCCGCCGCAGTGCCCTCATCCTCGATCTGGCGTCAATTTGGCGTCGCTGGGTATTGTGGTGAGTTTACTGCTATTGGTTTTTTTATTGCATCTTGTACCTGCGTTATTGGCAGGCATGCTGATTTTTTTACTCATCCAATCTTTGGCTAGACTGTCTTTGGGCATGCTTTCAAAAGTATGGAGCCGTTGGCTGGCTTTGACATTGATGTCAGGGTTGGTATTTTTGGCGCTGTTTTTCTTAATTTTAGCGCTGCTGTCCATCATGAAGTCGGAACATGGCTTGATTGCTTTACTCGATAAAATGGTGCAAATCATTGGTGAGGCAAAAGGTTTTTTACCTTTATGGTTAAGTTACGATTGGCCAAGTAGCCCGACTGGTATTCAAGCCGCAGTACTGAGTTTATTGCAACATCACCTTGCTCAACTGCAAGCAACGGGCAAAGAGTTGGGGTTGTTGTTGGCGCATCTTATCGTTGGGGCGGTGATTGGCGGGATTGTGGCGTTTAACGAGGTTAATCGGCGTGATCGATTGGGGGTGTTGAGTCAAGCGCTGCTGATTCGAGTGCAAGGATTTACCGCCGCATTTCGTGCGGTGATGTTGGCGCAGTTAAAAATATCTTTAATTAATACGGCGTTGGCGAGTGTGTATTTGCTGCTGATTTTGCCTGCAGTTGGCGCTCATTTGCCATTTGTTAAAACGATGCTGGTTTTGACTTTTGTTTTGGGTTTACTGCCGATCGTGGGCAATTTATTTTCTAATGCCATTATTGTTACGGTCAGTTTCTCGCAATCGTTGTCGATTGCGATGGCATCGCTGGTTTTTTTGGTTTTGATTCATAAAAGTGAATATTTTTTAAATGCAGAAATTATTGGCACTCAAATTCGCGCCAAAGCATGGGAATTATTATTGGCGATGTTGCTGATGGAGGCGATGTTTGGTGTGGCGGGCTTGGTGATGGCTGCTGTGTTGTATGCCTATCTAAAAACAGAATTACGCTTACATAAATTGCTTTGAATTAGGTTTGTATTTCTTGCTGGATTTGTCAAAAACTCGCTATAAAGAAAGAATATCGTTAATTTGGTGGCCCAAATGAGTTCTTTCTATGTACCTAGTGATTTGCGTGCTTTAGTCATTGAGCCGTCGGCGGTTCAGGGTAAGGTCATGGAGGCGCGCTTACTTGAATTGGGCATCGTCAATGTGCGTTGGGTTGAAACCGCCAGCGCAGCCCTCGCATTGCTAGAGCCATTGACCGCACAATCCCCTAATTTGATTTTAAGTGCTTTGTATTTATCGGATATGACCGGTGTTCAATTACTGACGCATTTGCGAGATCGGGCTGAAACGCAAGATCTGGCGTTTATTTTGATTTCAAGTGAAATGCGGCCTCAGGTGCTCGAACCAGTGCGACAACTGGGGGCTTGTGCAATATTGCCTAAGCCATTTAGTAATGAGCATTTAAATAATGCGCTAATGATGACTCTGGATTATTTAACGGTTGATCATTCGCTTGAAGAGCATGATATCGAATTGGAATATATTCGCGTTTTATTGGTGGATGACTCACGCGCGGCGCGAAACTACATGCGAAAAGTGCTAGAAAACCTGGGCATTCGACATATTACTGAGGCAGAGAACGGCAAAGATGGCAAAGTCTTGCTAGAAGACAGTGCTTTTGATTTGTTAATCACCGATTACAATATGCCCGAAATGGATGGTCAGGCATTAATTGAGTATGTTCGTACTCAGAGTTGGCAAAGCCAATTGCCGATTTTAATGGTCTCTTCTGAAACCGATTATGGTCGACTCGCTGCGATTGAACAGGCGGGGGTGTCGGGTATTTGTGATAAGCCGTTTGAGCCGACAATGGTGAAATCATTGTTGGAGCGAGTATTGGCGCCGCGAGCTGAGTCTCTTTAGGATTATTTTAATAGGTATTGATCGCTGTGCTTTTATTCATTTGAATTGGCAGGCTATACTCGATATTTGAATACGCCATCAAAATGACGATGTAATTTTTTGTTGTTCATATTGTTGATTATTACGTATTAAAATTACAATCAATTTCAAGCTCAAGGTATACTCAAGACAAATTAATTCGCCTTACGGCACGTCATTTGGAGAGCCTTTTATGAGCACAAAGTTGCATCGTATCGTCGTTGTGGGCGGCGGAGCTGGTGGTTTAGAGTTAGCCACTAAATTAGGACGTACTTTGGGCTCGGGCAAGCGAGCTAAGGTAGTGTTAGTCGATGGCTCGGCGACGCATATCTGGAAGCCTTTATTGCATGAAGTGGCGACTGGTGCGCTCAATACCGGTGAAGACGAAGTCAATTATTTTGGTCATGCTTGGCGTAATCATTATCAATTTGAATTTGGCTGGATGGCCGGCGTTGATCGTGAGCGTAAAGTGATTCAAGTGGCCGCAGTCTTGGATCAAGATGGTAATGAAATCGCCGCGCCGCGTGAAATTGCCTACGACACCTTGGTGCTGGCATTGGGGGCGATTGCTAATGATTTTGCAACGCCCGGTGCCAAAGAGCACTGCATGTTTTTAAATAATCCCGTTGAAGCCGAACAGCTGCGCAAAAAAATTCTCGATCTCTCTTTTGCCGTCGGGATTTCAGGCAATTCAGTGCGTAAACTCAATATCGGCATTGTGGGTGGCGGCCCGACTGGCGTTGAGTTAGCGGCTGAAATTGATCATACCATTCGTGAAATGCATATTTATGGCGCTGAATTGAGCCCAGCACAGCTAGAAATCACCATCATCGAGGGCATGAATCGGATTTTGGCTGGTGCGCCGGAGTCTCTTTCTGAATACGCAACCGAGTCTTTGGCTGAGCGCGGGATTCTCGTTGCCAATAATAGCCGTGTTGTTGAAGTCACCGAGCAAGGTTTTGTCTTGGCCGATGGCCGCACCATTGACAGTGATATTCGAGTTTGGGTTGCTGGTGTGAAAGGCGCAGATTGGTTGACGACTTTGGGATTAAAAACCAATCGTTTAAATCAAATTGAAGTGACCGCCACCTTGCAAACCTTAACCGATAAACACATCTATGCCATTGGGGACTGCGCGTCATGCTCACCCAATGATGATGGGGTGATTTTGCCGGCGACGGCGCAGGTAGCGCATCAACAGGCGGAATGGTTGGCTGATGCGATTTGGCAGCAATTGACGGGGCGTGAAGTTTTGCCGTTTGTGTTTAAGCCGCAAGGCATGATGGTGTCTTTGGGTAAGCATACGGCGGTGGGCAGTTTGGCGTCGATTGTTGGACCTAAACGCAATTATTATGTTGAAGGCCGTGGCGCAAAATTGATTTACGCTTCACTCTACCGGATGCATCAAGCGGCAGTGCATGGCTGGGTATTGACCGGCTTATTGTGGGTGGGGGATAAATTGCGCCGAGTCGCACGCCCGTCGTTGAAACTGCATTAAGCGGTATATTGCCCAATAAAAAAGCGCATCGATTGATGCGCTTTTTTATTGCGAGGCGAAAGTCAATTGTTGCCAATTCAATTAGCGCCAATTGAGATCGCCATCTAAAGCTTCCCACAGCGATGGCGCGGCTGTAGGATTCCAGTTGGCACCACGCTCAGATTGATGCCCTTGGCGAACGCGATAGCTGCGGCCTTGATAATTAACAATTTGACCTTTGCTGTAGTACTTGCCTTCTTGCCAGCCAAAGCGACCGTGATTACGCCGTTCAACCGGCGCCCACAGTGAAGCTGCTGCTTCGGGATTCCAATTGGCACCACGCTCGGCTTTATGGCCTTGACGCGCTTCATACGTTTGGCCTTGATAGCGAACAATCTCACCTTGGTGGTAATGGCGGCCTTCGCGCCAAGGGCTAGATGCCCATGCTGAAGTTGCTACAACCAACAGTAAGGGAAATAGGGCTTTGGTTTTGAATGACATGGCGTCAACTCCAAGTGATCAGTATGCGTGAGTGTTTCATGCTTATGTATGAACGACAATGCACTAGATTACATTTGTCCAAAGTTGCGAGCCGCAATCCCGACTTTGCCACGCGCACTTTGCTCGATGCGCTGCCGTAAAAAAAGCCATTCAAATAGATTGAATGGCTTTTGATCTGTTCGGAATTGATTTAATACCGATTAATGGCTTTTACCGCCAAGGCAGAAAATTGTTTTGCCGTACACTTCGTTGAGTACTTGCGCCATGGCGGTGTAAATTGCCGATGCGCCGCAGAGTAAACCCACAAAACCGGCGATTTGTTTAATCGTTGCTGATTCGCTGAAATCGCTGATCGCCAGCAAAGCAAATAACAGGGTCAAAGAACCAAAGATAAATTGCGATGCTTTGTCCATTTTGAGCGTGCCGATAAACAAGAATGCAGTGAAAATACCCCACATTAATAAATAAGCACCCATGGCTGAGCTGGTTGCCGCTTCGGCTAGGCCCATTTTAGGCAGTACCAACAAACCAACTAAAGACAGCCAGAAGCAGCCGTATGAAGTAAATGCAGTCGTGCCAAAGGTATTGCCTTTTTTCCATTCCAAGACGCCGGCGATCAATTGAGCTAGGCCGCCATAAAAAATGCCCATGGCTAAAATCATGGCGCTATTGCCAAACAAGCCCAGATTGTGCAGGTTTAGCAGCACAGTCGTCATGCCAAAACCCATTAGGCCCAATGGCGCAGGGTTGGCAGTAAGGTCTTTCTCGGCAAATAGTGTTGGGGCCGTCATCTTGCGTATTCCTATAAATTGTCAATTAGAGCTGCTTTATACAGGGGCGCAATGATATAGGATTTGTAACGTATCAATAAATAGCTGATTGGTATAATTATTTACTATTTGCGCGATAACTACGCCAGCCATCGATGGCATACACCGCTAAGGCCAGCCAAATTAAGCCAAAGCCGATGGCTCGAGCCGCGTCAAACGCTTCATGAAAAACAAACACGCCGATCAATAGCTGTAGCGTTGGGCCGGTGTATTGCAAAATACCAACCAAAGACAGTGGGATTTTTCTAGCGCCAGCGGCAAACAAAAGCAGTGGAATGGCGGTAATCGGGCCCGCCAACAAGACTAGCGCTTGGGTGGATGCTGGTGCGCGTACAAAATCACTTTGCCCTGTGGCGAGTAAATACACCATGGCAGCCAGCGCTATGGGAAATAACACCAAGGTTTCAAGCGACAAACCTTCGAGTGCGCCAAGTTGTGCTGTTTTGCGCAGTAAACCATACAGGGCGAAGGTGCACGCTAAGATCAGCGCAATATAAGGTAAATGGCCAGCTTGCCACGTAAGCCAAGCAACGCCTGTTGCGGCAATGGCAATCGCTAGCCATTGGGTAGGGCGTAGCCGTTCGTGCAAAAAAATAACGCCTAGCAACACATTAATCAAAGGATTAATAAAATACCCTAGGCTGGCATCAACCACGCGCCCAGCATTGACGGCCCATATATAGGTATACCAGTTGCTGGCGAGTAAAACGGCGCTCAAGATAAAAACGCCAATGAGTTTGGGTTGTTTGAGTGCCGGTTTAAGCCATGCCCAGCGTTGTTTGATCAGTAGCACTGCGCTTAAAAAGATGAGCGACCAAATAAAGCGGTGCAGCACAATCTCTTCAGGAGCGATGCCATGCAGTGCTTTAAAATAAAGCGGAAATAATCCCCAGATCAAAAAGGCCAGCAGGGTGTAAATAATGCCGAGTTGCATGCCGAGTGCCAAAAAGCGAAGAAAGCCTTTGAGTGTAATCTTTTTGGCTGCTCGGTGTCAGGTGATTTAGCCCAGTTGTCCTGATGCGGCGAGCTCACGGATTTTGCGAACGGTATCAATATCGGTTTCACGCCATGCTGATTTAAGAAACTCAAGATAATGCGCCGTTTCCGGATCAGGAGAGTCTGGATGCGGCGTGATATAAGTAAAACGAACAAATAGTGCTTCTGGGCTTGGCTCTTCAATTTTCATGATCATTTGTCCGCCGCCATGCTCACTACTGGCTGCGGTATGATAATGCACCCGAGTTTGGTGCTCGTATTGGATTTTATCGATGACAGTCAGTTTGCCCATCACCATTTTGCGTTGCACCCAGTCTTGGCCACGCTCAAGCAGCGTGACTTCATCGACGTGGTCCATAAATGCCATTGGCGATTCAGCACGATAGACTAAGCCTTGCCACAGTTGTTGCCGAGTGAGTAATGGCGTGAGCATTTGTGTGAGGTCGTTAATTTGGATGAGATGTTCAAATTGCATGTTGGCCGTCTCTGAAGTGGATTGGATTGGCGCATTATAGGCCGATTAATTGGCGAAATGGGCTTGACGATAGCGAATAGGGGCTGTATTATCACGCCTCTTTGCATGAGTCAGCCTTTGATTCATGCCAGTGCGCCCGTAGCTCAGTTGGATAGAGTATCTGGCTACGAACCAGAGGGTCGGGCGTTCGAATCGCTCCGGGCGCACCATTTCTACTTATTCTCCCCGTTTTTCTTGCCTGATTTTTACAGCCTGATAATCAGCTTGTTGATTTTTAGTCAATCGTAGCATTTCCTAATATTCCTTACGGTTTTTGTTGTTTCTAAACGACTACGCGTTTATCCTCGAACGCTTGTGATTTGGAAATCCTCGGTGTGAAGCCCTCTTTGTTTTCCCGTTTAAGCGCTTGGTATGCAGGCAATCGTTTGGCATGGCGTTTGGCATGGTCGGTTTTTGCTGCCGGCTTGGTCGTGACCGTTTCGCTCACCTTGGTTTTGCTGCAGGTTGAATATAACCGTGGCTTATTAAAAGCCCGGTCCGATTTGCGAACTTTAGGGCATAGCGCCGTCTCGCAATTGGCGAGTAATTTATGGCTGGTCAATACCGAGGCGGTGCATAGTCAGCTCAATTCACTGCGGCAAACGCGGGTGATTGACTATGTGCAATTGCTTGAAAATGACGGGCAAATTTACGCTTCTGGTGTTGACATTCAAGGCGCAGAAAACACGCTGACCGAAACCTTTCCAATTGCCTATTTGCATCCGCTCACCAATCAGCACGTCAGTCTGGGACAATTGAGCCTGACGGTGTCGCTCGATGGGTTTAAAACCCAATTGCTCGATCAATTTTTGCGTTTACTGTTGCTCGAAGGCTTTGGTATGGGGGCGGCCGGGCTGTGCTTTTTGATTTTGTATCATCGCTTAATTGCTCGTCACTTAAGCCACATTGCGCAATACACCGGGCAGTTAAATTACAATTTATTGGCTGCACCACTCAAGTTGGCACGCCGCGCAGAGAATGATGAGCTGCAATCATTAGTCCATGCTTTTAATCAAATGCGGATCAATTTGCAGTATGGTGTAAAGCAAAGAGAAGAAGCGCAGCGGGCTTTGTATGTAGAAAAAGAATTGGCCGATGTGACGCTGATTTCAATTACCGATGCCATCTTAACCACCACGCCCGACTTTAAAATCAAATTACTCAATCCTGCCGCAGAGCGACTGCTCGCTTGGACGCAAGCTGAGGCGCGAGATCTTTGTGTGAGCCAAGTCGTTTGTCAGGGGGGAGATTTAAAAGCCGATGATTTTTTTGCCGTTTTGCTGCATGCCCGCGAGCGCAATAAAGCCATTGCACGGCAAACCGTGGCCTTGGCCAATCGTCGCGGTGAGCGATTTATCGTTGAGTATGCAGTAGCACCGATTAATGATCCCGATGGTCAGGTTGAAGGCATGGTGCTGGTGCTGCACGACGTGACTGAATCGCAAGCGCTCACCGCCAAGCTCGCTTACCAAGCTGACCATGATTACCTGACTGGCCTTACCAATCGGCGTGGTTTTGAACGTGCATTGATCGCGGCGCATCAGCTGGCCACCGAATCGAATCAGCAGCACATTTTAATGTTGCTCGATTTGGATCAATTTAAATTAGTCAACGACACCTGCGGGCATTTGGCTGGCGATGAATTACTGCGCTTAGTCACTAATTTATTGCAAAGCTTAATGAGTAGCGAAAACAGCATGCTAGGGCGCTTAGGCGGGGATGAGTTTGGGATTTTAATTTCTGGTGACCAAATTCCGCAGGCGCAAATTTTGGCAGAGCGCATTTTGCACGCTTTGGCGCAGTTTCGTTTTGTCTGGCAAGGACGGCCGCACGGTGTGACGGTGAGTATTGGTTTGGTAATGATTGACGCGCATTGCGTTAGCGCGCAAGAAGCCATGAGCCAAGCGGATATCGCGTGTTTTGCCGCCAAAGACGCTGGTCGCAATCGCCTGAGTTGGTACAGTCAGGATGATACTGAATTGCAAGAGCGACATAACGAATTGCAATTACTCGCCACCCTAAAAGAAGCCATCGAGCAAAATCGCTTTCAATTGTATTACCAAAAAATTGAACCCTTTGATCGCGAGCTGCATCAACTGCCGCATTATGAGATTTTATTGCGCTTAGTCGATGCCAACGGCCGAATCATTCCGCCGGGGGCTTTTATTCCGGCTGCCGAGCGTTACGATATGATGGCTTTAATTGATTGCTGGGTGGTAGAGCACAGCTTGAAATACTTGGCGCAATGCAAACTGGAGCAGCGCGCATTACCGCAATTAGCGATTAATTTATCCGGCAAATCATTAAATAAAAAAACCTTGGCATTTATTTTGCAGCAGCTGGATTTAACCGGCGTGTCGCCAACGTTTGTGTGTTTTGAAATCACCGAAACGGCGGCAATCTCTAATTTAAAAGAATCAACGCAGTTTATTGAAACCTTACGTGCTCGCGGCTGTATGTTTGCCTTGGATGATTTTGGTAGTGGTTTTTCATCGTTTAATTACCTGAAAACCTTGCCAGTGGATTATTTAAAAATCGATGGCAGTTTAGTGACCGATATTGTGGATGATCGGGTCTGCCGGCAAATGGTGATTGCCGTTAATGACATCGCGCACAGCTTAGGCTGCAAAACCATTGCCGAATTTGTCGAGACCGAAGAGATTTTGGCGCAATTGGCGACGATCGGCGTCGATTTTGCGCAGGGCTATTACTTTGGTGAGCCTGCACCCTTGGTGTAACCAAGGTAGCTAAGGGTATTGCTCGCTACGCTATTTATTGGAAAGGGTACAAGGCAATACCCACCACGTTCTGATGGTGTTTGCAGCAAAGCTTGAATCATTGTGGCGAGGATGTTATTTCGGTTTGTGCCTACTAGCGCGTCATCGCTTGTGTTTGGCACGGACGATGACGGCGCGAGGTTTACTGGGTATTAAACCGTCGTTCTAATTGAGTCGATTCCAATTGCGAGTGGCTTGGTTGAAAAAACCAGAGTCACGATACACTTTTTCGATGGTGCCTTGCTCTCTGAGTTTGGCTAAACCTAGATTGAGCGACTGAGCGACTTCTTTGCCGATCGGTGAGGCTTTGCTAACAAAGAAATGCCGACTACCTTGTAACCCGACCTTAACATTGCTAATCGGCACTAGTTTACGCCCACCCGCTTCCATGGATAAATCGGCAGTCGGTTGAAACGGCGCCAGTAAGACATCGGCGCGTTTTTTTCCCAGCATCCCTACCATTGAATCCCAGCTTTGGGTTTTTAATACATGCTTAAATTTAATGCCCTCAAGCGTTGCGACATCGGGCAGCCAGCTTTCGGCTACGACGGCAGTCAGCGCTTGAATTTGTGGTAGCGTTTTTGATAGCCGCGCATCGGCATTGTCGGCGGTGGTGTACAGTCCAGCCTCAAATTCGCCTTGGCGAATGCTAGGCTCGCTAATAAACACTTTGTCGTTAATTTGTTTTAAGTCGATAAACCAAGCGCTATTGCCCCCCATGGTCGCCGTACCCGAGGTAATTTCTTTAATGTAGCGGCTATATGAATCGCTGGTGTTGTCGACCTTGACGATTTTTACCGGATAGCTATTGCCGCCGGCTTTGAGTGCTTGCTGAACTAAAACCAGCTCGACGACATCACGGCGCGAGCCCGTGCCGCCATATTGCGTAAGTGTGATGGGGTCGCGGCCGGCAATAAATTGCTGGTAGTCATTAAATACATCTTGTTGTGTCAGAATCGTAATGGTTTTCTCATTGGCAAACCCTGATAAACTTGCGGCAAATAGTAAAAAACCAGTCGCAATCTGAGTGAGTTTTAAGCCGATCATTGCAAGCCTCTGTGATGAATATGTCAGTTTGCCTATGATGGCAAGCTGTAAGAAAATTGGCAAGCACCGCTTACTTGTTGATGGTATTTGCTATGGAATATGAAATAATCAGTAAAAATCACACTGCAAGCCTTGAATTGACTCGGCATGCCCCGATATTTAAGCTGTTCAACCCTTACGATTTAATCCCGCTAGGAGCATTACATGTCTGTACTCGTTGCGAAGCAAGCCCCTGATTTTACCGCCGCTGCTGTTTTAGGCTCGGGCGAAATCGTTGAAAACTACAATTTGAAAGCAGCCACTGCTGGCAAGTATGCAGTGATTTTCTTTTATCCATTGGATTTCACCTTCGTATGCCCGTCAGAATTAATCGCTTTTGACCATCGTTTGGCTGAATTTAAAGCACGCAATGTAGAAGTGATTGGTATTTCGATCGACAGCCAATTCTCGCATTCGGCATGGCGCAAAACCCCAGTGAATAAAGGCGGGATTGGCTCAGTTGGCTACACCTTGGTAGCCGACGTAAAACACGAAATTTGCAAAGCCTACGACGTTGAATTGGCTGACGCTGGCGTGGCCTTGCGCGGTTCATTCTTGATCGACAAAGCCGGTGTCGTTCAGCACCAAGTGATCAATAACCTGCCATTGGGTCGTGATATCGACGAAATGCTGCGCGTAGTGGATGCCTTGCAATTTACTGAAGAACACGGCGAAGTTTGCCCAGCCGGCTGGAACAAAGGCAAAAAAGGCATGACGGCATCGGCTGACGGTGTTGCCGATTACCTTGCGAACAACGCCGCAGCGTTGTAATTGATTTTTCGCTAAACGATAAAAACCCTGCCCCTGTTGCAGGGTTTTTTTTGCTGTTGGTTTTTGAATTGCTTGGCTTCACCACGAGATTTTGTATGTCACAACATGTTATTGCGCCGCCCGCCGCTGGCATTAGTCCGCTCACTTGGTATCAATCGCTGGCGAGCCAAGAAGGCTTTATTAGCGATCAATCGCAAGCCACAGCGATTGATCATCTCGAAACGCTTTGGCAAGCTTTGGTGGTGTTTAAGCAAAAGCGCAATCGCCTGTTTGGCAAAAGTTTATTGCCCATGCCTGAGCTACCGCGTGGCCTGTATTTTTGGGGCGGCGTGGGGCGCGGTAAAAGCTTTTTGATGGATGCGTTTTACGCCGGTTTGCCGTTTAAGCGCAAAAAGCGGCTGCATTTTCATCATTTTATACAGCAAATCCATAAAGATTTACGCGCCCAGCAAGGGCAAAATGATCCGTTGGGTAAAGTCGCCGAGCACTGGGCTAAGTCTTGCCGCGTGTTGTGTTTTGACGAATTTCATGTGTCTGACATTGCCGACGCGATGATTTTGGGGCGGTTGATGGAGCAGTTATTTTCGCGCGGCGTGATTTTGGTGACGACCTCGAACTATCCACCCGATGGCTTGTACCCCAATGGTCTGCATCGGGCGAGTTTTTTGCCGACGATTGAACTCTTAAAAGCCAAACTCGATGTGCTGAATGTTGATGGTGGCCAAGATTTTCGCCTGCGCACGCTCACTGCAGCGCGCACCTATTTATACCCAAATAACGCCGAGCACGAGCAGGAACTGACCGAGCTTTTTATCAAAATGGCCACCGCGCACGATGAAAGCACCCAGATTGAAATCGAAGGCCGCAAGCTAAAAGCACGGCGCCGCGCCGGTGGCGCAATCTGGTTTGACTTTGCTGTGCTGTGCGGCGACGGCCGTGGCCAAGCCGATTACTTGGCCTTGGCGCAGGAATATCACACGGTATTTTTATCCGGTTTGCCCAAACTGACCGCCGAACAAAGCAATCTCGCGCGCCGCTTTACTTGGCTGGTCGACGTGTTTTACGACAACCGCGTCAAACTCATCATCGCCGCTGATGTGCCAGTGGAAGAAGTCTACGTTGCCGGCTTGCAAGCGTCCGAATTCTTTCGCACCGCCAGCCGCCTAACTGAAATGCAATCCAAAGAATACCTCGCCCTCGCGCATCAAACGTTGGAACAACAGACGGCGGGGGTGGTGGAGACGTGATGAATGGGCTTGGACAAATATTGCCAAGTAGTATTCACAGAAATTACAGGGGTAAATAAATGGTAACTCTTTCTGCGCATCAATTTTTGAGTGGCCCTGGATTTGATGAAAACTTTATGCTTGAGAAAGCTATTCGAGAGCTAGGACGTGTGAAGAGTTGTCAGGATGCTTTACTAATGTATGACCATATGATCAATTTTTCTGTAACTATTGCCTCTATTGCCGATTGGACATTTCATCTCCGCCTTACTGATCAACCCAAATGGAGTGTATCCAAAGAAACACATTTTAGTAATTGGATTCGCTCTCAAAGTCCAGAAGTAGCTGCATTTATTGATATATCGAATGAATGCAAACACGCGAATCGGAAATGTTCTAATTACAGTGCAAATAGTTTAGATTTGGCGGTTATTTTTGATATTTCTCTTGTTCCTGAGCAAAGCATGAAAATGTATGAACAAAAGGGGTTTGGTCGTTTAACAGAAGAAGGCAGAATTATGTATTTTATTCCAACATTAACGTATTGTGGAAATAAGAAATATTTTTATGATGTTGCAGAAGCTGCATTGATATGGTGGAAAAATATAAACTTAGATCATGCAATTCCGTTAGACAAATGTCTGAAACCTATTTAACTCATTGGCTTTAGTCCAGTAGGTTGGGCTCGATAGCCCAACGTTTACCGCGCGATTGTTGGGCTGCGCTGACGCTTAGCCCAACTTACAAAATCTAAGCGGTGTAGGCGCAGCGCGCCGAATGACAGCTGTTTTCGTTGGTCGCAATTTCGTAGGGTGCCAATAAGCGATAGCGCATTGCACCGTTTGCATGGTTTGGTGTAATGCGCTGGCGCTGATTAAACCCTATATTGGATGTATCTGCTGCTAGCTCAATATTTTCATGAGCTGACGCAAGATACCCTGCTATTAAAACCAAATTAATGCTATTTGCCGGTAACTCAACCCTGTTCTTCCCTTTTATCGAGGTGGCTTATGTTGGCGATTACGACGCTGAATCAACAATTGGTTTTGACTGAATATCCAACACCGCAGCCGGCAGCGGGCCAGTTGTTGATTAAGGTGATGGCGGCGGGGGTGAATCGGGCGGATTTGATGCAGGCGCAAGGCAAATATCCGCCGCCCGCCGGTGAGTCGCTGATCATCGGTTTGGAGGTGGCAGGCGTGGTGGTGGCCTTGGGCGAGGGCGTGAGCGATTTTGCGGTCGGCGACGCGGTTTTCGGGTTGGTCGGTGGCGGTGCTTATGCCGAGTATTGCTTGCTGGAGCAATCGCTTTGCTGCTTAAAGCCCGATACCCTCGATTTTGCTGCGGCGGCCAGTTTGCCCGAAGTGTGGATGACGGCGTGGTTGAATTTAATCGACGTTGGCCAGCTCAAAGCCGGGCAGCGGGTGTTGATTCACGCTGGCGCTAGTAGCGTGGGGGCGGCGGCGATTCAGCTAGCAAAATCAGTCGGTGCTTGGGTGGCGGTTACGACCAGCTCTGTTGAAAAGCAGGCTTTTTGTCGTGACATGGGCGCGGATTTAGTCATTGATTATCGCAGCCAAGATTTTGCAACCACGCTTAAAGCCGCTGGCGGGGTGGATTTAATTTTGGATACGGTGGGCGGCGATTATGTCGCCGCCAATCAACTATGCCTCAATAGCGACGGCACTATCATTGTGATTGGCTTACTCAAAGGCCTGAGCTGCGAGATTAATTTGGGCTTGCTGCTGGTCAAGCGGCAAAAAATTCAAGGCTCGGCGCTACGCAGCCAAGCGCTAGCCGAAAAGGCCAAATTGGCGCAGGCGCTGCGCGATACGGTGTTGCCGCGCATCGTGAGCGGCCAATATCGCATTACGCTCAATCGCACGTTTGCGCTCAAAGACGCGCAAGCCGCGCATGAATACATTGCCGCCAGTCGCAATTGCGGCAAAGTGGTGCTCCTTACCGAATCGATTGAATAAGAGAGGGTTTATGTTTCAAGGCAACATGCCGCAACTGATGGCGGCGTATAACCAATGGCAAAATCAGCAAATGTATGCTGCCGCTGCCTCCTTGAGTGATGCTGAGCGCAAGGCGGATCGTGGGGCGTTTTTTAAGTCGATTCATAGCACGCTCAATCATATTGTTTGGGGGGATTTAATGTGGTTGTCGCGCTTTACCGGAGAAACGCTGATTAGCTCACCATCGGGCGTGGATGTTTACGCTGATTTTGCCGAGTTGCACGCCGCGCGGATGGCGCTTGATGCACGGATCATTGAGTGGGCCAATGGTTTGGATGCGGCTTGGCTAAACGAGCCAGTGACGTGGACTAGTCAGGTGTATGGTTTTACCCAAACCATTCCACGCTGGGTGCAGGTGCAGCATTTTTTCAATCACCAAACGCATCATCGCGGCCAAGTGAGTACCTTGCTGATGCAACAGGGGATTGATGTTGGCGTGACCGATTTGCCGCTATTGCCGATGCTCAATGATTAGTGGGTATTTACCACCAAGCTATATATTGCATGGCTTGGTGGTAAATACCGTTTAGATTTAAGTTTTTTGACTCCTCTTCCACGCCGCAAGTAGATCGGCGTAGGCGACGCCGTTGATCTGTAGGCCATCGAGTTGATCGCTATTTATCTGCGCTTGGCTTAGGTCACAATCGCGAATTTGCGCACCCGCTAAATCGCAGCGCTCTATCGTGACCGCATCGGTATCGCCATGCCAACCGCGCGCTAAATCGTGTAAATGCGCGCCGCCCCACGAGGCGTGGCCGATTTTAATGCCGCCCAATCTCGCGTCGCCAATGGAGAGCCGCGACAGGTTCACATTGTGCAGTTGCGCGTCTTGCATGCAGGTATCAATAAAGCGACTGCCATTTAAATTGCTACTAAAAAATGTCGCATCGGCGATGGCGCAGTCATTCCAGTCGTTGGCGTTTAAATTCAGACCGCAATGGTGCTGCGCATTGCTCGGGTTGGCGCGTAAGTGGCGAATAAAAGTGACGCAATTGTCGTAGCGATCAACCACTTGGTAGCCGCATTTAATATAAAAGCGCTCATTATCTTTGCTGTGCGCGCTGGTGCTGAGCGACCAACTATTGGCTTGGGGGACTAATCCTTCAAGTTGCGCCAAAGCTTGAGTGGCAATGCCTTGGCGGCCAAATGCAGGGTCAACGTGCAGATATTCAACATAGGCTTGTCCGGCGATGGGGCCCAGATAAGCAATGCCGCCAATGCAGACACCCGCGATTTCAATGGCAAAGTAGTGCGAGCTTGCAATCGCATACGCCATCTTGTGCGGGCAATCATAGCCGCCAGATCCTGCGCTATCACTGTCCGAGCTCCACGGCCCCCAGCGCGTGGCGTGTTCTTGATATGCCGCTCGCTGAATGGCGGTCAATTGCTCGGCATCGTCTGCCGTGGCGGGGCGTAGTTGAACGGCTGCGGTGCTGGCTAGCGCTGGGCGCGGTAGGATGAAGAAATCAAATTCGCCATCGTCCTGTAGCTTGGTTTTGCCTCGTGGCGCGGTAGTTTCGCCGCGCGGCACGTTGGTTTTGCCTCGCGGCAAAAAGCCCGTTTTTTCGATCACGCGGCGCGAGGCGATATTCCAATCTTTAACAATCGCTACCAAGGCAGCGGTGTTGCTGCCGGCAAAAAACGCCTGCGTTGCCGCAGCTACGGCCTCAGTGGTCAGCCCGCATTGACGGTGCTCGTGGCTGATCGCATACGCCACTTCGGGGAAGCTCGACTGCAGACCGTCTTTGGGCCAAATGCCGACCCAGCCGATGAGTTCATTGCTCTTGGCGAGCGTAATGGCGTACAGCCATTCGCTGACGTGTTCGTGTTCGGCCAAATAGATGCGCTGCCATGCCGCTAGATAATCGCGCAATTGCGCATCGCTCATCGCCCAGTCGGGCAGGATGTCGATGATTTCAGCTTGCTGGGTGAGATCGCGTAGCGCGGCAAAGTCGTTGCCGGTGAAAGTGCGTAGCACGAGGCGCGCAGTAGAAAGCGAGGTTTGCATACTTGATATTCCTAAAATTAGCCGTGACCATCCGCGCCTTCTGTAAGGCGGGTAGTGGATAGCCTGAAAGTAGCGGACGATCAAAATCCCAACTTGGCTGGCAAGTGGCTGATCGGCAGTGGGGGCTAATTAATTAGGCACGGGAATATCAAGTAAAAGGTTTCACAAGCAGACAGCATATGCCGGTGTAATCAGGCACGTCAAAAGCATCGCTCGGTATAGGTGAAAATGTGGCCTAAAGATAACACTGGGTATGACTTCATTTGCCATGCGGCAAGCGTGCTAGAGGTAAATACCCATGCTGTTTTAGCGGAGTGAATTCCAGTTGGCGATGGCTTCTTTTTTATTGCTGCCTTGCTGGCCGATGGCGCTGCAATTGCCGTTTTTACCCAGCTTACTGCATTGCACCCAAAAGCGATTTGATCCGGCTTTGTGCTGCTCGGCGATGGCGCCGCATTTAGGACAGGGTTTTGGCGTTGGGCGACCGGTTTGGTCGGTGCTGGTGGTGGTGATCATGGCGGTCTTTCTGCAGTAAAACGTAAGCTTACCTTGTTCTTGGTTTTTTGACTCGTAGAAATTGCAAAAGGCCATGACAAAAGGCCGCAGAAAGCGGCCTTGGGTTTTTATGCAAATCCGTTCTAACGCCACGAATAAGAAGATATTCGTGGCGTAAAAGGCGATTAATGCACCGCTTGCAGCATGCCTTCAACGACTTTTTTCGCGTCGCCAAATACCATCATGGTTTTATCCATATAAAACAACTCATTGTCGAGCCCCGCATAACCGGCGCTCATTGAGCGCTTAACGACCATTACCGTGCGCGCTTTATACGCGTCCAAAATCGGCATGCCATAAATGCTGCTGCTCGGATCGTTTTTGGCGGCAGGATTGACCACGTCATTGGCACCAATGACGAGCACCACGTCGGTGCTGGCAAAATCGCTATTGATTTCCTCCATTTCGATAACGCGCTCATAGGGTACTTCGGCCTCGGCCAACAGCACGTTCATGTGGCCGGGCATACGTCCTGCCACCGGGTGGATTGCATAGCGCACATCCACACCGCGTTCGGTGAGTAAATCAGTCAGCTCTTGCAGCGCATGTTGCGCACGCGATACCGCTAAACCGTAGCCGGGGATGATAATCACGCGTTCGGCGTTTTCCATTAAAAATGCCGCATCGTCAGCCGAGCCTGAACGATAGTTTTTTTGCGCACTGCCTGCTGGGCCCGCAGCAGCCACTTCGGCGCCAAAGCCACCGAGTAGCACCGACACAATCGAGCGATTCATCGCTTTACACATGATGTACGACAAAATCGCGCCGGATGCGCCAACACAGGCACCAGCGATAATCAGTACCGGGTTATCTAGCGTAAAGCCAATGCCAGCCGCCGCCCAGCCCGAATACGAATTGAGCATCGATACCACCACCGGCATATCAGCGCCACCAATCGGGATAATTAGCAGCACCCCGAGCGCTAAGGCAATCGCCACCATGGCTAAAAATGCCGCTTGGCTGCCGGTGACGTAAAACGCAATCCCAAGGCCGACCATGGTGAGCGCCAGTAGTAGATTGACTAAATGCTGGCCTTTAAAGTTGATCGCGCGTGCGCCAAATTTGCCCGACAATTTGCCGTAGGCGACGACCGAGGCGGTAAAGGTAATCGCGCCGATGAATGCGCCTAAAAATAGCTCGATTTGCTGTGCGCCAGTGTGGCTCATTCCGGTATGGAACACTGCGGCAATGGCGATGAGCACCGCTGATAAACCGACCAAAGAATGCATTGCGGCTACTAATTCTGGCATCGCCGTCATCGCCACGGTGCGTGCTTTATACGCGCCAACCAAGGCGCCAGCGGCCATTGCGGCGACAATTAACCATACCACCGGGCTGTTGGCGACAAAAAATGTCGTTAACACGGCGATGGTCATGCCGACCATGCCGTATAAATTGCCGCGCAAAGCGGTGTGCGGAGAGGAAAGACCACGTAGCGATAAAATAAACAGTACCGCAGCAACCAGATAGAGCAGGGCCGTTAAGTTCGCCATTATTTCGCTCCTTTTTTCGATTTGAACATATCGAGCATGCGCTGAGTGACCAAAAAGCCGCCAAAAATATTAATGCTGGCCAAGAAAATCGCCACCGCGCCAAGAACGCTAGTGAGCGTAATTTGCTGGGCGTTGATATCCACCACTTGCAGCATGGCGCCAACGACGATAATCCCCGAAATCGCGTTGGTCACCGCCATGAGCGGCGTATGCAGCGCTGGCGTGACATTCCACACCACGTGGTAGCCGACAAAAATCGCCAAGACAAAAATCGTTAAGCTGGCCATAAATGGATCGCTCGTTGCGGCATGGGCGATGGGGGCGACGGCCGTTGTAGAAGCGGTTAGGGCAAGAGTAGACATGAGTTTTCCTTAAGCAGTGATGACGTCTGCTGTGTTGGCATCTGCAGTGATGACATCTGCAGTGATTGCGTCAGCAGTGGCCGACACCGCGCTGGTCTGACTGGATTGGGCGGCAGTGACTTGAGCGGCAAGGCCGGCACTAGCAAAATAAATACTACCGGCGTGGCAAACCCGAGTGGCTTGAACGATTTCATCCTCTTGCTGCGGTGCATAATTGGCGTCTTTATCGACCAACAGTGCTAAAAACGTCAGCACATTGCGCGCAAACATACTGGAAGCATCGGTTGGCATTAAAGCGGCTAAATTACTTTGCCCAACAATGCTGACGCCGTTGTCGCTCACCACCACTTGATCGGCTTGCGACAGCGGACAATTGCCGCCGTGGCTGACGGCCATATCGATGATCACGCTGCCGGATTTCATCCGCGCCACGGTGGCTGCGGTGAGTAAAATCGGCGCGGCTTTGCCCGGAATGAGGGCGGTACTAATGATGATGTCGGCTTGCGCTGCTTGTTGCGCAATCAGCTCGCTTTGTCGTTGCCGATAATCGTCGGACATTTCTTTGGCGTAGCCGCCGGTGTGGGCAAACGCCGCTTGCTCTTCGCTGGAGAGTTCAACTTCAACAAATTTAGCGCCAAGTGATTCAACTTGTTCGCGCGTGGCTGGGCGTACATCAAACACTTCAACGATGGCACCTAAACGCTTGGCGGTGGCAATCGCTTGTAAGCCGGCTACGCCAGCACCCAAAATTAACACTCGTGCGGGTTTGACTGAGCCGGCGGCGGTCATCAGCATCGGCATAAAGCGTGGGAAATAATGCGTCGCCAACAGGACTGCGCGATAACCGGCAATATTGGCTTGGCTCGACAATACGTCCATGCTTTGGCCACGGGTAATGCGTGGAATCAATTCGAGCGCATAAGCGTCGATGTGTTTGGCGGCGAGTAAGCCTAGATGCGGGTAGCGATGGATATCAAACAGGCTTACTAGTGCAGCGTGCTCGGGATAAAGGGCGATTTCTTGGGTATTGGGCGCTTGCACTTTTAAAATAAGCGCTGCATCGCTATACATGCTAGTTATGTTTTCGCTAATGCTGGCGCCAGCAGCTTGGTAATCGCTATCTTGCCATGTTGCCGCGAGGCCGGCATTCGACTGAACGCGAACTTGATGCCCTTGTTTGATGAGCTTTTTTACCGTTTCAGGCGAGGCGGCGACACGGGTCTCGCCGTATTGGCTTTCTTTTGGGATCACAATCAACATCTTGGCTTTATTCCCTGTGCACAGTGAATGATGAGGGTATTTAGCCTGATCTGCGCTTGTTACAGTTTGATGCAAAGCAACTTAGGTAAAAACCCTAGGTAAGGTGTTGTTGACGTAATGATTTCATTGAATGAAAAAAATCAATCAATTGCTATTGATAATTATTCTCATCTATACAATAATCGCTCTACCTCCATACCCAACGAAGGAAAATCAATGAAGGCCTATCTGGTTGGCGCCGATGCCTTAGGGAATATCCCGCAGCTATTGGCTGAGCACGGCATTAGCGTGCAAAAACACATTAGCGGGCGCAATGTGTCGCATCAGCGCAAGCCTGCAAGCTTAAACGGGGCGGATTTATTGATTTTGTTTACTGATTTTTTAAGTCACAACGTGATGAAGGCGTATCGAGAATTGGCCAACGATGAGCAAGTGCGCTTTGTTGCCTGCCGCCGCTCGGTGTGTGCTTTGAGCCAATCTTTAGAAAAAATTGGCGAAGTAAAAGACTGCAGCCAATGTCCTAATCGCAAAAGTAAACGCTAGCGTTTATTGACCTTGGCTGCCGCCTCTATAAATAAAACCCTTGCGCGGTAATGCCGTTCACTTAAGCCAAGTGAGCGGCATTTTTTTCCTCGATTTCATTGCTGATGTCGCTTTTGACGCAAAGGCGCAGAAAAAATCAATTGAAAACCCCTGAATTTCCTCCGCGCCTCTGTGTCTCTGCGTCAGATTTTCAGGGTTTGTCGTTAAGTGAACTGTATTTGCCCTTGCGCGGCGTTTTAAATTGAGTGAATGATTTTGCGTAATGGCGTTGGGATGCCGGCCGCCAGCGCTGCGGTGGGGCTAAACCACGCGGTACTGGCGCTGTCTTTGGCGCAATCACTACCCACCAGTTGCGCCAATTGCGGGGTAATGGTGAGGCGATAATGAGTAAATACGTGAACAAAATCTGGGAGTCTGTTGCTCAGCGCAATGTTTAAACCCAATTTATCTGCAATTTGAGCGACTGGATCGGCATCCTGAGCGACTTCAGGCAAGCTCCATAATCCGCCCCAAATGCCGGTTGGTGGGCGTTTTTCCAGCAATAAATCACCTTGATCATTGCGCAAAAAAATCATGGTGGTGGCTTTTTCTGGGATGGTTTTTTTCGGTTTTCTCGTCGGCAACACCGCTTGCCGATCGCTCTGCCTAGCTTGGCAATCACTGGCTAACGGGCACAGCAAGCAGCTTGGATTTTTTGGGGTGCAAATCGTCGCACCTAAATCCATCAGTCCTTGCGTATGGGCTTTGATTTCGCTGGCGGCTTGATTGCTATCGCTGCAACTGGCGGGGAGTAAGGATTCAGCCAATTGCCACAGCTGGTTTTCGATGGCTTTTACGCCCGGATAACCTTCAATCCCTGCCCAGCGAGTTAATACGCGTTTCACATTGCCATCTAAAATCGCTGCGCGATAGCCGTAGGAAAAAGCGGCAATTGCTGCTGCGGTACTGCGCCCAATACCGGGTAAGGTGGCAATGAGTGTTGGATCGTTAGGAAATTGCCCAGCAAAATCTCGCACCACGGCTTGAGCGCAAGCATGCAAATTACGCGCTCGGGTGTAGTAACCCAGTCCACTCCATAGCGCCAACACATCATCGAGCGGCGCAGCGGCCAAATCAGCTAGCGTTGGGAAACGCTGTAAAAATCGCGGGTAATAGTCGAGCACCGTGCTCACTTGCGTTTGCTGCAGCATGATTTCAGACAGCCAAACGCAGTAAGCGTCGTTCACTTGCCACGGTAAATGATGGCGGCCAGAATGCTGCTGCCATTGGCGCAAACGTAAAGAAAAATCAGGCATTAAGGTTTTACCGCTTTAGTGGTTTTGCGCTGCGTGCTACGCGCTTTCTTTTTGGCGGCGAGTTCGGCTTTTTTCTTTTCAGCTAATGCTGCGGCCTTTTGTGCCGCTATTTTTTCTTCTCGTGCTTTTTGTGCTGCTGCGGCGCGATCTATTTTTGCCTGTGCCTCGGCTTTTTGCCGCGCAATGATTTGCTCTTTTAAGTTGGCGGTATCGGCTTTATACACCGGATTTTGAATCGGGCCGCTTAAGGTAATTGGCAGGGTTAAGCCAATTAAGCCCGCCAATTCTGGCACTTTAGGGTTGGCGCTGGCCTGCATTTGATAATCGAGTGTGCCAGCCACCAAATCAAGTTTGCCGCCACCGCTGAGTTTTAATACGTCGGCGCTTACACTTAAATCATGATTTTCGGCGATGCCATTTTTAAGATGTAAGGTGGCATTGAGTTCTGAAAAAATAGTTTTGCCATTGCTATGGTCAGCTTTACTCACTTCGCCATTCATGAGTTTGATTTGCTGGCTGGCCGAACTCAGTAAACCACTAATGTCGATGCCGCGAATTGCGCCTTCTTTGAGGCTAGCTTTGATTTTACCGTTGGCCGATTTCCGTAAATCCGCCAAGTTTTGCCCTTTGGCGCTGACATCAATCGTTAGATTGCTACGGCCTTCAAAGCGGCTGGTGTCTAAGGTATCGGTGAGCAAAGTGTTGATATTCATATTCGATAAGGTTTGCTCAACCCGGAAAAACGGCAACGCTTGCGTTGAGTTGATTTCAACGCGGCCAGCCAATTGGCCTTCGTATAGCGTGGCCGACAGTGGATCGAGCACCAGACGATTTTTGCGGGCAATTAAGGTGACGTCTAAATCGTCAACGTGCAAATTATTGAGCACCAACTCGCCGATTTTAATTGAGCCAATGGCGTTGAATTTTGCTAGCCACCACAAATCAAAATTAGTATTTGGATTGCTCTTTTTGGCTCCGGCAGCAACGGCGGGGAGGTAAGGGGTTAAATCAAATTTAGCCAGATTCATATTGATCCTAAATTGCGGATCAACAAAACTTTCCATGCCAATTTGCGCGTGCAATGGCTCGTAATCTAGCGTGCCATTGCTATCGAGATTGATCAGTTCATTGTGTAAATCAATATCGCCTTTACCGGTTAAATCCAAGCGAATCGCGCCGCGTGGCAAGCTGCGGTTGGTATAGCTACCGGTAAGTCGGTAGTTTGATAGCCGGGTTAAATTGCCGCGCTCAATCGCCAGTGGCGTACTAAAAACCACGTCCAGATTTTGTTCTGGGCTATTGAATTTAACGCTGATTTTGGCAGCATTACTTTGCAAAAAGTGTCGCTGGGCGCCGCTGAGGGTTGGCACCGTGGCCGAGGCGCTAAATTTGGCGTCTTTGTCTTGCATCTCAATATCAAACTGCAAGCGATTGAGCGCCAATGCGCTGTCGGTAAGTCGAATTTCAGGTACGTCCAGCGTGGTTTTCCATTGCTGCCCAGCACGATTGGCCGATCCTGTGAGCTTTAAATCACCGCCAGTGAGTCGCAATGGATCCCAACCGTAATTTAAATTGCCGGTGATTTGTAGCTGGGTATTGCTAACTTTAAGCCCAGCATCGCTGGCGCCTTCTTGGGTGAGCGCCACTTTAATGTCGGCGATATGCAAGCGTCGTTCTTGCTCAACATAGCGCATCGCGGCCGAGCCTTTGACTTTGCCGCGCCAACGCGCTAATTCGCCGCTGTTATTGAGGTAAATTTCGCCGTCTAGGCTTAAATCGCCTTTTTTAGGGTCGGTTAGATTGTCGAGTTCTAGATTGAGCTGACTTAAATGCAGTGTTTCATTGACTAATTCATCTTGCCAAGCCAGTTGCGCATCGGAAAAACTGAAACGATCTAAGGCCAAATGAATCTGCTTGCCTTTGCTTTGCAGCAAATCTTCAAAATTATACGTGCCATCTTCGTGACGAATAATCGTTAACTCGGGTTTTTCGACTTCAATACTATTGATGACCGCTTTGCCTTCGCTAATTAAAGGCCATAAACGAAATACCACCTTGATGGCGTCAGCATGGGCAAAAACCGTGTCTTGCTTGGCTTCAGTGAGTGTGGCGTTTTTAATGAGCACAGCCGGGCTCGGTAGCAGCACCATATGGGCGCTGCCACGAATATCGAGCTTACGCTCGGTATCTCGCTGGACTGCTGATATCAATTGATCGCGAACGAGGTCTGACGATAAAAAGTACGGCAAAATACCCAGCAAGGCCGTAAGTGTAAGGACGAGCAAAAAACTGATTCGCAAAGAGCGAGAATGGCGCCAATCCATGTCGTCAAATGAAGGAGTAAAACGAAGATTGGGCGATTATCCACAAGAACCGGCGCAAACAAAAGCACTGCGGCAAAAATAATAGTACATAGCATGTTCTAGATAACTGTTTTTTATCTAGATACCGTGCAAAATAGCGATTAATGGCAAGATTTCCTCTGATTTAGCGAGGACGTAATTTTTTACCAATGAACGATTTAAATTCCTACTAGGAGTGTTGGTTATGGCGCATCTCACCCCCATCAAAGTGCATGGGTTTCATTTGGATTTGTATGGGCACGTCAATAACGCGCGTTATTTAGAATTTTTAGAAGAAGCGCGCTGGGGCTTGATGGAAGAGTATGGCGATTTATCGTGGTTTATGGCGCAAAAAATGGCCTTAGTGGTCAGCCGCGTCGATATTCGCTATATCCGCGCCGCAACAATGGGCGATCAGTTGCTGATCGAAACGCGCTTGGTTGAATTATTACCACGCGAAGGCAAAATCCATCAGCGCATCGTGCGTAAAGACAATGGCAAGGTCGTTGCTGAGGCTGACATTAGCTTTGCGGTGATTCACCCAGAGCAAAGAGGCGCGCTATTGATCGAAGGCGAGTTGTTTGAGCGGTTTAATCAGATTTTATTGGCAACGAGTGAATTGGTATGACGTGGTTGCAGCGAGTAGTCGGTGTTTTGGTCTTGAGTTTGCTAAGTGCGTGTAGCGGCATTGTTAATTTTGAAAAACCACAAGTGAATCTAGCCGGTTTAGAAGTGCTGGATTTGGGCTTGTTGGAGCAAAAATTTGTGGTGTCATTGCGCGTGACCAATCCAAACGATATGGCTTTGCCGATTGATGGTTTGAAGATGAAGCTCGATGTGAATGGCCAGCCCTTTGCAACCGGCGTCTCCAATCAAAAAGTAACATTGCCGCGCTTGGGTGAGGCGGTAGTTAAAGTGAATGTAACGACCAATCTGAGCAATATTTGGAAGCAAATTAAAGCCATTCAAAGTAAATCACTGGCGTATACGGTTTCTGGGCAGTTATTTGTTCCTTTAGTGCCCGGTGGCATTAGCTTTAATCGGCAAGGCGAGTTGTCCAGCCTAGGGGCAGCAGCGAAATAAGGGTTGATTGTTGATTTTAGTGCCGACCCAACGCGCACGGCATCGTATTCACAGTCATCTGTTGCGGCCTTATCTTGGGCAATGTTCAGATTACGTGTTGATGGTGATTAAAGCTTCGCGGCATTCCCTCTCCCTTGATGGGAGAGGGTTAGGGTGAGGGTGATACTGCGGCGTATATTTTAAGCTCAACACACCCATCCCAACCTTCCCCCGTCGAGGGGGAAGGGGTTGAAGTCGATCTGCTCAAGCACTTGTGATACCAGCCATCAACATCAAATCTGAACAAAGCCTTATCTTGTTGGGTATTTCAATCTGGGCTATATCAATAATAGTCTGCATTCATATACCGCTTTCATTGGAGTGACAAATGGGAATCAATCAAGCGAAACAAGAGGCCAAGCGCTTAAAGCAAGATCATCAGGCGGCGGGGCAGATTGAGGATGACAACACCGAGGCCGAGCGGATTTTAGCTTTAAATGCGTGGAAAAAAGCCAAGGCGCTTAAAGAGCGGCAAGCGGCAGCCGAGCGGCATCTTGCCAAGGCCGAGCTAGAAAAACTTAAGCGCAAAAAAACCTAATCGCGATTGGTCGGTGATACCCAGCATCGATTGTGATTGAAATCGGCTAATTGAAATCAATACCCCGTGAACCGCCGATAGGGCGACTCAATACGGGGTGTTTTTATTGGATTAGAATTTTTCCGGGACGATGCGCAGTGGATGTTCGGTATTGCTGCTGACTTTGATTTTTCTTTTTGGCAGCTTCACTTTTTCTTGTGGTAAGTCTTCATACGGCACATGCGCCAGAATATGGCTGAGCACATTGAGTCGAACGCGTTTTTTGTCCTCAGAATGGGCAATAAACCACGGTGAAAATTCGGTGTCGGTGTATTTAAACATCTCGTCGCGGGCGGTAGTGTAGTCGTCCCAACGGTTAAACGACAAAATGTCCATTGGCGAGAGCTTCCATGTTTTGCGGCCGTCGTCGATGCGATCACGTAAGCGCCGTTCTTGCTCTTCGGGGGTGACTTCAAGCCAGTATTTGAGCAAGATAATCCCAGAATCAATCATGGCTTTTTCAAACTGCGGTGCGCCATGCAAAAACGCCTCGGTTTGCTCTGGCGTACAAAATCCCATTACCCGTTCAACACCGGCGCGGTTATACCAGCTGCGATCAAAAACAACGACTTCTCCTGCGGCAGGTAGATGCGCCACGTAGCGCTGCAAATACATCTGAGTTTTTTCTCTATCGGTGGGCGCGGGTAGTGCCACCACGCGAAAGGTGCGTGGACTGACGCGCTCGGTGAGCGCTTTAATCGTGCCGCCTTTGCCAGCACCATCGCGGCCTTCAAAAACGATGCACACTTTGAGCCCGCGCTCTTGTACCCAGCGTTGCATCTTGACTAGCTCAATATGCAGTTTGCGCAGTTCGGCCTGATAGGTTTTTTCTGATAACGCCGGCTTGTGGCTGAGTACTTCATCAGCGGTTTGAGTTTTAGGACTTGGATTTTTTTTACTCATGCTGCAGCTCCCTCGGGTCGATGATTTAAATCATGTTGCGCTTGCAAGTCGTTTTCATAAGCAATACGCGCTCGTTTGAGTGTAGAAAACAATAAAAAGTCTCGCTTAACGCGCTCAAGCTGGCCTTGCATTTGCGCGCGGCGTTCAATTTGCCGTTTGCGCCCCGCTAAAGCTAGGCGGATTTCGCGCTCGGCCAGTGCTTGCTGCAATTGCCACATGGCTTGCTCTCCGGCGGCATCAATTTGTGAAATCGTTGTCACATCAATGACCACCCATTTCACTGGGCTTGCGCTGCCGTCGACTAAGGACAATACGCGCTGACGGAAAAAATTAGCATTAAAAAAATTAAGCGGTGACTCAAACCGATAGACCAATAAACCGGCAATTTCTTGCGCATCGGGGTGATGCTTTAAATCATGAAACGATTGCCCGGTGGGATACACCCCCAGCCGCGCTTCGTGCGGGCGGGCAAGATGAATTAACAGCCGTAATGTGGATAGCAACACGGCAAACAGCATGCCTTGCATCACGCCCACACAGGCCACGCCGATTAAGGTCACAATGGCAATCAGCCATTCGCCACGCCCAAGTAAGCGAAAGTGTTGAATGCTGGCAAAATTCATCAGCCCTAAAGACGCCGTAATCAACACCGCACCCAGCGCCGCAATCGGCACAAAATACAAAGCGGGCGTGAGGAGCAGCATGGCAATCGCAATGGTGAGTGCGGCCACTATGCTAACCATTTGGCTTTTGCCACCCATGGCGTCATTGACTGCGGTTCTGGAGTCCGCGCCGCTAATGGCAAAGCCCTGGGAAAAACCAGCAGCAATATTGGCCATGCCCAGCGCAGTAAATTCACGATCGGCGTCGATGTCATAGCGGTTTTTGGCGGCAAAGCTGCGCGCCGTGAGCATGGCACTGCTAAAGCTAATTAAGGCCAAACCGGCGGCGGCACCAAGCAGCTCCCCCAGTTGCGAATAAGGCAGTACCGGCCAATGCACTGTGGGTAAACCGGCGGGTAAAGCGCCGATGACGCTCACGCCGTGTTGATCCAAGCGGAAAACAAAAACGATTAAACCGGCCATCACCATCGCCACTAAGGCCGATGGCAAGCTCGGTAATAAGCGGCGCGCCAGCTGTTGAATCAGTAACGTACCCAGGCCGATTGCAGCTGTGATGGGGTGTGCTTCGAGTATTTTGAATGGCAATTCAATGAGTCGCTCGATTAAACCGTTGTCGCTAAAGTTAAAACCCAAGACTTTACCCAGCTGGCCAACAACAATGCTGATGGCGACGCCATTTAAAAAGCCGGCTAAAATCGGTGGAGACAAAAAGTCCGCTAAAAAGCCCAAACGCAAACGACTGGCAATCAGGCAAAACAAACCTGTGAGCAAGGCCAAACTCACCGACAAAGACACATAGAGCGCAGCGTCCCCTGCGGCAATTGGAGCCAATGTTGAAAAAATCATTGCGCAGGTTGCTGCGTCTGGCCCCACGATCAGTTGGCGTGATGAGCCAAATAGCGCATACGCCAGCAGCGGTAAAATACTGGCGTATAAACCAGCAACCGGGCTCATTCCGGCGAGTTGGGCGTAGGCGACGCCAACAGGGATCGCCACTGCGGCGACAGAAATCCCTGCGCGCCAATCATACGCCCACCATGCCCTAGGGTAATGCCGTAGCAAGGTGATGCCGGGCATGGTTTGCGCGAGCCAGCGAGAAACAAAATGAGGAGCCAGCATGAATGACGTAATCCAAAATCAGCGGAGTGAAGGCATGATTTTACACGCAAGTGGCCCTGCTTGATATTTTGTGTAAGTTTTTGGGTGGATTGGTCGGTGTTGTGTGTAACTAAAGATTAAGGCGGAGAGTGTGCTGCGGGGATTATCCCCATCAAATCCAATTGGACTTGATGGGGGGGGGCGGCCCAAGCAAGGGCCTAATTGAATGATTATTCGGTGTCGTTATTTAAACTACGATAAGTCGCGAGATCCAACTCACCTTCAGCGCGCGCCACCAATACGGCAGCCAGCGAGTCACCAGAAACGTTGGTCGCGGTATTCATCATGTCGATAATGCGATCCACTGCGGCAATCGCGGCCACAACTTCGAGTGGTAAACCCACCGAGGTGAGCACCAAACTCATCACGATCAAGCCCGTGCCCGGTACGCCCGCCGCACCAATTGCCGCTAATACAGTGGTGACAATCACCGTGACCATTTGCAGTAAGGTCAATTCAATGCCGACGGCGTTGGCAGCAAAAATTGCCACTGCGCCCAAATACGTCGCCAAACCATTCATATTCACTGTTGCGCCCAAGGGCAATACAAATGAGGCAATCGAATTATGCACACCCAATTGGTGCTCACAGGTTTCCATATTGAGCGGCAAAGTGGCATTGCTCGATGCAGTTGAATACGCAAATAGCTGCACTGGCAGCATTTTGCGAAGAAAAGGCCACGCTGGCAGTACAAAAATGCGCAGTAACAGTGGAAAAACCACCACCAGCATTAACATACACGATAGGTAAATCACGCCAACCAGTGAGGCTAATTCGCCTAAGACGCTAAAGCCATTGTCGGCGGTAACATAGGCGATCAGCGCAAACACACCGTAAGGCGCGAAAGAGAGCACCATCAAAATTAGCTTAAACACCACTTCATTGAGCGAAACAAATAAGCGTTGCACCGGCTCACCCGCAGTACCGGCTTTATTGATGGCAATCCCAAAAAAGATGGCAAACACAATAATCGGTAGCACTTGGCCTTCGGCAAAGGCTTTAAATGGATTGTCAGGAAAAATCCCCATCATGGTGTCGAGCAAAGAGGTTTTTTGCATTTCTGGCGCAGTCACGCCATGCAGCATGGCGCTCATGCCCGAGCCAATGCCAAAGGTCATCGACAATAGCATCGCAATGGCCGCCGCAATGCCCATGGTCACCGCGTAAATCATTAAGGTTTTTGCCGCAACGCGCCCCATCTTGCTTAAGTCTTTCAGTGCGGTAATGCCGCACACTAAAGACACAAAAATAACGGGTACCACGGTCATTTTCAGCAGGGCTAAAAAGATGTCGCCAATCGGTTTTAGTTGCTTAATCCACTCACCACCGACCAAACCCGCGATAACACCAAGGACGAGCGCCAGCATAATTTTTAGCCACATCGGCCATGATTTTTTTTGTGATAACAATTCTTTCTCCTAAGCAATTGTCGCGAGCATTGCTTATTTTGCCCCTGTAAAACAATAGCTGACACGGTTTTGTGAATTATTAACATTCATTTTGTGAGCCAACACACCGCAAATTTATTGGGATTTATATAGGGGTATTTCGCTTGATGTGTTGATTATCAACGGCTTGATGGAAATACGGCTAGTTTTTTATAAATGCGATTTGGCATAGGCCAGCAAGATTTAGCCGCGATGCCGACGCTGGTGTGATGACGGGCGATTGCGGCGCAGACGTATCAATAAAGAGGTAGTTGACAGGGTTTGTCGTAGCAGGGGATATGCCAGCGCTTAACGGCTTTCGCTGGGCAGTTTACCGGTTTGCTGTTGCCAAACGCGGCGAAAATCACGCGTTGAGGCAAACCCAGCTTGCTCGGCAATTCGCTCAATGGATAACTGCGGTTGCTGCAATAATTGCCTAGCAGTAGCAATGCGAATATCCAGTTGATATTGATGCGGCGTAATGCCGCAGTGCTGCAAAAATAAGCGCGCTAAATTGCGGCTACTGGTGTGTACGTGCGCGGCAATCTCGGTGAGCGTTAAGCGCTCAGTGACTTGGCGGCTGATTAAGTCTTGCGCTTTATGCACCATCGGGTGCAAATGATTGCGATGCGCCAGCCAAGGCGAAAGCTGTGGATCTTGGCCGCTACGGCGCAGCCAAACCACCATTTCGCGCGCGACACTTTGGGCAATCAAGGGGCCAGCATCTTGCTCAATTAAATGCAGCGCCAAATCAATCCCTGAGCAAATCCCCGCGCTGGTCGCTACTGGGCCGTCTTGCACAAATAAACGATCGTCATGCACGTGGGCTAATGGGGCGGTTTGGCGTAGGCGATCAATGATTTCATGGTGGGTGGTGCATTGTCGACCATCGAGTAAACCCGCTTCTGCCGCCAGCATGGTGCCTGAACACACGCAGGCCAGTTGATGCTGCTGGGCATCAAAATGCTGACGTAGCCAAGTAACCACTTGTTTGGCTTCGGTGTTTTTGAGGTTGACGAGAGAATTTTGTGCGCCAATTAAAATCACCGTCGCTCCGGCTGGAATCGGCGTTGGTAGTGGTGCGAGCTGGTGTTGCTTGAGCCCGACTGAGCTGGTGAGTTCAGTTAAAGGCGACACCAGATTGAGACGATAATTTGCGCCATGCAGCGCCGCGATTTGAAACGCTTCCGCTGGGCCAGCTAAATCCAACAACATAAATTGCGGGGTTAACACAAAATATAAATCAAGCATGCAAGGCCCTATAGAGTCAGCGCCATGAGTAAAAATACTGACGCAGACATAAATTATGCATGAATTAAGCTGGCGCGGGATTGACGCGTTGATTTTGGGTTGCCGCGACGCGGGCGATGAATGCCGTGCACCAGCACCGTAGCGTCAAATACCCAGCGTGCCTTGCGTGCTAGTTTTGCGCCGCCAGTTTACGTGCTCGCCACAGCTGACGAATCTGTCCGCCAAAAATATTAATCACTAAGCCAGTCATTAATAACAGCGCACCCCACCATTGCTGTGGCAGTAATTGCTCGTTCAGTAGCAGTGCGGCGGCGCTTAAGCCCACCCAAGGCACGAGTAAACTAAAGGGTGCAACGAGGTTGGTTGGATGGCGTTTAAGCAGTAAATTCCACAAACTCATTCCGAGTAGGGCGGCAAAAATCGCTTGATACAGCACCGCCAACAACGATTGCATTGAGAAATGCTGCAAGGCAGTGGCGATTTCTTGCGGGCCTTCTAGCCATAAACTTAAACCAACAAAGCCAATCAACGGCGCAATCGATGCCCAAACCATAAAGGCCAACACATCAAATTGCAGACCTTGCTGTGTGCACTGTTTTAAAATCACATTGCCCATCGCCCAACCCGCAGCGCCAAGTAGCGTCATGATAAAGCCGAGCAAAGTCATGCTTTGGCCGTGGCTGCTGCCAATGAGCCACAAGCCAATACCCGCGATCAATAGGCCGATGAGTTGGCTGTGCTTGAAAGATTCTTTTAAAAACACGGCAGCAAAAATCAGCGTAAAGAAGGCTTGCGATTGCAACACCACGGATGCCAAACCGGCCGGCATGCCGTTGGCCATGGCCGAGAATAAAAACCCTAGCTGACACAATCCCCACGTCAGGCCGTAGACGATGAGATAGCGCCACGGCAGATTAGGGCGACGTAAGAAAAACACCGCAGGAAATACCGTTGCGGCAAAACGTAAGCTGGCCAACAATAGCGGCGGTAAACCCACCAAGCCCCATTTAATGACAACAAAATTAAAGCCCCACGTTAAAACAACAACGAGAGCGAGCAGTAGGTCACGAGCCGGCATGGTGGATTTCCTTGTAGGGCATACTGATTGCAGAGTAGTCAGCGCCAGTTTAATTTAAATCGTCAGCCAATTTTGACGTATTGCGCTGTAACGTAAATTATCCCAATCTCAGCCGCCTATACCCCATCTTTAGATTTACTAGCACCATCGATGTTGGCTTTTAGGCATGAGCGAGCGCCGGCCAGCTGGCGATAAGTTGCTCAATGCTGCAAATTCGTGCAAATCGGCCGCTTAAGACTAGCTCGGTATGCGTTTTGATTTCCTTGGCGCTAAAGCTTTGCCCATTGGCGTGTTGCATGGCAAAGGTCAACGTCGCCTCGGTGACAAAATCAATCGAGTAGCCTAAATCAGACCCCACTCGCGCAGTCGTTTCGCAGCATTGCTCGGTGCGGATGCCGCTGATGATTAAATGCTGGATGCCTTGTTGCTGTAGATATTCGTGTAGACCAGAACCGAGTAGCGCATTGTGAACTGTTTTTTCAAATTCAAGCCCGTGGTGAGGCGGTAAAAAATCCATCGGTTTGACCCAGCCGGATGCTTTTGAAAAATGACCGGTTTTTTCAACGTGAAAAATTCGAATGACCGGAATGTGCTGACGCTGACAAGCCGTAATGAGCTCGATCTGCTTGGCTTGATATAGCGGCATATCGCTGGCGTTAAAGTAAGGCGCTTGTAAAAAGGATTGTTGGACATCAATGACAAGCAGTGCGGATCTGGACATTTTTTACCCTTTAGCGATTTGTTAGCTGATTTTGACGGTGACAGAAGCAGTGTAAAACAAGGGGTTCGCCAAGGTGAGCGCAAGAAACGACAAGATAGGGGACAAAACAGGACAGGATGTGGTGCGGCTTGATTTGGGGGAGAGATGCAACTTGCGCGGTGATCGCAGCTTAGCGTGGTGCTAATGAAGGGGGCTTTATCGCTGCAGCCTTAGCTCAGCGATAAAGCCGTGTATTAAACAGCGACGCCACCAACCAGTAGTAATCCGCTGCAGGTGCCCATAAAAATCAATTCCACACGGTCTTGCCGTGCTGCCAGCAGCATTTGGCACAAGGAAATTAAGCAGGCGGCGCCCATGCCAAATAGTACGATTTCAGCGGTGCTCATGATTTATTCCATTTATGTTATTCGCATCAAATAGAGCGAGCGCATTGGGTGAAGTTCCTGCGGTAGAACCAAATACTTAGTTCAGCGAATTGTGGGTGCGCCGCATAGCAATTTATACAAATAAAATTCACCAAAATTTCATATTAAGTCAGCTATGGTGAAGCTGGTCTGATGTGATGGGGTGAATGCAATGGGTGTCGCTTTAAGAATTAAACATAAATTATGGTTGCTAACGAGTTTGGCATTGCTGGGCTTACTGGGTATTGGGCTGGCAATGCTATTATCGAGCCGACAATCCATGCTCGAAGATCGGGAGGCAAAGACTTTAAGCCTGATTGAATTGGGTCATAGCGTGATCGAGCATTATGGGCAGCTAGAAAAAAACGGCAGCTTGTCAAAAGAAGCTGCGCAAGCCCAAGCCAAAGCGGCGTTAAAAAACCTGCGCTATGACAAAGACAATTATTTCAGTATTTATGATCCGCAATATCGTATGGTGCAGCATCCGATTAAGCCTGAGCTCACCGGCAAGGATTTATCGGGGTTAAAAGACAAAAATGGTGTGCCGATCGTCGTCGAATTAGTCAAGGCCGCGCAAAATGGCAATGCGCAATTTGTGCGCTATCTATGGCCTAAGCCTGGTCAAGATATCCCAGTAGAAAAAATCGCGACTGCAAAACTGTTTCAGCCTTGGGGCTGGGTGATTTCATCGGGAATTTATATTGACGATTTGGATGCGATTTTTAAGCAGCGGGCTTTATTTTTGGGCGGGGCTTTAGTGCTGGTGGCCAGTGTATTATTATTGGCCTCGCTGTGGATTGCTCATAGTATTACCTCGCCATTAGATACTTTACGGGTAGCGATGCAGCAAATTGCCGCCAGTGGCAATTTAACACAGCGGGTAAAAATCAGCGGCAATCGTGATCTGGCTGAAATCGCCGATACCTTTAATGCTTTAATTGCCAGCTTGCAGCAGTTATTAATGCGCGTTTCTAGCGCCACGCAGCAAGTGTCGCAAACCACCGATGAGCTGGTGAACTCTTCGCAAGCCGTTGAGCAAGGCTCGGTAGCGCAACATCGCGCTGCCGCCTCGGCGACGGTGGCCATAGAGCAAATTAGTACCAGCATTGATCAAGTGGCGGCCAATGTGTGTGGCACCGCCGATGTAACACGAGAATTACGTGAACTGGCAGGCCACGGGCGGCAAGCGGTGAAAGCCGCTGCCGAAGAAATGCATCAAATTGCCAATGATATTGATTCTTCGGCTGGCGCGGTGCACAGCATGGGGCAACGCTCTTTGCAGATTTCAGAGATTGTTGGTGTGATTCGCGAAATCGCCGATCAAACCAATTTATTGGCGCTGAATGCCGCCATTGAAGCGGCGCGCGCAGGAGAAATGGGGCGAGGTTTTGCGGTGGTTGCTGATGAGGTACGTAAACTGGCCGAGCGAACAGGGCAATCGACGCAGCAAATTACCGAAACCATCCAAATTATTCAGCAAGAAACGCAAAGTGTGGTCGGTAATATCGAAGGCGTGAGTCAGCGCGCAAGGCAGGGCGCGCAATTGGCGCAGCAAGCCGATCAGTTGGTTGAGCAATTAGATCTACATTCGGCGCAAGTGGGGCCATTGGTGGGTGAAATCTCATGCGCCACACAAGAGCAAAGCCGCGCCACTCAGCATATCGCGCGCAATGTGGAGGACATTTCGAGCATGGCAGAAAACAATGTGCGCGAAGTCGGCAGCGCCGCCAATTCAGTTCGCCAGCTTAAAGCGCTGGTGCTGGAACTCAACGGCCGCGTTGAGCAATTTAGGGTATAGCTTTGTGAGCCAATAAGGACAAGAAGCAGAGAAATATACCTTAATAAAATGGCGTTTTTCAGCTTTCGTGTTGATGGTTTTAAGTGCCTGCGGCACAGCATCAACGCAAAATAAAAACCCGCTCGATGTGCTTAGCGCAGTCGGGCGGGTTTTTATTGCCGCAGCCATCGCTGGCTTTGGACGGATTATTGTTCGACGCGAACGACGAGTTTGCCGAAATTTTTGCCTTCAAGTAGGCCCATAAAGGCTTCGGGGGCGTTTTCTAGGCCTTGCACGACGTCTTCTTTAAATTTGATTTTGCCTTCACTTAGCCATTGACTCATCGCGCTAAAGAATTCGCCGTAACGATGGCCGTAATCATCAAAAATAATAAAGCCTTGCATCTTAATGCGTTTTTTTAATAGCGTACCCATCAATAAGCCGAGTCGATCTGGCCCTGCGGGTAATTGCTGGTCGTTGTAATGCGCGATCAAGCCACAAACTGGGATTCGCGCGCCGACATTCAGTAGTGGCAAAACGGCGTCAAACACTGCGCCGCCAACGCTTTCAAAATACACATCAATCCCAGACGGGCAGGCTGCGGCCAATTGCGCGGCAAAATCGGCGTCTTTGCGATCGATGCAAACATCAAAACCCAACTCATTGGTGACGTAGTCACATTTATCTTTGCCGCCAGCAATGCCGATCACGCGGCAGCCGTTTAGCTTGGCGATTTGGCCGACAATCGCGCCGACTGCGCCGCTTGCCGCCGCTACCACCACGGTGTCGCCCGCTTTAGGTTGGCCAATATCGAGTAAACCCATATAGGCGGTAAAACCGGGCATACCTAATACGCCGAGCGCCATCGAAGGTTGCGCCATATCAGCCGGTAAGATATTCACGCCTTCGCCGTTAGAAATCGCGTAGTCTTGCCAGCCGCTATAGCTAAGCACCACATCGCCGACTTTAAATTGCGGATGGTTAGAGGCTTCCACGCGGGCAATCGTGCCGCCGACCATCACGTCGTTAAGCGCAACTGGTGGCGCGTAAGAGGGGGCATCGCTCATCCGGCCACGCATATAGGGGTCTAGCGACAGATACGTGGTGCGAAGCAGGATTTCGCCCGCCGCTGGCGTTGGTATCGCCGATTCGATGAGGCGAAAATCAGCTGGCGTTGGCGCGCCCACGGGGCGGGAATTTAAAACGATTTGGCGATTGCTGCTCATTGCGCATCCTTTAAGGTTGAAACGGGCCAGTCGATTTGGACATGGCCCGGTGCTAAGGCTTTGTTTATAGTGCGGCAGTTAAAATGTCGCGACTGACTTCAAGTGTTACATCTTGGCGTTCACCCAATTGCGTCATGCCGTGGGCTTCGAGTTGCTTAATGACGGCGTCGATGGCGGCTGGGCCTAAGTCGTAATCGGCTAATTTGGTTTTGATGCCCATGGCTTCAAAGAAATCACGGGTTTTTTCAATCGCTGCGGCGATGCGCTCGTCGTCACTGCCG